>CAIWRB010000218.1 GCA_903914955.1 uncultured Chloroflexota bacterium | reverse complement strand
TGTCGCGCCAATCGCGTCACAACAATCCTCGATCAGCCAAAGGTCATGCTTGAGCGCAAATTGAGTAACTGCATCCAGGTCAAACGGATTGCCCAGTGTATGCGCGATCATGATGGCGCGTGTGCGCGGGCCAAGCGCGGCTTCGAGATAATTCGCATCCACATTATAGGTTGGGATCTGGACGTCAATAAAAACAGGCACCAGATTATTTTGGATGATCGGGTTGACCGTAGTTGGGAAACCTGCAGCAACAGTGATGACTTCATCGCCGGGTTTCAAAGCCTTATCGCCAAGTTGCGGCGAAGTTAGAGATGACAGCGCAACAAGATTTGCAGAGGAACCCGAATTAACAAGAATGGTATGACGAACGCCAATAAATTTTGAAAATTCTTTTTGGAACTGGTCTGCGAATCTACCTGTCGTCAACCAAAAGTCAAGCGACGAATCAACAAGATGCTGTAACTCCGTCTCGTCGAATACCTTTCCTGAAATCGGGACAGGTGATTCGCCTGGGATAAATTCACGGGGCGAAAAAGCCTCAGTATAATATTCAGCGGTTAGTGCGCGGATCTGCGCGCGAATTTCTTCAGCTCTTGTGTTCATGGGCAAAAAATTTCTTGTACCAGTTAATGGTCAAAGCTAGGCCTTGATCCAAATTAAAAAGCGGCTTCCAATTTAACACATGCCGCGCTTTTTCTGAGCTGAGGTATTGATGACGAATTTCATTGTTGGTCTCGTTTAGGATCTCAGGCTTAAGATTTGATCCCATCAAGCTGACAACATGCTCGACGATCTCACGTACTGTGACCTGGATCTCATTCGAGAAGTTAAAAGCCTGCCCTTTGAGTTCCGGACGCAGTGCGAGTTGTTCAGCCAGCAGGATGTAAGCCGCTGCACCGTCTTCCACATAAAAATAATCACGTATGTATTGACCATCCGAGCGGATGATTGGATCTTGTCCGCGCAGGATGGAGCGAATGGTGCCGGGAATGATGCGATTCCAATTCAGGTCGCCGCCGCCATAAAAATTACCGCAGCGAGTGATGGCCACAGGCAGGTCATAACTTTTTGCATAGGTCGCAGCAATTAAATCCGCGGCGGATTTGCTGACATCATAAGGGTGCTGTCCCTGTAAAGACATTTCTTCATTGTAAGGAAGGATCTCTTGGTCACCATAAGCTTTGTCTGATGAAGCCATGATGATCTGTTTGACCTTTGGACTGCGGCAACTAGCCTCCAAAAGATTCCACGTGCCGGCAATATTTGTTTCAAAAGTGGAAATGGGATTACGGTTGGCGATCGTGACAATTGTTTGGGCGGCGAGGTGAAACACGGTATCGATCTCAAATTCACCCAACGCGCGTTCAAGCATGTTGCGGTCGCGAACATCTCCGCGGACAACTTTCACTTTTTCAATAAAGCCTGTGCGCACAAGTTCGCTCTGCGGCACCCAATCACGCACCAGGCAGACTACATCCGCGCCTGCCTCGACGAGTCGCTGTATCAGCCATGAGCCAACAAGTCCAGTTCCGCCTGTGACAAAGGTTGGGCGGTCCTGCCAGAAATTTTTATCTACCATATTTTCCACGGAGCCTTTTCTTCCTGCCATAATTTATTAAGAAGATGTACATCTCGAATTGTATCCATAGACTGCCAGAAACCCTCATGTTGATAAGCGGATAATTGCCCATCTTCGGCGATACGTTCAAGCGACTCATACTCCCAGGCGGTTTGGTCGCGCGCAATATATTTTATTATCTCAGGTTGAAGGACAAAGAAACCGCCATTAATCCAGCCTTCGGCAATCTGAGGCTTTTCCTTGAACTGCACTACTCGCCGATCTTCAATAATCATCTGCCCAAAACGTGCCGGCGGGCGGACAGCAGTCATCGTGACAAGTTTATTTTGTTCTTTATGAAACTCTATCAATTGCGGAATATTCACATTGCTGACGCCGTCGCCATAGGTCAGCATGAAGGGTTCATTCCCGATGAACTCGGCGACTTGTTTGACGCGGCCTCCGGTGTTGGAATCCGCGCCGGTATCTAGCAGATGCACGATCCAATCTTCACCGTCGTTGTTATGCATTTTTATATCACCAGTTCTAAGCTGCACAGTTAAACTATGAGAGTGATAATGATAATTCAAAAAAAAATCCTTGATGATCTCGCCTTTATATCCAAGCGCGATTACAAATTCCTTATAACCATAGTAAGCGTAAATATTCATGATATGCCAAAGGATCGGCTTGCCGCCCACTTCAACCATCGGCTTGGGCTTTATAGTTGTCTCTTCAGACAACCTTGTCCCAAGTCCACCAGCAAGAATGGCAACTTTCATAAGAATAGATTCCTCTCAAGATTAGATTTGCTAATTATACATGCGGAATTGCACAGAATAAAAAGACCCGTCATTTCTGGCGGGTCTTTTTATTTATTTACCAATTACTTCTTTTTACTCTTACCGGTGGGCATCACTTTTACAACGGGTTTCGCTACTGCCTCCACCGACATGGAAGGTGCCGGCGCCTTGGAGCGCATAACCGCCCAAGCTAACAAGCCAAGCAAAGCCAGACCGATAGCATACACAGCGACTTGAGTTCCGCCAGTTGCTCCGGAATATTTCACCACTATCGGGGCGATGATAACAGCAACGAGGTTTACAACCTTGATCATAGGGTTGAGGGCGGGGCCAGCGGTGTCCTTGAACGGATCACCGACCGTGTCACCCACCACGCCAGCTTTGTGGCGCTCGGAACCTTTGCCAAGGTTTCTTGCTGGGTCTTTCGGTTCATCTTCGATCAACTTCTTGGCATTGTCCCACGCACCGCCGGAGTTATTTAGGAACACTGCCAGCAATTGACCAGAGACAATGATGCCTGCCAGGAAACCGCCGAGCGCTTCCACTTGCAGGAACAAGCCAACTACGATCGGGGTAACAATGCCGAGCAAGGCAAGTGAGACTAATTCCTTTTGCGCAGCAGTTGTTGAAATTTCCACAGCCTGCGCGTAATCGGGTTTAACTTTACCTTCAAGCACACCGAGCTTGAATTGACGACGAACTTCCAACACGATCAAGGATGCTGCGCGTGCCACAGCCTGGATCGCGAACGAGGAGAACAACCACGGCAGAGCGCCGCCGATCAACATGCCCACAAATACTTGCGGAACATCCACGCGAATACCGATCGACTGGATCTGCTGGGCAACTGACATTCCCAAACTAGCTTGCGCGCGGGAAACATCGACAAGGAATGAACCAAACAGCGAAACTGCCGCGATCACAGCAGAGCCGATCGCCACGCCTTTTGTAATGGCCTTGGTAGTATTACCTACCGCATCAAGATCAGCCATGATCTGCTGGGCATCTTTGGTGGCCTTGTCTGTTTTACCAGACCAGGCCATTTCGCCAATTCCATTGGCGTTATCAGAGATCGGGCCGAACGAGTCCATGGCTACATTGTTGCCGGTCAGGGTCAACATGCCGATACCGGTCATCGCAACGCCATATAAAATAAAAGTGGAGCGTCCAACTGCATCCAAAGCGGGGTTTTGGATCGTGCCGAAAATGGCGATGGACGCAATAATGGTCAAGGCTATCACCAGCACTGACCAGACGGATGATTCAAAACCGAGCGAGATACCATTAAGGATAAGGGTCGCCGGGCCGGTATCCGCCGCTTTCTTGACATCGTTCACAGGAGAAGCGTGTGTACCGGTAAAGTATTCAGTCAAGCGGTCAATGACGATAGCAAGCAGAACGCCAACACCAACGGCCATCGGCAAACGCCACCATCCGCCCCATGCACTCATTTCGGGAGTATTCAAATACATGAAACCTGCAATAAAGAACAATGCGGCAGAAACCACAGCGGATGTCAGAAAGCCGCTGAAAATGGCTTTCATGGCGTCTTCACTCTTGCCAGTCTGCCCAGCCTTGACGAAGTAGGTTCCGATGATGGAAGAGAACACACCGATACCGCGCACCATCAATGGGAAGATGATCCACTCAAGGCGCCCGGTAATGTGCCAGAGCGCCAGACCAAGGATCAGGCCTGAAACGATCGTGACTTCATAGGATTCGAAAATATCTGCGGCCATGCCGGCGCAGTCACCAACGTTATCTCCGACGAGGTCCGCGATCACCGCAGGATTTCTCGGATCATCCTCAGGGATGCCTGCTTCTACTTTACCGACCAAGTCCGCGCCGACGTCTGCCGCCTTCGTGAAAATTCCACCGCCCACACGCATGAACAACGCTAGCAACGTTCCGCCGAAACCAAAGCCAAGCAAAGCATCCGGCGCGGCAATGCCTAGGATCATAAAGATGATCGTCCCACCCAGCAGACCGAGTCCGTCGGTGAGCATACCGGTAACAGTACCAGCTCGGTAGGCAATTCGAAGCGCTTCGCCAAACGAACGCTTGGAGGCTGAAGCTACACGAACATTGGCCTCAACCGCCATCCGCATACCAATTCTGCCAACAAGTAGTGAGAAGCCTGCTCCCATCACAAAGGCAATCGCTCGGGCAAAGCCGATCATTAACCGCACTTGATCCGGCGAAGAACCTTTGAATCGTTCCAATGCTTCAGGAGAAGGCGGAACAATATAAACTGAGAAAAAAAGCACTACGGTTAAGATGGCGATTAAAGGCAAAATGGAGCGCAACTGCTTCTGCAAATAAGCATTCGCTCCATCTTTGATTGCGTTCCAAACTTCCTGCATTTTTTCGGTGCCTTTGTCTTCCCGCATAATCTGGGAGCGTAGGAACCATGCGTACATCAAACCGACGATTGCTATTCCAAAAATAGCCCAAATCGCGGCGGTCTCCGTTGGGGTAAGTCCCATTTCAAACATGTAGGTTATTCCTCCTGAGGAATTTAGGATTAGGATAGGCTTGCGCCCAAGCACGAAGATTTTACAGGCGCAGAGACATTGTGTCAAGCAAAACAATCTTAACTACATGGTTTTCTTAAAACAGCCTGGTATCTGATCAATTTTCTACGAAGCGTAACGCGAATTTTGCGAAATCACACGATATTATTATTTCTTCCGAGACTTCCACGTAAAGAATTTCGACTTTGAGAAAACCAGAATGTCTACGTAATATTTACGTTGACATTCTGGTTCAAATTTGATAACATTCGTCCAGTTCTACCGCCAATCTCAAGGAGAAACCTATGTTACAAGAATTAGATGTTCAAACGATCACGCTTACGACATCCGCCTCACAAGCTGTTCAAAATATTTTAGACGAACGCAAATTGGAAGGCTACGCCTTGCGAGTCTATGTCTCCGGCGGTGGGTGCGGATGCTCAGGCGCAAACTTCGGCATGGCGCTTGATAACAATATTCAGGATGTTGATACCATATTCGAAACCAATGGCATAAAACTGGTTGTTGACCAGACCTCCATTGAATATTTGCGCGGCGCAACCATCGATTTTGTGAATGATCCGGAGCATGGTGCCGGATTTGCAGTCAATAGCCCGAATGCCAAGAAACAATCCCACGAACATGCCGAAGAAGGCTGTTGCGGTGGTGGTGGCGGCGGTTCATGTTCTTGCCAAAACTAAATTGAAGACCGTAAAAGAGGTTGTCCAAAATTGGGCAACCTCTTTTTATTTACTGGCTTGTGATCTATATGGGGGTATCACTAAAAATATCTGGCGGATCAGTCATGCAATCCCCACCACCGCTTTATTCTTGAACGCCTCTTGCATAATCTGGCAAATGTTGCGATATATACTCCAGCACCTGAGCCCCCTCTTGTAAACGATAGACGACCACTGAGACTGTGCCTTGGGGCGAAAGCAAATCAAATCGTTCAGTCGTCGTTCCTTGAACACGCGTAATAACCCTCTCGAATTTTGTAAATTCAATCCATTCAATACACTTGCCCCCACGAGTTACAAGTCCTTTTTCGTCCAGCAACTTCGGCCAACTCCGCTCTTTTAGTTTTATTAAGATTGGCGCTATTCCTAAAGTGAATATACCGAGAACCAACATCAGGCATCCAGGCATTGGAATTACTTTGACTTCCATAATTTTTCTCCTTTTCTCCCGAATTTTATTTGATGGAGCAACCAGCTATTTTGATACAGCCGTATTTCTTCTCACCGAAATAATTCATAAAGTTCAACATGCGCCAACCTGAGTTTTTCCGAATCCATCTTTTCCACCTCGCGGTCATAGGTCAGATAACCATTGATCTCGATCTCCACATCCGTGGTTTGTGTATAGATCGCCGCCGCGAGTCCCTGCGAAACAAGCGGCTTAAGTTCCTTTTCCAGCAAATTCACATAAGCAACTGTCAACTTGTCAGATGTTTCATAATAGCGGTATCCATATTTTTTATCTTCATCCCACTCTCGGCCAGAAATTTTCAAACTGTAACCGCCAAATTCCGAGATTACGAAAGCGCGTCGATCGGGTTTGGGGCGCTTCATTTTTTTCACATACACATGCCTGCTCTGAAAGTCTCCACCACCCTGATCAAACCATCCCGAAGCGTGATCCACTAAACGTGTCGGATCATACTCCTTACCCCACTCCGCAACAGCCTTAGATTGAAATTGTCCCCAGCTTTCATTAAACGGAACCCAGACGGCGATACAAACTGGGTTATACAAATGATCGATCATTTCCTTCAACTCACTTTGATACCGGGCGCGGTTCTCCGCAGCTGCTCTTCCAAATCGATTTAGCTGGCGCGTATCATTCCGATGGAAGCCAAACGTCATCGACAGTGTAGCCGCTACTTCACCGTCGATCAAACCGCCATTGGGCATATCCTGCCAAACGATCACTCCCAATCGGTCGCAGTGGTAATACCAGCGCAGCGGTTCGACCTTGACGTGCTTGCGGATCATATTGCATCCGATCCGCTGGGTGTATTCGATATCAAATAGCATCGCTTCGTCCGATGGCGGTGTGTACAATCCATCGGGAAAATATCCCTGATCAAGTGGCCCATATAAAAATAGCGGCTGATTGTTTAACCCAAAACGTAGATGGCCATGCGAGTCTTTTACCAACCCAAACTTACGCATTGCAAAATAACTTCCCACTTCGTCCAGGATTTGACCATCACGGATAAGACGGACTCGCAAGTCATATAAATATGGAACAGTGGGACTCCAGACTCTGGGATTAGGAATCGCGAGTCTAACTGTGCCTTCCGCCTGCCCGCTGACCGAGGTGATTTTTTCTCCGTTCTGGGTTGACTCTGCCTCCACGCTGAAGTCACCTGTTTCACCTCGAACTGTGACTTCCACTGAGAGCGTTTCTGAGTCAAGGTCAGGTATAAGCTTCAATGAAACAATACTGATCTCAGGCACAAGTTCCATCCAGACCGTTTGCCAGATACCTGAAACGGCTGTGTACCAAATTCTCTTGGGACTAAGTACCTGCTTGCCGCGCTGTTGCAAACCTGTGTCAGTTGGATCCCAAACGGAAACAACCAATTCATTGTCCCCGTCAATAATTTCCGCCGTTATATCAAAAGAAAAAGGGAGATATCCACCGCGATGCCCGCCAACATGAGTTCCATTTATCCAGACCTCACATTCGTCATCCACTGCACCAAAATGAAGCAAAACTTTATTCTTTACAACAGGTGAGTTTGTGAATGTTCTCCGATACCATAATCGCTGACTGGGCAGCAATGGCTTTTCAACTCCCGAGAGTTCAGATTCAATCGCATACGGAACAAGAATCTTTTCGTCAAATTTTTTTGGCGCAGAATATTCCTTAGGCAAAACTGCATAATCCCATAACCCGTTGAGATTGATCCATTGCGAACGTGTCATCTGGGGTCGTGGATATTCCGGCAATGGGATCGGATCAGCTGGCGACCAGCGTGTTTTCATTCGTTGACCCAAGCCGTCATTGTGGATTCGCCGCGATTGCCCCACAAGTTATAAGGAATAAAAGTGAGGAGTTTGCCTGTTTTTGTCTGCCCAATTATTTTTACGATCCCGCCCAGTAAGTTAGTATCCAGTACAGACTCAAGAGATTCTGTTTCTATTGTTGAACCAAAAATATCCATCTCTAAATTATCCACACTTTCCAGGCAGTAAACCAATGGCCCACGTGTGACAGCGACCTTTCCTTGGTGCCCCTTAACTTTTCGATGAGCGCGGCGTAACCGGATCGGCATTTCAAATTCCAGTTCGATCACATCGCCAGATTTCCATGATCGATGGATGGGGTACCACCTGCCATCGCGCGGATCATATCCTGATGCAGTCATTTCGCTTTGTTGAGATAGTGGAGATACCGAAAGTAATTCTCCATTACAAGTAATATGAGTTTCCGCTCCATCACACCATGATGGTAATCGCAAGTTCAAGGAGAATTGATTGGGAGTTGATGGAGTAACTACGATTTTTACTTTCCCTGCCCACGGCAACTCGGAGTTGATTTTTATTGTTGCTATTCCACCATCATATTCACTGCTGATATATTGATGAATAAAAATTTCGTTTTCGCTTGATGAATAAATATATTTCCCCAGGTCAGCCCAGGTGCGCGAGAGATTGGATGGACAACAGGGCACGGCATACCATGGTTTTCGTGACACTCCACCACGGCACGTGAGCGGATTATTATAAAGATAACTTGTGCCATCGAGTCCCATGCCGACCGCGGCCGCGTTATATAACTGCCATTCGAATAAATCGCTATATTTTGCTTCACCAGTAAGTTGTGCCATCTCCCAATTCCAGAACATGCTTGCGAGGGCGGCGCAGGTTTCAGCATAGGCATAATCAGGGTCGAGTTCATAATCGTTGCCGAAGCCTTCCAAACCAGGCAGGGAACCAATTCCGCCAGTGACATACATGCGGTGCATGACCATGCACTCCCATGTTTTTTCAAGCGCTGGAATGAAAGTCTTGTCACTACTTTCTCTAGCGAGCATCGATATGGCGGTTTCAAGATATCCAAATCGAACGGAATGCCCGACGGGTACAACCTGCTTACGAACGGGTGCGTGCTGCTGAAAATATTTTCCACTCAAAGCGCTGGCATACCAGCGCAAAGTTGTGTTGCCCGGTTTCTTTGCGGCATTGCCAAGTGGAAGTTGAAAAGGTTTGAAATTGGGATGCGTAAAAATATATTCCAATTTTTTTTGTTGAACATACTTACCGCGTGAATCTACGCTGCTGTTTTGGCGAATAATGGAAAGCGCAAATAACGGATCCCGCCCGCGCTGTTCGATGAACTGACGTGCCATTTCGAGATATGGCTTGTGATTTGTGATTTTATATAATCGCAATAAAGCGATCTCGATCTCTTCGTGACCTGGGGTATGACCTGTCCCTTTGCCTAGAAAATCTTCGACAATGCGGTCTGCGGCGCGGCGAGCGATGTCAAGCAAATCTGTGCGGCCGGTATTTTCAAAGTGTGAAACGCCCGCTTCGATCAAGTGTCCGTGGCAATAGAGTTCATGTTCAATTTGCAGGTTGACCCAACGTGTTCCGGGAAAATGGATCTGGTTGTAGGTAAAGATGTAACCGTCGGGTTGCTGGGCGCGCGCTAAAAGCGCAGTAAATTCATCCATAACAGTGGCAAGTTGAGGGCTTGGATGTGATGCATAAATTCGGGACGCCGCATCCAGCCATTTATAGGCGTCTGAATCAGCAAAGAACCAGCCCTCGCGAAAGCCATCCACATCCCCTGCGGCAATGCGAAAATTTTCAATGCATCCCGATCCTTCAAGCTGCTCCCATTGATGGAAGATGGCTCGTTGGGCATTGACCTCAAGCCGCTCATGCCAGAAACCTGAAGTGATCTTTGAGATCATTTTTTATCGTTGATGAAGAAAAGTGGAATGAGCGCCAGCAGACTAATGACCGACCCGACCTGAAAAATGATCGGCGGTGGGACGAAACCTGCCTGACCGTTTGAAATGGTGGGAATCCCAAAATTTTGGATCAGCCCTGAGCCGATCCACGGACCGATCACCATAGGGATGGCGATCCAAAAGATCATACGAATGCCCAGGAACTTACCTCGGTTTTGTTCGGGCAATAGGTCTTTGAGCCATGCCACCGATGCGATACCCATGGCAACTGAAAAAGCCTGCCACAATAAACCTGTCAATGAAAGCATGGGTAAGCTTTTTACCAGCGAAAGCAAAATCCCTCCGATACTACTGACAATGGTTGCGAAAAAGATCATGTTGCGTTTGTTCCACTTATCTGCGAGCAGCCCAAATGGAATTGCGAAGACTGCGCTCCCCAACATGACCGCGCCGCCGATAATACTGAATTCAGTTTTTGTGACGCCAATATAATTTTCAAGATAAATGATTAGATACGGCAGAGATACTTGCATGCCGATACTGCTCAACATTATGAATATCAGGATGATGAACAGTTCGCGGTTTTCTTTCAAGGTGTTGATGTCGAACAATTCTGAAAATTCGGAGAGGAAGGAACGTTTGGGTTCAGCGCTCTCGGTAGGCAGCTGGACATCCTGAAGCAAACTGCCAGCAACCAGACCGACCACAATGACGATCCCGCCTAATAAATAAAAGAAAGTGAAGTACCCCACTCTGTCAATCAACATACCAGCCGCCACCATTGCGACGATCTGCGCGAGGAAGACACTCAAATTAAGTACACCTTCGACGCGACCGCGTGTTTCACTGGTGGCGATATCGGTTGTCCATGCGCTAAAGGCTGCATCGTTAGCCGTGGAGCCGAAGAAGGTCATGATCGAATCTGCGACTACGACCATGACGATAGCCAGACTGGTCACCTTGATGTAAGCAACGGTTGGAAATAAAACGGTTGAAAGTCCCCAAAGAATATAGCCGATCAAAATGAATGGTCGCCGCCTGCCCCAGCGCGAGCGCGTGCGGTCACTGAGCGTGCCCATAAAGAGAGTTGTCAATGTGGCAGTAATGGCGCTGGCCGCCACCATCCAGGCAACAGGGCGCGGGTCGGGCGTGATCGTGTCGTACACAAAAGTGTTGAACCAGGAATTTTCTACTGCCCAAGCGATCTGCCCGGTGAGAGCGAGAGCGACCATCACGAACCAGGTGCGGGACGAAAGACGGGATAACGGTGAAGTTTGCATGGAATCCTTTCAGATGGGAGCAATCTTAATTATTAGATCGGTCTTTGGAAGAGGATATCTTTGATCAAGGAAACATGATTATTTATTCTTTTATAGCAGTGGCGCAGACTTCCGACTCTGGTGTTCGCCAAGACAATCTGCTCGAGCTAAAAATCCTCTCTTAATATCTTATCCATTACTTCTACTAAGAAATCGGCGTTTTGTTGATCGAACGGCATGGGCGGTCTGACCTTGATCACGTTATGATGCGGCCCATCGGTTCCCGCCAGAATACCATGTTCACACATTCGATTGACGACAAATGCTGCTTCTTCAGCGGCAGGCTCCAGTGCCTCCCGGTCACGCACCAATTCAATGCCAAGGAACAAGCCTGAGCCGCGTACATCTCCAACGATTGGATAACGATCCACAAAAGGACGCAATCCATCCAACATGCAATTGCCGACCCGAAGAGCATGTTCCTGCAAATGTTCATCCTGCACTACATTCAACACTTCCAAACCAACGGCGCACGAGACCGGGTTACCGCCGAAAGTTGAAAAATATTCCATTCCATTGTTGAAAGCGTCTGCTATTGTGCGTGTCGTGACTACTGCTCCAAGCGGATGCCCGTTGCCGATCGGCTTGCCCAGCACCACTATATCTGGAACAACATCCTGCGCTTCAAAGCCCCAAAAATGTGTGCCCGTCCGCCCAAAGCCAGTCTGCACTTCATCAATGATGCAAACACCACCAGCCTCACGCACATAACGATATACATCTGACAGATAGCCCGGCGGCATGACGATCTGTCCGCCCACACTCGGCAGGGATTCGGCGATGAAGCCCGCCAGTCCGCGGCCTTTTTGTTTTAACTTATCAATTATCTCAGAAATATATTGAGCATATTTTGCGCCCGCCAGCGGATCATTCCGTTTGTATGCGCCGCGATAATCATCCGGGATCGGTACGGAATGCACCCAATCCGGTGCACCTTTCCCGCCAGGACCGTTATGTTTGTATGGACTGATATCAACTAAGGTATTGGTATTGCCGTGATATGCGGCCTCCAGCACGATCATGTCACGTTGATCAGTGTACGTCCGCGCCAGACGCAGCGCAAGCTCATTGGCTTCACTGCCCGAGTTGACAAAGAAACACACGCTTAATGACTCATCAAATAACGAGGTCAACTTTTCAGCGTAGAGATTAATGTTGTCATGCAGATACCTGGTATTGGTATTCAACACACCGATCTGTCGTTGCGCTGCGGCCACCACACGCGGATGATTATGCCCCACATGCGCCACGTTGTTATAGGCGTCCAAATACTTGCGGCCATCCTCATCGAATAAATATTGCTTCCAACCGCGCACGATCTTGAGCGGCTCACGATACGAAATGCTTTGATTCCCTGCCATTCGCTTGCGTCGAATCGCGAGCGTTTCAGCCTTGGATGGTTCACGGGTTGGGAATTTTGTTTCTGGAATATTTAATATCAAATTTGGATCAGGGCATAAACTCAACCAAATTTTTCGTTGACTTGGACGCGCCGCCCCAGGGAAATCACATCCCAGATCAAGCAAATCGGTGATGATCTGAAAATGCAAATGTGGACTCCAACCTCCGTTCACATCAGACGACCCGACAGTTGCCAGCTTTTTTCCTTTGGCAATTTTCTCACCGACAGTTAATCCGCCAAGCGACTCGCGACTCAGATGACCATACAAAGTATAAAACGTCGGGTGTTCTGCGCTTTTATGTTTCAACACAATGACGGGGCCATAATCTTGATACGAGGCATTATCAGCAAAGGCAAATATATTTCCATCCAGCGGAGCATAAACGGGAGTATTTGTCGGAACGAACAGATCAACTCCAAGATGAATGGTGCGATATTCTTCAGTTGGAGGATTGCCAGTAGCAAACGGGAGAGCAGCGTAAAAATAACGCGCTTCATCGTAACGGCCGATGCCGATTATTGCATCCCCTTCGGTGATGGCTTGCATGATTCGCGGCGTCAGATTGGATTCTTTGTTTTGATTCGAATCACTGCTGATGAGCGAGCTGGAAACGCCCAGGTCAAGAATCGCTATTCGTTCAGTACGCAGGTCAAAGTCGAAGAGCGAAGCGAATTGATCCGCATGAGATTTAATCCATTGTGTCACATTATCTGAATGCGGAGTCAGTCCACATACATCCCGAAAAACGGCTTGAGCAAAGTTTGGATGTATGGCGGCAAGCTTAGGCAGAGTATTTCGAATGGGAGACTGACTGACACCGAGATAGGCATTATCAGGCTGGCGTGATTGTTGATCCGCAGCGATGCAAGCGCTCATACACAATCTCATGGTGACCAGTCCAAACAGTGCGGCGATTTCGTGCTCTGTGAGCGGGCAGGCCGCGTTATAGCCTTTGACAATTTGCGCAGCAACCGTCAGCGGGTCGGGTTTGTCCAAAATAGCGTAGGCAATAGCGACAGCCAGATCGCTGATGGAATAACTGTGAACCATATCACCAAAATCGATCAGTCCGACAATACTTTGATTGCGAGAATAAAGGTCTACTCCCTCGCCAGCCAGTAAATTGAAATCATTTGCATCATTATGAATGACACTCTTACGCAATGCAGACAATAACGGCGAGACATGATCTTCGAATTGCGTGCGAAGTTGGTCTATCAGTCTGTGTAATTCAGGCTCGCGAATCAGCCCTTCGTATTTTTGGATGATATCAAGTCCATTGGCCAGATCCCAGTGAAAATTACGATGCAAGGCCGTGTGATCGAAATTTTGCAAAGCAGCTGTCACTTGTCCCACCTTGAAACCGAGGTCTTGCATAAGTTCAGCAGATTGACGCTTTACATTTCCAAGCGGCGTGCCAGGCAAATAAGTTACCAGTCTCATAAAGTGCTGTTCGCCGCTTTCCGAAGTAACCGGAACGATCTCTTCTGCGTTCACAGATTGAATCACACGCGGACAAAACTGGATATGCTCCGCCAGATGGCGCATGACTAGATCCTGCGCTTCCAGCAGGGAATACTCATCGGTGGCATTAGCGATCTTAAGTACAAATTGATCACCATTATCCACTTGAAGTAGGAAATTCTGGTCGCGTTCGCTGGGCAGGGACTTGGCCTGAACCTGGAGACCATAAAATTTTCGGGCAAATTGAATTGCGTCTTGAATGCTGAATGTTGGTACGTGGTCAAAGATGGACATGTGGAATTATTCCAAAGGTGGGATGAGTGCGCAAATTATACGGTAATTTTGAAGGATCATTACCTATGCCATATTGTTTCAGGCAGGCCTACACTGCACCAGACGAAGTACATTGTGGCATTGGATTTATTTTTTGGGATGCCCTTATATCCCTGTGCACTAAATCTTCATGGCGAGGTCCCACGTCGACAGGCTTTCTACGCTGTTTCTATTTTACATATTTGTCAAAGAATTTTAGAGAGCGCAACATGAAAACAAACCAAGGCTCTCCAATAAAAGAATGACCTTCACCTTCCTGGGCAAATATCTGAGCGTTTTTATTTGCTTCGATAAAACCATCGTACATTTTCGTAGACCATTCTGGCGGTGTGCCGGCGAATGTCTGACCGTCTTTTGTGCCATAGTTGATCTGAACAGGCGCCGTGACGTTACCCAAATAATATAACGGGGAAACTGCCTTCAGAATCTCGGGATCAATTACTGAGTTAAAGTAGGATGCAGTTATATCAGCAGGCAAATCCAAAGGGAGAATGTCCGAAGAATTGCATCCGTAGGCAAGCTCACCTTCGAACACATCGCCAAGGCAGCCTGGCCCCCATCTCCCAATGATATCGCCAAAGTCGGCGCTGACAGAGGAATAGATCACGGCAGCTTTCACGCGCGAGTCGATTGTCAGAATTTTGAGAGTCACACCACCACCCATACTGTGTCCCCATATGCCAATGCGGTCAGGGTCGGCTTGCGGAATGGACGGGATTGCATTCATCAAATTGATCACGTCAATGGCGAGGCCTGAATAAAACAGACTCTCGCCAGTTTCAGAATCCCCCCAACTTCGATAATCAGATGAGACCGTCAAATAACCGTAACGACTCAATAATTCCGCAGCGCGATCTGTACCATCGCCAGAATTATAAACGGAGCGCGAAAAGAAACCGTGATTCATCACGATCACAGGATATGGTGGCTCACCGTTTTTTGGGATTTGCATAATACCGGTGATGATCAAGCCATCGCTGGGATATTCAATTAGATAACGAGTGAAATTTTCGGTCTCAAGCAGGTTCTTGCGGATAATGACCTTCCCGCTTTGAAATTTATGTTTGCGCAGTCCGTCAATCGTATATGGATAGATCGCTTTTTCAGTTGTAAGTGTGGCGGTAGGGATTGGAGTGGCAGTAGGAATTGAAGTGAAAGTAGGGATTATTGTAGCGGGAATAATAGTCACATTTGGTGGCGGCAAGCTGGCGGTTGGAAGTGACGGTAAGGAGGAACAAGCAGCGAGGAAAATAAAAAAGAGCAGAATTATGCACCGTTTCATGAAATGATTGTATCAAATACGTCTACTTGCTGTAATCGCGGATATCTTCAAATATTCCCTCTGAGATAATATTTTCCGCGATGCTCAATAAGTGGGTCGCCACATCTTCATCCACAATAGCCTCTCCACAATTGGGACAGACTAGCGCTGGCACATGATTTACCATCAACTTATATTCACCGCGTTCAAAGGGAATGGATGTAAATCCATCGACAAATTCAGCTTGCCTGCAAATGATACAATTCATAAAGCACCTTTTCAACTATCGGAATGCAAATTTCAGCCTGTATGGTTTATTTGAGTCATTGACTGAGGTCCGCACGGGGGATGATTCTTCATCTACGGCTCCTGCTGTCTTTCTTCCATTTATTGGGAGCGGGAATATAGACTGTCACCACAATGATCCTGTTTGATTCAGGATCCTCAGAAGTAACCACATGAAATGGACGCTTGCCCTGAAAACCGAGGATCAATCGGCTTGGCTCAGGCATTTCGGTGGAGTAATCTTCGATCACATCCGCCACCTCCAACGCCTTGCGAACTTTACTTGTGGAAATTTCGCGCTCGACTATACGTTGAATCGCATGGGCACGATAGAGTATTTTTATTCCATCCATAAAAACGATTATACATTATTGATCCTAAAGAGATAAAATTGGGCTATGGCATTAAATATGAATAAATCTGATTTAAACTGGCTGGAAAAAGCCGAGGAATACTTATCAAACCATACTTTACTCGCGTTAATCATCCTCGTCTCGTTGACAATACTCGCTGGTTCTTTTCGCCTGCGCGTTGACACACCTGATTTCAACAAAGGCGAGACAACCAGTTGGTGGGGAATCACATTGAATTTAGTCCATGGCTTTGGATACAGTTTATGTAACCAATATTATTTTCCATTTTGCAGCGCGACTTCATCAGCAACCGCAATGAGGGAACCAGCGCCGATCCTCTTATTTGCAGGCGTGGCATGGCTATCCAAGGAATCACTGCTTGCTGCTGGAGTCACCGAACTCCTTTTATTGACCGGAGTCATGGTCACGTTGTTTTTCCTTACACGCGAATGGACAGGGTCATCATCTGCTGGATTTTTATCCGCCATCATTTGGATCGTTTATCCAAGGGCAATGCCGCTAATCTCGCAGGTGTCAGGTGACCTCTTGGCGGGACTAGGCGTTACATTTGGAATTCTGTTCACACTGCGAGCGCGCAAATCAGATAACATTCGTGATTGGATATTAGCGGGAATAGGGTTGGGCATCGCGGTCATGTCGCGCTCAGTCATGTTGATGGTTACATTGACAGTCATTGCTGGCCTAATCATCGAGCGATGGGACTTACGAAATAATTATAGTGATTGGATTCGCCCCTCCCTGCTAACATTTGCAGTTGTACTCATCATCATGACCCCGTGGATCGTCCGCACGAAATTGGTATTCGGCAGGCCGCTAATCGGGTCAAGTTTGGTTGGATATAACATTTATCGTCACAATTACATGCTTGGAACAAATGATTATTTCCACAACGTGGGCAATGATGAAAGTTGGGTAGCAATTCAATCGCTCGTCGCCCGCCGAACAGATTTGCTTGGCACAGAAAATGAAGCACAAATGGATCTCGTATATCGTGAAGAAGGATTAAAAATCATTGCAGCGAATCCCGTCCATTACATTTTGCTTTCAGGTTATCGCTTTTTCATGCTATGGTTTGATTGGCGCGTAAGTGAATCATTTGGCTACAATATGGGTCTCGTCGAATATGCGGTCGCATTATTGCAGCTCACACTGTTGATATTTGCATTCATTGGATCGAAAAATAATCTACCTGAAGCATGGCCCTTATGGGCAAGCCTCATTATGGTGACAATTTCCTACATGGCAGTCAACAGTCGTATGCATTACACAATTCCAATCATGCCGCTGGTGATAAGTTTAGCCGCGGCGGCAGTATTTCGTGTCAAAATAGATATGAAGGTTATGATGGTTACATGATGGCCGAAGATCACTTTCAACGACTCGCGCACCTCCTCGACCTTGAAGCTGAAGCCGAAAAACAAGAGACGATTCGCTCGCTTGAGAAATTATCACCCGTCGAGGCTGAGTCATCGGGAAACAGCTTGATCAATCTCGTTATCCATGAAGAAGACTCTGGATTAGGTGGAAAAATCCTGTTGACGTTTGGCAAGCGCAATGAAAATTTATCATTGCCGTGGAGCCGCATTGGAAATGGAAGCCCTGTTATTCTATCGGAAGAAGGACTGCACGATAAAGATGCTCCCAGTTGGCGCGGAATTGTCAGCCGTGCGCACAAGGATCAAATTCAAGTCGCGTTCACCCAGTGGCCTGAATCTGATTCGGATAAACCCACTTTCAGACTCGATCGTTCGACCGACGAAATCTCAAGGCAAAGACAAAGACTGGCATTGGAAACTGCTCGAGGGGCGAAAGGAACGCGGCTCTCCATTCTGCGTGATGTATTGTTGGGAAAACAAAATCCAGTTTTCAATAAAATCGAATTTCCAAATCCATTCAACAAAAAATTAAACGATTCGCAAAATCAAGCCATCGCATTTGCGCTAAGCGCGGAAGATGTCGCCATCATCCACGGGCCGCCTGGGACTGGCAAGACCACCACGCTGATCGAGTTGATGCGCCAAATCGTGCACAATGGGCAAAGTGTACTGGCGGTGGCGGCGAGCAATTTGGCGGTGGATAATATCCTTGAGCGCCTGATCGACGCTGGCGAGAGTGCCGTTCGACTCGGGCATCCCGCGCGCGTATCGCCCGCCTTGCGCGAACACACGCTGGATGAACTTGCAGATATCCATCCTGACATGCGTCTCGCGCGTAAATTAACCCGCGACGCGCATTCCCTGCGTAGCCAGGCCTCCAAATTTTTTCGCATTAAACCCGACCCCAACCTGCGACATTCGCTGCGCGAGGAAGCAAAACAATTGTTGAATGAAGCGCGTCAGATCGAAGACGCAGTGACCGAACGAATTATCAGCAACGCGAAGATCGTTTGCGCCACCGCCACTGGTCTCGACTCAGATTTTTTTACGCGCCGCAAATATGATTGGTGCATCATGGACGAAGCCAGCCAGAGCGTTGAACCTTCGGCTTGGATTCCCGTGCAATACGCAAATCGTCTGGTGCTGGCGGGAGATCATTTTCAACTTCCGCCCACAGTTATTTCACCCGAAGCCATTCGCGGCGGTTTCAACATCAGCATGATGGAGCGTCTGTTAAATATCAACAGTGGTTTGAGCAGGATATTGAATGTGCAATATCGAATGCATCAAGACATTATGAATTTTTCCTCGGATGTATTCTACGAAAAAAGTTTGCTAGCTGATGAAACGGTTCGCGCCGCCCTGTTATCTGATCTGCCTCAAGTAATTTCATCTGAGATGACGGATTGCGCCATTCACTTCATCGACACCGCAGGTGCGAGCTACGACGAGTTGCAAGAACCGGACGGCGACAGCCGATTGAATCCGCTTGAAGCAGAGTTGGTGATCAAGAAAGTAAATGAGTTATTTGCATGTGGATTGTCATCTCAACAGATCGCCATCATCTCCCCATATTCGGCGCAAGTTAAATATTTACGTGAAAAATTAAAATATCTTGAGCTCGAAATAGACAGCGTGGACGGTTTTCAAGGCCGCGAAAAAGAAGCTGTGATCGTCTCGCTGGTGCGCTCCAACCACGAAGGCGAGGTTGGCTTCCTCGCTGATACGCGCCGCATGAACGTGGCCCTGACCCGCGCGCGCCGCAAATTGATCGTCATCGGCGACAGCGCCACGATCACGAGTAACGGCTTTTATCAGCGCATGGTGGAATATTTTGAGTCGATCGGGGCGTATCATTCAGTTTGGGAGGAATGAAGTTCTCACGGACGATCACGGTCCGGTAATTTTGATCTTATTCGCAGATACGGTAATCGTGGTCCTGTCAGGGCCGGTAATACAGGCGGGGCCGCCCGAAGCGCGGCTGGGCTTCTTCGGATCATTAATATAGGCACTTGCATAATAGCATCCAAAAGGCAGCTGATTAATAATTGACACTGATTGCTTTTGTGCCAGAACGTATGAAACAGATCCGCATTGCCCAAAATCATTTTTAGAAAGGTACAAAGTTACGGTTATGGAAGCCCTGGTGTTATTGACAATAAAAACACTCGCGCCATTATTGCTCTTGCCACCGCCGGAGGAACCAACAAGGTTTGCAAATAATGCCCCGTCACACGGATTTACCGTTGAGGTAGGCGACACAATGATCGTCGGCTCTATTGTCAAAGTAGGCTCAACTGTCGGGCTGGGCGAAGGAGTATTTGTCGCTGTTGAAGTCGGCAGGATAACCTCTGTCGGGGCCTGTAATTGATCGGGACTGACTAAAGGAATATCATTTCCCCCGCAGGAAATAAGCAACAAGGCAAGTGCAATAAATATAAATCTTCGTTTCAATTTATTCTCCGTCTTTTAGGATCTCTACTACAAACAGATCGGATAATGAATTCAACCAGTTTTACCACCTCCCAACTTTCTGCCAATGAAAGCGAATAAGTCGGTGATGCTTATTTCTTTGCCTGGCTTATGCGGCGTTGAACGCGATCAATTTCCGCAAGTACATCCTCTGGGTGAACATCCTCCTCAAGGTCAAGAAGTTCAAGGTCGCTATCATTTTCAATTCCCATCTTATCCTGTATTGCATCGAGCATTTTGATAACACGGGTTAATTCATGTTCGGTCAGGAGTCCCATTTGCAAGTCAAGATCAGCGCGGCGATCCGCTTCGGCACTTAAACGATTTTGGCTGATCAACACAAAAGTTGCCAGAAAGATCGCCTCCAACGAAACGACCATCGTCAACAATCCGAAAGGATACGGGTCAAAAGGCTTTACGCCGAAATATCCAAGATTGATCAGAATCCAGACTCCGAACCAAATGATATGGAAATAGACAAAATACATATGACCTGAAAAATCGGTGATCGCGTCTGCGAGACGCTCTTCGGTGCTGCGCTGATTTGCTGCTGTTCGGCGGGTGTTGATAATGGTATGTATATTCTGCTCGATAATATTTGCGAGATGCTTATCGTTTTTCTTTGATGTTTTTGAAGAGCTATTTTTGTGGAGCATTACGATTCTCCTGGATATAATTATTCTATGGTGATTATGAATAAAATGAGTTGACCTATTACAGCCTTTAAAAATGAGCAGGTTGTCCCTTTGTGAACGAGTGCCTTAATTGTCACTACAAAGGTATCGTAAAAAAGAAAGAACTGCCAATGCCTGCCTCGCTCTCGAACCAGGTCTCGCCGTCGTGCAGGTCAACGATATGTTCGACGATCTTCAAGCCAAGTCCGAACCCAAGGCGCGGATCCTGCTTGTCCTCCAGGATGGTCTCAAAAGGTTCAAAGACCAGTTCCTGATCCA
>CAIWRB010000217.1 GCA_903914955.1 uncultured Chloroflexota bacterium | reverse complement strand
ATCTGTTTTGATCCAGGCGCGGTCACCGAGTTGATCTTCAAAGGTAAAGCCGGAAACGCTCCCCTGGGTGAACGTGATCGTATCTCCACCAATGCCGGGGTAGCCAAAAATGCTGACGTGGTCACCCACATGAATTTGACTCGAATCGCCGAGCTCAACAAATGGGAAATTTAAACTGTTGGGATCCACACTTGTGCCGTCTATGGTGGATACGATCTGAATGACAGCAAGATCAAGGTATCCATCGACTGCGCGGACTTGAGCAAGATAAGTAGGCACGGCCGGTTTATCTTCCGACTCGATGATCGCGATTGCCAATGCGTCCGGCTCCATGTCCGGTTCGCCTTGAGAGGCCGGGCTGGCTACATGTGCATTTGTCAGGATCATGCCTGTGGAAGTTAAGATCGTTCCTGATCCTGTATAGCGTGGAGTCAACTTGCCGTTGTCGTTGAATAAGCCGTAGATCTGCACGGTCGCTGAGATCAATGTAGCGCGTTCTGCTTGTGAGAGTCCACTGCCAGAGGGGCTTGGGTTTGGGTCGGTATTGTTCGTGGGAGATTCGGGTGTGATGGTTTCAACTGGTCCTACGACTCCAATGCAGGCAAGTGTAGCGAGCGCAAGAACGATAAGTATCAACCAGAAACGGTTAAGAATATTTGGTTTCATCATGCCTCTTTTAGTAACTGATCGATTGAAGGAAAATGTGGAAACGGGCCAGGTTTAGGTCGTAGCTTTTTTCGTCAGCCCAAAAGCTAACCACCACCGCGTTGTTGTCGTTCACATAGATGTAATCCGCGCCACGCACAATGCTTGGAATATTTTTATGCGTGAGATTGGGATTGGATTCAACGTAAACGTAACTTATTTCGTATGCAGCCTTGCCATATACGGTTACTTCACGCTGATCAAGCACACGGAATGCAAGCAGATCCTGTCCGTGGCCCAGCGTCAGCAAGCTGGCAACCTGCGCTGCGGATGTATTTGCGGCGAGGGGAATTTTGCGAAGGACATAGGTTGTGTTGAATCCGCTTGAAGTTCGATCTGTGGTACGCAGGATTTCATCTCCAGCAGGTTCAGATTGCAGCCAACCTTTCGGGGCTTGGGCGCGAATGCCTTCCACGTTGAAGGGTACGCTGCTATTTTCTACGCCGGATTTGTAGACCCAGCCGACGATCAGCGCGATGACTGTGATAAGGATGACTGTGATCTCAGCATAGCGGTCGCCCAGGGAAATTTTTTTGTTTTCCATTGTTATCTCCTATTTCCCCGCTTGCACGGAATTAAGGTTACGGCGTACGAGCCAGAGTACTGCTGCAGTTGTACCAAAAGCGACAATGCTTGCCAGCGCCAGTCCAGGCCATGGGCTTACGGAAGCACCGCTTAGGCTGATATTTGTCTGTGCTACGAGGCCGCGCAGCCAGTTGAACAAGCCGTTGAAGATCGCCGCCAGCGTAATGCCGAGAGGCATCCACCAGATTTGTTCGGATTCAAATTTTGCGCGGCCGAGAAAGTAGCCTGTGATGCCCGAGAATGAGGCTTGCGCCAGCGCAACGACCGCCATGCGAATGACGCCAGCGCCAAGGTCCACGCCGCCGTTGGAGATGACGAATTGAATGTTCAGCACCGTGGCATAGCCAAGTCCCGCCGCGGTAGCGTAGATGACGCCATCGGTGGCTTCATCAAATTCATCGGAGTGATAGATGCTGTAACGTACCGCCGCATACTTCAGAAATTCCTGTGTAAACCCTACCACCAGAATTCCGCCGAGTATGGTGGCGAGAGTATTTGTATAGATCCAATGAGAAACACGAAATACATTTTCAATGAGCGGTACGCCAATGGCCGCTGCCAATAATGCGCCAAGCGCAAATACGCCCAATATATAACCTTTTGGTTCTGGTTCAAGGCGATCCTGCAAATAAAAGAATACCAGCCAGATCGCGGATGGGACGAGCGCAAGAAGGATGCCAGTTAATATTAAGGTGGATGTTGTGAAAACAGGTTTCAGCGCGCCATCCAAAACGTAGACGACGCCAACGAACACGATCAAGCTGATGATGAGCAGGAACTCATTCCGCCAGACGTGCTTTCGTTCATATACTGCTTTTAGTTCAGTCATAAAACCTCTCTCCTCTTAAGTTGTGTGGAACAGTAAGCCTATATTACGGAATAAAGATATATAAGTCAATGGGTTTTTGATTTTGTCATAATTGTGCAACAAGTCCAAAGTCGGAGGGTAGAAGCGAAAACATGTGCGCATCACAAACCAGTTCGTTTATCACGATCCGATTAAATAGAATCCCCTCAGCATGCGCCCCGACTTTTTCTGCCACGCGTTTGCTTGCGTCATTTCCAACTGCTATGACGATCTCTGCGCGGATCAGTTTTACTTTTTCAAAAGCAAAGCGCGCAATAAGTTTGGCGGCGCGCCCTGCGATTCCCTTTCCGCGACGGGATGTGCGTACCCAATAGCCGAGATTGCCAAAATGATATAACGTGTGAATATGGCTCAAACTGCAACTACCGAGGAACTCGCCGGTTTGTGAGTCCGTAATTGCAAAGGCGTACATTGAACCGCTTGACCAATACGAGCGCGTGAGTGTGATGAATGTGCTGGCTGTTTCGGTTGAGTAACTTTCATTCGCCCATGACATCCACGGACTGAGTTCTAACAATGATTCTTGTACTGCATTGTGCAGGGCCTTCTCTTCCCCAAATTCATAGGGCCGCAATGTGACGATGCTGTCGGTTAATTTTACAAATGGGTACATAATTTCTCTCAATAAAAAAAAGAGACACGCTGTCACCGAGTATGAACTCTCTGTGCTTTTGTGCCTCCGTGTTTATAATCGAAAAAAACTCATGCCGAGATGTATTCCCTTAAGCTATGTTCCACCGCGTAGGCCGCGGCTTCAGCACGATTATTCACGCTCAACTTTGAAAGAATGCTTGAAACATAATTGCGTACTGTGCCTTCGCCAAGAAATAGATTCTTCGCGATCTCGCGATTTGTTTTACCTTCTGAGACCAGTAAAAGCACATGTTTTTCCTGCTGACTCAAATGAGCAAAAGCCGAAGCTTCTTCCTCTTTCACCGCGCGGCGTACTTCCTGAAATACACGCTGTGTCACAGCAGGGTCTAACAAGGCTTCACCGCGCCCGACAGATTCGATCGCTTTTACAAGATCATCGCTTCCGATCTGCTTAAGGATATATCCCGAAGCGCCCGCGCGAATGGCAGAAAAAAGCATTTCATCTTCGGCATATGATGTGAGCATGATCACTTTTGTGTTGGGGTGTTCATTGACGATCTGCTCGCAAGCTTCAATCCCCGAGGTGCCCGGCAGACGAATATCCATTACGACCACATCTGGTTTGAGCGAAGCGACCTGTTCCAATGCTTCACGCGCCGAACTTGCTTCTCCAACCACATCAAATTGCGGATGCCGCTCCAACAAGGATTTTAAGCCAAGTCGCACTACTTCGTGATCATCTACAAGGATAATTCGTTGCTTTTTCATTTGCTTATTTTACCTCAGGAATATTCAAAAAACGGGCAAAATTCACTTGTTTATGCGTTTTTCAAAGTTCGCAAATGTTCTTCAATGTGCGCCAGGCTTCGTTCAACCCATAATTGCAAGGGCAGTTCACCGCCCATTGTTTCGTGACGGCTCTCGCGTGACCACGCCTCGCGCGGCATGGTGCTCAAAATTTTAAGCAGTTCTTCCATATTCGTGGAGAACTCATCCAAAATTCCTGCGAGCGATTCTTCCCTATTGTAATGATTTGCCATCCACGAGTCTGTGTCAAAATTTTTGAATTCAGGATTATCTTCATTCAGCGTTTGACGAATACGCGCGCCGTAAATAATTTTATCCACATCGCGTGTGTGTGACGCGATCTGATGCAGTGTCCACTCGCCTTCCACTTTTGTAAAAGGGTCATGTATCGCTTCGCACGCGGCGCGAAATTCACGCGCGGCTTCACCAAGTCTCTCAACGATCTTAACGCGATATTCCATCAACTCTTTCATTTTGCCTCCAGTACGCGTAATACTTGTTGCACTACATCTTCCGAATTTTCAATTGCATAAACTCGAATTCCATAAGAGCATAATTCGCTATCTGCTTGATTGGATAACGCAACCAGGCCCGCCTTGCTGGATAGATATGCCCCTGCGTTATTTTTCAGGCTTTTACCTGTTCCTGCTACAAAATTCAGGATCTCGCCTTTGCCTTTTTTCCGCATCACGCGTCCCGCTGATTGGATCATTAGAAATGTACCCGTCAGATTTACATCGAGCGTGCGATGCCAGTCCCACTCGTCCATATCCAGCAGGGATGCGTGTGGTTCCACCGCCGCGTGATTGATCAGGATATCAATTCCGCCGAAATCATCTTCGACACTTTTAACCAATGATTGCGCACCAATTTTTTTAGCAACATCTTCAATATAAGATTTTGCCTTTCCACCGCGCGCGTTGATCTTTGACACGACCTCATCCACGTTGACCGGGGAAATATCATTCGCCGCGATTAAAGCGCCTTGCCTGGCGAGTGCTTCCGCTAGAGCGCGCCCCGCGCCTTTGCCTGCGCCGGTGATCAAAACAACTTTACCATGTAGATCATTCATCTTTCACCTAAATAAATCACTTGCACATTGGGATCGTGTCTGTATTTTCGTTGGCGTTCAAGGGTAACCCAAAATACGGTGATGGGTCATATGTGTTCTCAATTTTTAGTTCATTTGTGAATTTCCCGAAGCCGTCATCTTTTACGATTGAAACATGCAAATGTACGCCAACCGGATTATTAGGGTCACCGGAGTAATCTCCCTGATAACCGAGCAACGTACCTGCTTCTACAAATACCTCTGAAGTTCCGGCGGGAAATTTAGATGAGATAAAGGAATTCCCTTGCGGGTCTGCCATGTGAGTGTAGTAGACCCAAATCTGCCGTCCAGCCTGAATCGGGTCATCAGGTACGCGGATGATAAGGGATGATTTCCAATCTGGCTGGCGGGTGAGGTAACCGGGATAGGCCGCGATCACGGCGGTGACGCCGATCTCTGTCCCTGCGAAATGTCTATTCCCTGGTGACGGTGGCCGGGGCGGAATGAATCGTCCCATATAAAGCCGATCAATCCGTCAGTGGGGAAAATGAATGGGGCAGAGTCGCACTGAGTGGAGGCTTTCATTCTCAACTCCGGGTGGGAGGATGGGTCGCGTAACCAGTCGAAGACTTGCGCGGTGCGGGCGGAATTTTTCCCAAAGGTAAAATACAGAGCGGCTCCTGCGGCTAATATCACGGTCAGGAGCGTGAGGAGTACAATTTTTGTGGACATCAGACGCATTATACACATAATGTGGTTGGGTATGGGAAATATACCAAATTAGGTAAAATTACTTGCGTTATTTTATATTTGGGTGGATAATATGTTTTGGGGTTGAAAAAATTTAATGGGCAAACTCTCTGTGAAGTGAGGACGCAAAGTCATGGATCTGTTGTACGCAATAGATCGCCAGACTGCTGAAGTTTATTCTTCGGCAGTCCTTTTTTATTATATTGAGGAGGAACTTTCGCAAATATAATCATTGTCTGTTAAATTCTTGACTAATTCATAAATCTAAAATAGGAGAAATAAAATATGAAAGCAAAGTTGTTTAGCACATTTTTGATTTTGACAATGCTTATGGTAACGATGACTCCAGTAGCTAGTGTTCGTGCAGATGGCGGCTCTTCCACGCGCCAGATTCCAGCCGGTGGTACTACGAGTATCAAAGCGGGTCTGGAGGGCGCGGATGGTCTCCAACAGCCAGAATTCCGATCCAATTTGGAAGACCAAGGTAAGGCTGGAGTCCTTAACAGGACGCGACCTGGCTTCGAAGATGACATATTCCCGAAAAAACCGCTTGATGCACCAAAGGTCAAATCGAAAGCAGTCGCCGGTTCGAACCCAGAGCTGGCATTGAGCTTCGATGGGCTAAATCATCGCCAGCAGCGGCTCGCCAACGGTGGCAACCAGTTTTCAGTTGAACCACCTGACCAAGCGCTTTGCGTTGGCAATGGCTACACCGTCGAGTCAGTGAACAGTGTCTTGCGTGTCTATGATAGTTCTACTGGCGCTCCGTTGGCAGGCGTACAAGACTTGAACACGTTCTTTGGTTATGCAGCAGCAGTTAACCGGACCACAGGTGCTATTGGGGATGATGTAATCGATCCGGTCTGCTATTACGACCCGGACAACAATCGCTTCGTTGTCGCCATCACAACGCTGCATGTTGATTCCAATGGCGACTTCAATGGGAAGAATACGATTGACCTGGCCGTCAGCAACACAGGCGACCCGACGGGTGCTTGGACTGTCTATTACATCCCCGCCCAGAATGACGGAACCGATGGGACACCTAATCATGGGTGCACGACCGATGGAGTGACACCCGGGCCATGCTTCCAGGATTACCCGCATATTGGCGCCGACGCGAACGGCATCTACATTTCAACGAATGAGTACGATCTTTTCGGGCCAAGCTATAATGCCGGTCAGGTCTTCGCCTTCTCGAAGTCCCAACTCGCCGCTCACTCGACGATTAATGTGACGTTGGTCGAGAACCTCAGTGTCGCCGGCACGCCGGGCTTCACAGTCTGGCCAGCCAATTCACCAGCTGGTCAGTATTCGAATGAGAAGAATGGAACCGAGTATTTCCTCAGCACCATCGCTGGCGACGGCTCCGAGACTGGCAACCCGACAGGAACAGCTCGCCGTATCGGCCTTTGGGCAGTAACAAACACAGGATCGCTGAACTCAGCGACACCAGCACTCTCATGGACAAGCCGCTTGATCGAGAGTCAGACGTACGTTTTCCCACCCACGTCGGATCAGAAGGTGGGCAACATCCCACTTGGTGACTGTCTCAACGACAATGCTGGGTCATTCTTCGGCGACGACTGCTGGTTCGCGTTGTTCTTCGACCCGCCGGCCACGTGGCAACCTGAGGTTGCGTCAACACCGGACTCACTCGACTCTCGCATGCAACAGACTTGGTATGTCAACGGTATGCTGTGGGGTGCCTCAGGAACAGCTGTCAATATCGGTGGCGAAATCAAGGCCGGCATCGCCTGGTTTGCTGTCGAGCCAGAAATCAATGACGCGGGCAAGGTTAAAGGCGAGGTTAAGAAGCAGGGTTATATTGCACTTGCTAATAACAACCTGACCATGCCGGCGATAACCATGACTGCCAAGGGCAAGGGAGCCATTGCATTCACTGTCCTTGGGGAGGATTATTTCCCGAGTGCGGGTTATGTAACAATCAACTCCAAAGGCTCTGTAGGACCCATTCACATTGCCGCGGCTGGGATTGGACCTGACGATGGATTTACAAGCTACAAAGCGTTCGTCGGAGACCCTCCACGCACACGCTGGGGTGACTACGGAGCGGCGGTAACAGATGGCAACAACATCTGGCTCGCCTCCGAGTATATTGCTCAAACATGCGACCTGGATACATATCTGTTTGGTGGACCGATCGGTAGTTGCGGTGGCACTAGAACGTCGCTTGCCAACTGGGCCACGCGAATTACCAAGCTTACACCGTAAATGTATAGATTGACCCATCTGCAGTAAGTTAGACAAGAGAGCCCGTCTTATTAAAGGCGGGCTCTTCTTAATTGTTCAGGATTTCTTGTCCGATCACGGGAGCGTTCGAATTTCATTGGTCGGCTTAACTGTGCACAAATCAACCCAGTCTTTACCATCTGTGTGATACATATACACCTGACCATAGGCATTGAGCAAAATTTGATATCCCGGCTTATTTGGTTCAATGCTATCAACGGTAGGCATTGGGCAACCCACGCTGTCATAAGGCCACATGGCTGGAACTATTTTCAGGAGATCAATCTGATCGAGGCTTACATTTAATCGATTGGCAAGATCTTGTCTGGCACTTTGAGCCAAGCTCTGAAGAATCGGGGCGGGCGTTAAGGCGGATGCAGAATTTGCCGAGGAAATGGGGTTTGCTGTTGTATTGGTTATCACAACTGACCCTACTGTTGGCGCTGGCAATTGTGTGAGGAATGGGTCGCTCTTAGATGAATCTGCATCATTCGCAGCAACATCTTCCGTGACCCTGCCTTCAGGGGCTATACTGGCAATATCTGTATTTTCTGATGCAGAGTTGCTTGTGTCAGAGATGGAGGTACAGCCTGTCAGCGTGAGCACCAGTAAAACGAGTAGTGAGATCCAACGGATTTTCATGGGTATTATCTCCTGTCTAATTTTAACCTACAGACGGTAATCGGACTTAAATAGTTCCGTTGCTTCCACGAAATCAGGCAGTATAATTCTGATATTCTTATGTTTTTGGAGT
>CAIWRB010000216.1 GCA_903914955.1 uncultured Chloroflexota bacterium | reverse complement strand
TATTAGCGTTCTCCTTCATCACTGCAACACTCGGTACGAATGGTTGGTTAGACCTTGTTCGACAGAGACTTGCACTCTGCAAGAAACGCCAAGCTTCGCTTGGCGCACCAACGGTTTGCGTTAGCGGTTTGTGGGTGGGCGTAGATTCTATTCGAGAGCAAAAAAATATCGAAGCCAGAAAACTACTTGTAAACCGCGCAGACTCCCACAAATCCGCTGCACGCTTTGTTGGGCAGTTTTCAACGGGAAAACACCTTTGCTTTTAACATGTTTACTGTTTTTCGAGTTGTTTCGCCTTAACCAAACTAAAAGTTTCTTTTGCTTCTTCAATACTCTTACCTTCAATAAAGTAACGTATTGCGGCTTCGCCTAGTGCAATTGTGCCTGCTGAGGCTACGATGCCAGAAACAAAAAGACCGCCACCAGGAAATACATATTTCACTAATGCGCGAGCGGCTTCGCGCAATACCATGCCAGCACCAACATTAATCCCAAGAGCAGATAAAAATTCCATAGCAGATTTTTGAGATAGTTCTCTGCCTGAAATATAGGCTATACCAATAATCATTCCAACCTGTGCCGTAGTAATTGGAATAATATCCGCTAATGGAATAGGCACAATGGCGATTGTCCCTGTTATCGTTGCTGTTGCTCCCATAATTGTTCTTGCTAAAGTTACTTGCAATGAACGTATTTTAGCCAGTCGTGCTAGTTCGAGATGTGTGCTATTTGGAAGTACCTCTATTAAGTAAGTGAGCAATGCGTCAATATTCCAATAATTTTGGTAAGCAACCTTGTTCTTGTCAACTTCATCATATTCTGCATACGCTGATGTGGGAATAACTTTTATTAAATCAAGCCCAGCAGAAACAAGAGCATTTTCAACTGCTTTTACTGCTGTATCAATATTTGTCCGTTTTCTTTGGTCGTCGTAAGGCGGTTCAATTCTTTTTGGGTCTAATTCATCAACGCTTGTTATTACGCCAACAACTGGCGCATTAAATTTATGCTTATTGGCAATGTGATTATGAATTTCTAAGACATTTTTTATATCCACATCTATATTTGAATCTACATCTTTGGCTCTACACAAAAACAATATTGCGTCTGGGTAATCTGTTTCAATTGACGCTTTAATATCATCTATTGCGTTTTGAAAATTAGCGGTTTCGGGTTTCGTTCTATCTCCCAAACCCCTTGTATCAAGAATATCAAGTTTTCCCCTGCTACTTTGATAAGCATAATATTGTGACCGCCCCGTTTTTGAAAGAACAGCCCCAGTATCAGCCACACGTTCACAAAAAATTGCATTGATTAAAGATGACTTGCCAGCGCCGCGACGCCCAATTATCATAAGTCTAGCGGAACGTTTGTCTAAGAGGAGTTCTTTTAGCATTTTAATCTCTTTTTTCAGTTTCTCTTTGCGCTCCGCAGGAATCATATTTGACATTTGGTCTATTACTACTTCGATGGTGGCTATGACATCATAAATTACATTATGGCTTTCCATTGAAACTCCTTTTCATTTTCTCTCGACAACTTTGATTTGCAAGGAACTGCCCAACGGTTTGCGTTACCCGCGCTGGGGCGGGCGGCGGAACGCCGTCCAACTGGAAAAATGTGGAGGCGTAGAAAAATGCTTGGAATCGCGCCAGACTCCCCAGCGTCGGGTGGTAGGGTCAAGGGATGGCGCCTGGGATTTTAGTCCTGGTTTCCATCCCCTGCCACATCGAACCGGACATGAGGTTTTCCCTCATCCGGCTCTCCGACAACCTTCATCTTGGAGTATTCAAGTCATCCGTTGTCCCGACTTTTCAATAACCTGCCATATCAG
>CAIWRB010000215.1 GCA_903914955.1 uncultured Chloroflexota bacterium | reverse complement strand
TGAATCTCTCACTCATCATCCCGGTCTATAACGAGAAGGATACCCTACCATCCTTGTTCGATGCGATTTATAAAACCATGAATGCCCTCGGCCAATCATGGGAAGTGATCCTGGTGGATGACGGCAGTCAGGATGACAGTTTGTCTGTCCTCAAAGAATACGCCCAAAAGGATGCCCAGCATGTTCGCGTGATCTCTTTCCGACGGAACTTTGGCCAGACACCGGCGATTGCTGCCGGACTGGATTATGCCCAGGGTCAGATCATCATCCTGCTTGACGCTGATATGCAAAACGATCCAGCCGACATCCCCATGATGCTCGCCAAACTTGATGAAGGCTATGACCTGGTCAGCGGCTGGCGCAAATCCCGCAAGGACAACGTCCTTACCCGCAACCTGCCATCCATGATGGCGAACTGGCTTATCTCGCGAGTGACGGGTGTGCATCTGCATGATTATGGCTGTACGCTAAAAGCCTACCGCCGTGATGTGCTCGAGGGGTTTCGTTTATATGGTGAGATGCATCGTTTTATCCCGGTATTCGCGAGTTCTGTTGGCGCGAAGATCACTGAAGTGCCAGTTCAGCATTACCCGCGGAAATTCGGCAAGACCAAGTACGGTCTTGAGCGAACGGTCAAAGTTGTGCTCGATCTGTTTACAGTGAAATTCCTGGTGGCTTTCGCATCAAAACCGATCTACCTCTTTGGCGGGACAGGCGGACTGCTTATCACCCTCAGCACCGTGTGCATGATATATCTGTTTATCCGCCGTGTTTTCTTTTCTATTAGTGTCCTGGGTTCACCGGTTTTTCAGGTCAGCGCAATGCTTTTTATCCTTGGTTTTCAATCCATGCTGATGGGCCTGATCGCGGAACTGCTGGTTCGTACCTATCACGAATCTCAGCGCAAGCCGACTTATACCATCCGTACCATGCTCAATCTGGATCAGGATCCTCGTGAGTAAGTGGTTCAAGAATAATCGTCCAACCGTCGTGCGCTTGTTGGGCAGTATTCTGGCGTTGGCGCTCCTGATCGTTTTGATCGAAGAGGAGGGTGATGGCAAACTTTTCTCAGCTTTGAGGCGTGTTTCCATCTGGTATTTTCTCGCGGCGGTTATTGCGTTGTCCATCTCGCGCCTGTTTTCTGCATCGCGCTGGCATATCCTGCTGCGCTCGGCGGGCGTGGAAATTCCATTCCTTCGTTCGGTCATGCTAACTTTTACAGGAAATTTTTCATCCAATTTTTTACCGACCACCGTCGGTGGGGATATGGTTAGGCTCGGCGGTGCAATGCAATTGGGCTACGACAATGCCATTTGTGTCGCCTCACTCGTGGCCGACCGTTTGATCGGTCTGGCGGGCATGAGCATCGCTCTCCCTCTCGGGTTGATCCCCGTATTTTCGCTGGGTACTGGAGTTTCCCAATCCATCGCTGTTTCCGCCCTGTTTCAAAAAGGAGTGGACTTTGCCAGACGTACTTTTGAGTCATTTTCCATCTGGTTGAAGAAACCATTCGCGTTGAGCGGTGCCCTGCTTGCCACCTTTGGCAATATGGCATTCATCTATCTGGCGATCTACCTTCTGCTGCTTGGCGTTGATCATCATGTTTCCTACTGGCTGGTCGCAGGGCTGTACACGCTGACATACTTTGTGACGCT
>CAIWRB010000214.1 GCA_903914955.1 uncultured Chloroflexota bacterium | reverse complement strand
TTATTCTATTGGGCACGGGAGTGTCTCCTGCAAGTAGATTGCTTTGTCAAACTCAATCATACTAGCAATGCACTCCCGTTACATTTTCAAATATCTCTACACTCTCCCATTATGGCTAACCAGCCCGAAACTTGATGAAAAAAATAGCGTTCGAAGGCATTGAAATATTAATTGCTGAGTCTGACTCCTTGGTGAAGAGTATATTTAATTTCACAGAAGAAGTAATTAATTTGCTTGAAAACGAGCTTGATAATACTGATCAAAATTTCCACTTGAATATCAGCGTTGAGTATTTCCCCGAAAGAAAGCCAAAGACCAGCATAGTACTAAACAATTCGATCAATCAAAAAACAAGCAGAAAAATCTGTGAAGTACTGGGGGACGCGTCCGGAATTTTATCCGGCAATTCAAGAGGAACAGCCAGTATTAATCTGCACTACTCATGATCAGCTCACATTTGGACACATCCACTTATATTTGAGGGAAATTTTGTGTAATATTCGCATCTGCGAGAAGTAGATTGAACGGGGAAATTATTTTCAATTGTGTGTGTTTGTTGGAATAAACTCCCTTATAAATCCCCAACATAATACCTTCCTGTTATTTCCAGTCACCTTGCAATATTATTAAGAAAACTTTCGAAAGTGAAAAGCACAAAAGCCTGTTCCCATGCTAAACTAAGGGCAGGAAAAATCCGATAAATCGCAAACCTGTTGAAAAGCAGGGACGCAAAGTCATGGATCTAAAGTTGTGGAAACACGACCAGGATCGCCAGGCCGCCGAAGATCACATACTTGTGTTTTCATCCGCGGGTCTGGCAAAAGCCAGACCCGCTTTTTTTTGAACCTTAAAAGTAATCGTATCGACAAATCGCAAACCTGTTGAAAGGCAGGGACGCAAAGCCATGGATCTAAAGTTGTGCCCGCACAGCCATGATTGCCAGGCTTCCGAAAACGAGCTATCGAGATTTCTAGCAATACGCAAACGCAAAAGATCTGGATGCTCATATGAAGGATTTTATTCATGGCATCCAAAAACCTGCTCACCAAATTTAATAATAGAATTCTCGCAGTAACACTCATGTGTGTCCTATTCTGCACATTTATATTTCCTGTGCAGGCCTATGCAAAAGAAACCCCCAATGCGCTTCCTGATTTAAATACATTTATTGAAACCGTAAAAGACGGTAACTCCGGTACACTGCGCGGTGTGTATGTATCTAACGTGATGGCGCTGGCGATTGTCCAGCAGCCCATGGGAAACCCCGGCTATGTATCCACAGCTGAATCTGTTGCCACTCAATTCAGCATCGCCACCGAAGTTGGGAATGTGGGCTTGCTGGCGCACAACATACTTGCTGGTAGTTTATTCTCCAACATAAAATCAGGCGACGTGATCGTTCTTGTCTACGGTGATGGACATATGAAGAGTTTTATGGCAAAAAGCATCCAACGTTTTCAGGCTTTGGATCCGCTAAACCCATACAGCCAATTCAGTGATCTTGAAACACAAACCAAATTTACCGCCGAAGAACTCTTCAACAAGGTATATCGCGGTGAATATCACCTTACCCTCCAAACATGTATCGAAAATAACGGCAACGCCAGCTGGGGTAGATTATTTATCGTAGCAACCCCCATCGCGAATATCGTCAAAGAAGAAACCAGCCTGATGAGGTTAGTTTCAATCAGAAGGCATATCGATTAATTAAATTGGGGCATCGTCCCCTTGTGGGATAGAATAGGCTTTATGCCTACCTTATCGGATAAACTAAAATCGCTCGGCGTGAAGACAGGCACATCTCATCTCCCGCCGCCGAAGCCTGCCAGCCACACAATTGACTCTGTCGTGGCTGGCAGTTTTCGCGCCACAGCACGCGGCGAGGCATTCGTCACTGAGCAAATTTTTGCTGAAGATTATCTCCACGGAAATGTATCTCATCTTTCCACGTTCCCGCTTTCATTAATATCGCAATGGGCAAATGACCCGCGTATCGCTGAACTACCGATCCACAAATTTGCATTCCTTGATACCGAAACATCCGGCCTGGCGGGCGGGACAGGCACTTATGCTTTTCTGGTCGGCGCGGCGCGTTTCGTGGACGGCAAATTCAACCTGCGGCAATTCTTTTTACGCGACCCTTCCGAAGAACCCGCCATGCTCGAAGCGTTGATCGAATTTCTCGCGCCTTGTGAAGGGCTGGTCACATTCAATGGGAAATCCTTCGACGCACCTTTGCTTGTTACCCGATACTCGTTACATAGAATTCCAGTTCCATTCAAAAATTACGCACACATTGATCTGCTTCCGCTTGCGCGTCGATTATGGCGCGATAGGCTTCCATCGCGCGCGTTGAAATATCTGGAAGAACATGTGCTTGGTTTTACGCGCACATCCGATGAAGTGCCGGGCTATGAAATTCCATGGCTGTATTTTGATTATTTACGAACCGGCGACGCGCGTCCGCTGGGCGGTGTGTTTTATCATAACGCGATGGATGTAGTGGCGATGGCAGCTTTGCTCAGTCACGTCAGTGAATTGCTCGCAGACCCATACAGCGGCCGCGTGGAGCATGGCCTGGATTTCATCGCGCTCGGAAAATTATATGAAGACCTCGGCCACTGGGATGAAGCCGCCCGCCTGTTCGAGCGTGGACTCGAGCTTGGGTTAACAGAATCAGATTTCGGCGTGGCTGTGAAGCGTTTATCCATCCTGCAAAAAAAACGCGGGGATGTGAGTCAGGCGCTGCGCTTGTGGGAAGAGGCGGCAGGCAAGGGACACATCTATGCTCACATCGAGCTGGCAAAATATTATGAACATAAAATGCGCGACGCAAAGATGTCGCTCAAATGGGCGAAATCTGCACGCAAGGAAGTGGAACACGCTGACCTGCCCGCATACATCCGCAAACATTGGCTTGCTGAAATTGATCATAGACTCGGTCGCCTGGAGCGCAAAGCGGGTGTATGATTCGGTTACAAATTTTTTTTTGTGAGGGAACATGACCGGAAGAAAAAGTAAAAAAAGAAACATCAATACTCGCAGCGGATTCTCCGCACTGTTGCGACGGCCCGCCATGCAATTGGCGATGGTCGCGTTCGTGGCGTTTATCATTTACTTAATCGCTCTGGCAGGTGGAGGGGCAAAGACAGCCAGTTTGTCAGCCGAAGTTAATGCGGAGGCTGGTTATCAAATGGTTCAGGAAGGTGCGTTCATGCTGGATGTTCGCACACAGGAGGAATGGGATGAGTATCACTCGCCAAACGCCACACTGATTCCATTGGATCAATTGCAGACGCGTCTCAGTGAAGTTCCAAAGGATAAGGAGATATTGGTGGTTTGCCGCTCCGGTAATCGTAGTCAACAAGGACGCGATATTTTGCTGGCGGCGGGTTACAATGCAACAAGCATGACTGGCGGAATGAAGGATTGGTACGCCAAAGGCTATCTGATCGAAGGCGCGCCGTTGCAATAAAAAAAATAAAGGAGAATCAGGATGTGTATTATTTGTGCAAGTATTCCCGCAGCCGCGGCGGTCGGCGCGAAATTGAATGTGAACCAACTCGCCAAGCCTGAAGAAAATCGTAAGCCGATCGGGAAGATCACAGCGATGTTTATCGGTCTTCTAATGGCCGCGTCTATCGTATATCACACATTGCGCTGGCAGGGATAGATATATGGCATCTAAAACCGTCTACCTCACCTGGGATCCGGAGGAGCAGTTCAGTCTGCAGGATAATGATAATCATCAGATCATCATGAAAAAACCGAAGGGCGTCAGCCCGTCAGACTTGCTGCCCATGGCGCTGATCGGATGTGCGTCTACCGATGTCGTCAGCATTCTTGAGAAACAAAAACAACAACTGCATGCGCTAAAAGTCACAGCAGAGGCGACTCAGGATGATAACCCACCCTGGCGTTTTCGAAAGATCCACATCCATTATCAGGTGATTGGCACAGGCATTGATGTGGAGAAAGTCCGCAAGGCGGTTTTACTCAGCGAAGAAAATTATTGCTCAGTCTATGCCACACTTCGTGATGCGATCGAGATCACACATGACGTTGAGGTTTTGGAAGGATAATCTTGTTTGTCAGCCGCCCCCCTTTTTTCATATTTTGGCAGAAAAAAAAGGGGGCGGCTGAGTCTTGAGTAATGGAAATCAACTCTCATTATAGTTTTAATCAAATAGATGGTGCAATTTAGCATAACTTGCTATTTGACCGTGGTTCGTTACCCAAATCTAAACTACAAAATTAGCAGCAAAAGCCATTGTTCATAACAAGTTATGCGGTGTTAAATTATAGTACGCTCCCCCCTCAAGGCGCGATTATTTTTTTATGTTTGACTTATGGATATCCTGTACATGGCGATACAGTGAAATGAGCAAATTCTTGATGATTTGGAGTATCAATATAAATAGCCACCCACAGAGGACCGGGCGCTAGTGGACCGACATACCATACGTTGGCTTCTGATGCTTTTGCTCCAGCAGAATCAAAATGAAGAGTCTTGACATCTCCAGAGGTGCCCGGTGCATTAATCCAATGATAGGTTACATCACCAGCGGCAGATGAGGTTATGTTTGCGATGATGCTTGGGCAATTGACATAAAGTCCATTAGTATATAAGGAAGCTGAATAACTTACACTGGTGACTGAGAACACGACCGGGGCGGGGAGCGTAAAAGTGGAAGTTACCGGAACTTGCACCTTAATATCCACATAAAAAGATCTCCCCTGACTGCCGTTAACAATAGGCACAAGAACCCCGCCATTGGTGTTGATACGGAAGTAACCGCGATAATTACCGGCGGGGGTCGGCGCGGTGAGAGCAACTTCGAGATCAATTTCCTGGCCGGGTCCCAGATCACTGATCGCTTTTGAAGCGGGAGCGCCCATTGAGTCACCACTATCAAATATCAACGAAAAACCTGTCCATACGCATGAGCCGATATTTTTGATGCGCCATTTTTTGGTGAAGGCTTGGGCGGGTGTCATTATGGTTCCATCTGGAATGGTAACATCTGCCATGAATTGCGCTACATTACAATTTGAAGTGGCTGTAATCAACGGGGTATTTGTAATTATCGGCGTGGGGATAAGTGTAAGTGTGGCCGGCACTGGCGGAGGTGTGAAACTAGGTACTGTTGCAGCGCCTGATATTGGTGTTGCACTTAACAAGGCTGCCACTGTTTGCGCTGCCGCTGTAACACTGGCATTTTGACCTTGATCGCCTGAAGGCAGGTTGCATGCACCCAGAAATATGGCGGCTACAATCAGTATATAAAAAACTCGTGATATCTTTTTCATCTTTTTCTTCTCCTTCACTATTAAAGTATTTTACCGCAATACACAACAACCAATATTCCGTGCATTTCAATCTATCTTTGAAATTTACACCCTGTCACAAACAAACGCCCGGGTTATGCCGGGCGTTTGTTTGTGAATGTTGATCTATTCAAAAGTAACAATTAATTTGATCGTTCCAAGGCGGACCATATCTGCAACATTATTTCCATTCGTTGTGGGGGTGCGAAATTGCAAACGCAGTTGCAATCGGGCTGAACCAACCGCCCCTTGAACTACACTCTTCATACCGGCTTCTTCGAAAGCAGAGTTAAGTTCAGCTTCACCGCACCAGCGAACGAGTGCGCCGGTCGGATCACCGGCGAAGAAATCTCCGGCATCCAAATCGCCATAATTTTGTAAATATGCCCGCAGACAGCCATCTGCAATGCTCCACGGATTTCCGAGCGTGTCATGTCCTCCGCCAAAATCCACAACCACTTTGATGATGTTTGCTCCAGCGGGTAAAACGGAAGTATCAAAACTTACGAATGCTTCTGTTGTGGAATTCGCGGCAGTATCACCGATATTTGGATTTGTGTTAACAGTTCCGTCTGAGTTGACAAACCCATCCTCACCGGATAAGTTCGTAAGAATTATCTGGGCAATTGCAGGGGGAAGTGCCGGCGGAATGACCAGAGAAGGAATGACAAGGGGAGGAATAACTAACGCGTTCTTGACTTTTATATCCACATAAAAGTTTTTTCCCTGATTTCCACCAACAATGGCTACTTGCACACCGCCGCTGGCATTGATGCGGAAGTAACCACGATAATTGCCGACAGCAGCCGGAGCCGTTAGAGGAAGCTCGAGATCGATCTCCTGACCAGCCCCCAAGCTCCCAATCGCTGTTGAAGCTGGAGCGCCCATCGAGTCTCCGCTGTCAAATACCAACGAAAAACCCGACCACGCGCACGATCCTATATTTTTGAAGCGCCACTTTTTGGTAAAAGCTTGTCCGGGAGTCATAACAGTTCCATCTGGAACCGTCACATCTTTAATAAATTGTGCTTCATTGCAGTCTGATGTGGCAATAGCCAAAGCGGTATTTGTAAATACCGCCTGAGGAATTGGCGTCAGCGTGAACGGCACAGGAGGCGTAAAACTTGATGTAACCGCTGCTTCTGCAACTTCTACTGGCGTCACGCTCAGTACAGACTCTACTGTTTGGGCTACGGCAGTTAAGCTGAGCATTTGACCATCAGCAATTGAAGGTAGGTTGCAAGCCCCCAAAAATAAAACGGCTATGATCAGCACAAAAAACAGGCGTGTTATCTTTTTCATGATGTTCCTCTCCTTGGATATAAAAACATTTTACCAAATGTTCCGTAAAGTTCCCAGCTTTAGCAGTGGAGATGTAAGGAACGGTTTTGCTTGTAGTATACAGCGATTAGTTGTATGCTAGCTGTTATGAGCGCACAAACTTATAAAAGCAATCGTCATATTT
>CAIWRB010000213.1 GCA_903914955.1 uncultured Chloroflexota bacterium | reverse complement strand
CCGCGTTACAAATGATCGCGCAGATTGCAATTACCAGAATATCGATTAACTTATGATGTCTGGTTCGCTCGTGGCGCGGGTCTTGAATATCGCCAAAATGCTCCTGAATATGGGCTAATGAATCTACTTCGCTCATTCTCATCCTCTTGGTTTCTTTTTCCCTTGAGGATACCCGATACCCTTCTATTGTCTAGATGTAAGATGCGTTTGCCCTGTTTTCCTACTTACTATGAGTTGATTTTGAGGTTTTTTTTATGGCGTTTATTCTATAAAGACCGGCTGGTTTTACGTTGGGATGCGGAGACTGTCAAGCAATTTATGGCGGATTTGTTAATAGTCGAGGCAATTGTCCACTTCTGTCGACTCGTTTCATAAAAGAACTTTTTTACTTCACAAATTTGGGCGGACGAACGAAGTAGCCAGCACAAGCCAGCACAGGTCTTTACTTTTTCTGAACCGTGCCGAATTTTTCGTTTCGAAAAGCTCAACGCACTGCCTCGTTATTATCGCTTTTATTGGTGCACTGCGAATCATCGAGATCTATTCGTCCATCTCCATCGTTATCAATCCTGTCACTGCATTGTGGCAAGCCAGGATCAATCGTAGGTTGAATCGTCGGAGGCGGATCAAAAGTTTGCAAACCTTCACACATTCCGCTGACGGAACCATAGCGAGGCTCTTTGGGTACGTAACCCGTACCACCCGGCGTTTCCAACACCCACCAATACCCATCAAGGCTTTGACCATTCACAGGCGCAGATTGGCTAGGGGTGTAACTCCAAATATCTTTGTATTGACTGGACCCTGGTCCTTGGCGAACAAATATATTGATGGCAGCCGTCCATGTGCAGGTTTGTGCTGGGACAGGCGTAAAGGTTGACGTGGGGGTGATCGTTTCGGTCACGGGCTTTAGAACCGGCTCTGAAGTTGCACTTACAGTAGAAGCAGCAGGTAAGACCATGAGGCTGGCAAGATCGATTTTTGGTCCACAAATGAACTGTGTTCCAAAGGTCAGCTTTTCATCATTGGGAAAATCGTCTGGAAATAACAGATCAAGAAAAGCAGTCTGGCCGGCCTTTGGTTGAAAAAGAACCTCAATATGATTTTCAGGAACGTTCTGCGCTCCTCCGGCATACTTGATCTCTTTTCCTTGGCGGTTGCCGTCGCTGTCTACAATCTTGAATCGGACACCCTGCCCCAATCCATCCAGCATCAACAAAGCCCGTCTGTCCTGTGAATACCAGCCATTCTGATCCGGTTCACAATCTGGCAGAGGCAGTATGACATGCCCGCCAGGTTTCCCGGCAATGTCAACCTGCTGAGAAGCGCCACTAATATCAATTCCTGGCTTTATTTCTATGGATGGGGTAATCGCGTCTGGAGTGCAGGCCTGTGGATTTGCAAGAGGTTGTGGTGGGATAAAATCTTCTCCAATCTGAAGGCCTTTGCTCCAGGCCTCAACATCTTTGCATATTGGGGTCGGGTCACAGGCATCCCCGGCTCCGTCGCCATCCATGTTCTCCTGTTTGGGATTCGGCGTAAATGGGCAGTTATCGTTATCATTGCTTAATCCATCCGCATCCGAATCTACATCGCAGACATCCCCTTCGCCGTCATTATCGGTATCCTTCTGGTCAGGGTTCATGTCGTAGGTACAATTATCAGCTTCGTTTTTGACTGCGTCACCATCAATATCATTGTCGCAAGTATCCCCTATATCATCGAAATCCGAATCGACCTGGGATGGATTCTTCTCATTAACACAATTATCCGTGTCGTCCCGCACGCCATCCCCATCGGAGTCATCACAGGCATCCCCAATTCCATCGTGATCAACATCCTTTTGTGTTGGGTTGTAGATAAGGCTGCAGTTATCTTTGCTATTTTCCACAGTATCATTGTCGGCATCGCTATCACAGGCATTTCCAAAGCCATCTCTATCGAAATCAAATTGAATTGGATTTTTGACAAGCCCACAATTATCAATACTGTCTGGAATATAGTCACCATCGGTGTCTTTGGCGTTGTCAATGGTGCCATCACAGTCAGCATCGCCGATGACCAATTCTACAGCAGCAAAAGCATTGCGTACCTGGCAGGCATCATCCTTTGTAAAACCGTATGTTCCATCATTTGCCCAGATCTCTGCAATTTTGGTGCTGATAGCGGCCGCACCACTCATATATGAATTACTCGGCAGGCTGGCAGTAAAAGTTTGATAGAAAAGCACAGCCATCTTACTAACGCCTATCGGTTCAACATACCAGCCATTGTGAAACCCACAATTGTTGTTGATTCCATTGTCACAGCCAAGTAAATAAGCCGCCTTGCTGAATATTCCGCTGTTGGCATGCACACCACCTTTATCCTCAGCATCCTCCTTATAATCCTTCCATTTACTCCTGGCTGGATTACTCAGGTCGCGGATAGGGCCCTTGCCATTGGTGCGACCTTCACCTTGTAACCAGTCACCAGATTCAGCATATACTCCCATTACATCGGCAAAGCTTTCATTTAATGCTCCGGGCTGGTTAGAACCTTCAAGTTGGGTTGTATGTTGAATAACACCATGGCCAAATTCGTGCACCATAATATCGTAGCTCACCCAGCCGGTTGAAAATTCTGCAATATCACAACCCCCAAGCCAATGTGCATTAGGAACGTTGGCGTGGATTCCTACCTCAATTTGACCACCAAAATCATCTGTTTCCAGTCCAAACGTATCGTGATAGAAAAAATAAGCTTGGCGTGCATAATCATGCGCGCTGGTTGCGTCAATATCGCCGCTATAATCATCGTCCAAACTATCTTCAGTCCCAATACTATGCGGCCCGGCATCCCAATAACAGTTTGAATCAGAGGCATTGTCACCAACAGCATCCCATTCTTCAAAATCATAATCCCCGCTGTCAGACAGGGAAACCTTATAGAGTGTCGCGCCTGTCTTCGCGTCAATAAATACCTGCCAGGAATCTTTATTCCCCAAGATTACCTTCCAGGCCAGATGCGGGGAGGCGGGCACGTTGTAAAAAAGACTCGGGTCATAGATCAGGAGGGTTGTCTTTCCAAAAACAGAAGCTGCAGGTTGTTGAAGAGTAGCGCGTGCAAGCGCTTCTGCCTCCAAGGATGCGATGGTAGGCAGTGTATCCAGATTGATATCACTGTTTAGTAGTACCCCGGTCGTCGCCTGAATATCCCCCCCAGCGAGGAGAACACT
>CAIWRB010000212.1 GCA_903914955.1 uncultured Chloroflexota bacterium | reverse complement strand
GGGAGTATATGTTTTTGACTCTCGTGTGATCAATTACATTCCGCGTGGCGAATATCTGGACTTCCCGGATTTGGTGCGTAAACTTATAAACGCTGGTGAAAAGGTGGTCGGCTACCCATTCGACGGGTACTGGCAAGATCTGGGCCGTCCCGATGACTACGAACGGGCGATGCTTGATTTTGAAAAAATGAAATTTGAATTCCTACCCGAGGAGGAAACCCATGAACTGGCGAATCCCATTATCTGATATTGATTTTGGTCCGGAAGAAACTTCTGCCGTACTGAATGTTTTAGAAAGTCGCTGGCTGACCATGGGCGGTGTCACACAAGCTTTTGAAGGCGAATTTTCAGCCTATGTGGGTGCAAAATATTCCTTAGCGGTGGCGAACTGCACTGCCGCGCTCCATATGGCCTGCCTGGCTATTGACCTTCATCCTGGTGATGAAGTCATTCTACCTGCCTTGACGTTTGTTGCCACTGCCAACGCAATCCGCTACACCGGGGCAATGCCCGTTTTTGCCGATGTGACCAGCGAAAATAACCTGAACATTTCACCTGAAAGCATCGAACAGCACATTACCCCCCGAACCCGCGCCATCATTGTTGTCCACTATGGCGGTTATCCATGCGATATGCCACGCATTATGGACATTGCAAAAAAGCATAAGCTCTATGTTATCGAAGACGATGCTCATGCCATTGGCTCGGAGTTGGATGGCATTAAACTTGGCAACTGGGGCGATCTTAGCTGCTTTAGCTTTTTCTCCAACAAAAATATGACCACCGGCGAAGGCGGCATGGTCACCACCAACGATGATGGCTTCGCTAAAAAGTTGAGCCTGTTCCGATCCCACGGCATGACTTCAATGACCTGGGATCGCCACAAAGGACATGCCTGGAGCTATGATGTAGTCGAATTAGGCTACAACTATCGCATTGATGAAATTCGGGCAGCGCTGGGGCGCGTCCAATTAGGCAAATTGGAGGCAAACAATGTCCGCCGCCGTTCTCTGGTGAAACAATACCGCGAGGCTTTGCAGGAATTGGTACCTGAAGTTATTGCTCCCTTTGAAAACCATCCTGGTATATCATCTGCGCATATCATGCCGATCCTGCTGCCTGATGGGACAGACCGCACCTGCTTCATGGAAAACATGAAAGCGCAAGGAATCCAGACCAGTATTCATTACCCGCCCATTCATCATTTTACGGCATATCAGGAAATTACAAATTCAGTATTACCCGTCACAGAAAATGTGGTGGAACGCGAAGTAACCCTACCGTTATATCCTTTGATGAAGGATGAAGATGTTGTGCTGATAGCAAAGACAATCTGGGAAGTATTGCACTAGTGCAACAGCAGATAAGAGTTTAGGGAATGTGGTATAAAAGACGGCATGAAACAACCACTATATGTACGGAAGCTGACGAAGAAAGAAAAAAAGGTGCTACAAGCAGGAGTGCGTTCAAAAGATCCATTTGTAATGGGTGCGTTTCATTTGAGTTATAAGGTAATCAGACAACCAAAGGTAATTGCGCATATTTGGCGTGTCCATTTGAGGCAAATGCTTGGAGAACAGGCTGAGAATTTACAGATTGGGCTTCAAGGGTTTGCATGTGGGAT
>CAIWRB010000211.1 GCA_903914955.1 uncultured Chloroflexota bacterium | reverse complement strand
TTGAAGAATGTTTCCTTTGTCATTTTTATGAACAGCATTTCTAACACCCATGCTAACCCGGCCACGGAAAAGAACACGCAGAATAATTCGAGGTACATCCAAATCCTTGGCAGGGGGGCAATCCTTTGAAGAACAAGAAGGATCGCGACCGCAAGGAACAGAAATAATTGCAGGGGTAATTTTTGTTTCGATGCCTTGCGATAAAAAAACAGCGATATAAGAAACCCGCCTAAAAGAAGATATTGGATTGACAAGGGCAGGTCTTTTTTCCAATCCTCTTGTATTTTTATAATTCTGGGATTAAGACTCTCGATAAAAGAGGGCCAGTCACGGGATTTTACAATATCGTTGTTGAGGATCGAATTCAAGCCCGTTCCAAAAATGATCACTGGAGAATACAAAATGAGGGTCAACAAGCCGGATACCAGGCAAGCGCCTAGAAATATCGCCAGCTTGGATATTCTATCGCGCAGGGGTTCATTAATGATCAGGTAAGTAACCGCCACCCAAAGTGAAATACCCGCCATGGGGTAGAGAAAAATTGGAATGCTGTAAAATCCAAGAGCTCCCGTTATAGCATAGGCAAGCAGGGCCGTAAGATTCTGCTTTTTTATCAGAAGTCCCGCAATATTGGCGAGCACAAATGAGAATAGAATGACCAGCATGTAACCGCGCCCATTGGCAGTGGAGTGAACAAAGGAAGGATAGACCGCAAGCACAGCTGAAACTGCGAGGGCCTGACTGCGGGAGAAGAACCTTCTGGCTGTAAAATATGACGTGGGAATGATCAATACACTTGCGATAATTGCGGGAAGCCTGACGATCCAGGTATGGCTTCCAAGGATCCGATACGCAATTCCGATAAGGAGTGAATTTAGAATATGATTATTTGGCGCGTGATAATCAGCCAGGATGTATTTGAATTGCCTGGACGCAAAATAAATGAATGTATAGGCCTCATCGTATCCAATGGGCCGGTTGATCCAAAACAGCCTTAAGGCCAGGCCGCAGAGCGTAATGACACCCAGCATCCAATAGATATGACTGGGATCCCCCTCTGTCACAAAGAGGGATTTTAGTGTATCAGCTGTTGATCTCAGCAGGTTGCTTTTTTGAGGTGAAGTGGAGTTCAAGTGGCTCTTCATTTATTTTTCTATTTTACATCGTAAATCTGAGTTGCTTGGCGATGTTATTTTTGTTTTTGTAACCATGTGAGAATGATTGCTCTGATACTATATCAGAAGACCATATCCAATGCAAAATACCATTCATTGAAACAGCAGTTCACATTGTGAAAAAATATCCGCAGACGACTCGGGTTTGTTAATGTTTTTTATTTAACCAGCTCAACAATTTCTTCGTCGACCAGCAATTGATCACGTCATCCCTGGTCAGCCACGCGCGGCGGGCAATGGCAACACCATAGAATAAATTATCGAAATCGTCTTCGGAGTGCGAGTCGGTGTTTATGCTGATGGGGATGCCCAATTCTTTTGCGCGGCGCGCATACCTATCGTCCAGATCGAGGCGGGATGGGTGCGCGTTGATCTCCAACGCCACACCGGTTTCGGCGGCGGCTTTGAACACGGCTTCCATATCCAGATCTGCGCCTTCTCGATCTGAAATTAATCTGCCTGTTGGATGCCCAATAATATCAACGTGCGGATTGCGGATCGCGTTGATCGTGCGCTGGGTAACCTTTTCACGCGTCTGCCGCAAACTGGTATGCATGGATGCCACTACCAGATCAAGCGTAGCGAGAAATTCATCGGGATAATCCAGCGTGCCATCGGCTTTGATCTCAACTTCGCTCGCGTGTAAAACCAGGATCTTGTCACCAAGTTGTTTTTGTATCTTTTTAATTTCGGCGGCCTGTTTTTTATGGTCTTCCATTTTCAATCCGCCGGTCACACCAAGGCTGGCAGAGTGATCGGTGAACGCGATCACCTTCATTCCGCGTTTTGCCGCCGCCTGCGCCATCTCCAGCATGGATAATTTTCCATCGCTCCATGTCGAATGTGTTTGCAGATCCGCTTTGATATCCTTTACTTCAATTAAATTTGGAAGTTTATTTTCCTTCGCGGCCTGAACCTCGCCGTGATCTTCGCGCAATTCAGGAGGTATCCACGGCAAGCCAAGAGTTTTATAAACTTCCTGTTCGGTGGCGCAAAATATTTCTCCATTCGCTCTTGTGAATGAATGTTCCGATAACGATAATCCTTTTGCCAATGCGATTTGTCTTAACTGAACGTTGTGATCCTTCGAGCCCGTGGCATATTGGAGCGCCGTCCCAAATTTTTCAGGCGCATGCACCCATACTTGCGCGCGCACGCCATCTGTAAATTCAATGCTTGATTTTGTCTCGCCTTTGCCCAGCACACGACTCACGCCTGGCAGATTAATGAACGCTTCCATCACAGCGGCAGAATCTTTGGATGCCACCAAAATATCCAGGTCGCCGACTGTGGAACGCATCCTTCTTAAACTACCGGCTGATTCTGCTGCGACGACTCCCTTCACCCTTTTGAGAGTCGTGATGATCTGCTGTGCCAGCGGATATGCCCGCCCCAGTGGAATCCGCCCTGACCTGCGGGCAAGAGACGCAATCCCTTCAAGAATGGTGCTCTCAGATTTGACGCCCATGCCGGGCAGATCACGCAGTTGTCCATTTTTCGCGGCAGTTTCCAGTTCGGATAGAGCCGTAATATTTAACGTCCGCCAGATAAGCGATATTTTTCTGGGTCCAAGCCCGGGCACCTGCAGCCAATCAGCTAGACTGGCCGGGACTTCCTGTTTAAGTTTTTCAAGAAATTCGAGTTTGCCTGTGGTTAGCAACTCATCTATTTTTTCTGAAATGGCTTTGCCCACCGCGGGGATCTCGCGCAGTTTTCCTTCCTTCCAATACTCGCTGGCTTCACGGCCAAGCGTCATTAAATTTTCGGAAGCCTTGCGATAAGCGAGGATGACATAAATGACTTCCCCCTTGATCTCAGATAGATTGGCGATCAGGGTAAATGTATCAGCGAGTTGACGGTTGTTCATCATAACGATAATCCTTTCACGATGGTTGAATTATAAGTGCAAAATTTACCCGTCATGGAGATTTCCGAAGTTTGAGGTTGCTGATATGATTGCGCAATATGAATCAAACTCAGCGCTTCACAAAATATATCCCCGCCTTATTTATGATCATCAGCGCCGTGCTGGGATTGCTGCGATTTAATTCGCTGCAGTTGGGCGCATCATATGATGATGCCCATTATGTCATCCTCGCTGAAAGCATCTCAAGTGGACAGGGCTATCAGTTGATCAATTTCCCGAATCCACAGATCGAACGCGCTTTTCCACCCGGCTGGCCGATCTTGCTTGCGCCTTTAACTTTCTTCTTTCCCGCTAATTATACGGTCCTAAAGTTATTTACATTGACCCTGTGGCTGGCATCCCTGTTATTGATACATAAAATATTTTCAAAGCGAATCGAATCACCTTATCTTGAAATTATATTCGGATTGATCGCGTTGAATCCTTTGTTGGTGGGGACGTCCGTCAGCGTGATGTCAGAATCTGCTTATTTATTTTTCTCCTTGATCGGGCTTGTTCTTTTTGACTCGTGGAGTGGTGGTTCAGAAAAACAAAAATACTGGCTGGCCTTTCTGATCGCTGTTGCCGCTTTATATTCTCAACTTATACGGATGATCGGAGTTTCAATTTCAATTGCGGTGATCTCGTATTTTATTTTTACACGCCGCTTTCGAGAGACGGCCATCACGCTGGGTGTTTTCGCGTTTGGGGCACTGCTTCAATTTTGGTTGAATCTCCGTAATGGCGGTTCGCTGATCTCCGCAGGATATGAGTCGCAGGTCTTCAACGGGTCTGTCAGTGAAAAGATCTGGCAGATGTGGATGAACTTGTCTGGTTATCTCAACGAGACGGTCACTGGTTCGCTGGTTCCTATTTTCGGGGAAAAAATTACAGGCCTCGTTGGCCCGTTTATTCCATTGCTTATCAATGTGATTGTTTTGATATTGATCCTTATTGGCTGGATGCTCCCACGCAAAAAAATCCACCTGATGGATATTTATGTTCTGATCTATCTCCTTGGAATTCTGGCATTTTGGAATCCAAAAGTTGGCAGCGTGAAGGCGCGTTTCCTGATTCCCATGGTCCCTTTTCTATATTTTTATTTTGTTCAGGGATTGAAATGGATACTCGTTAGATTTACAAAAAACAATTTAACAACAAGCGCGCGTCTTATTTTCGCGTTGACAGGATTGATCGCGATCCTGTTGCTGGCGCGTAATATTCAAGATTGGCGCAATCCCGTCAGCGGCCAGATGACGGACCTATCCATTGGAGCGGATTGGGTGGCAGAGAATGCCCCAGCGGACGCGATCATCATGGTGAATGAGCCAGTTCCCGTGTACGTCCAGCTGCGCAGGCAAACGGTGGGATATCCAAAGGACTTGCAAACTATCGAAAAATATTTGGTCAATCAGGGTATTGACTATATTATTATTTCACCGAAACTTCAATCACCGCGGTCCACGAAATTGGATGGGGATGTCAAGGCGCAGCTGATGCCGATCCTGAATGGCGACCCCGGCAAGTTTACGGTTGTGTATCACAACGCGGAATATAATGTGACAGTGTTCCAGTTTGAAAATTGAAATTATTTCACCGACAACCAGACTCCCAATAAAACAACGGACAATCCGACGATACGGGTTGTGTCGAGTGGTCTGACGCTTGCCCCCAATAATCCGAAGTGATCCAAAATTGTTCCGATCAAAAGCTGGCCTGCGAGAAGTATGATCAGGGCGGTTCCAACTCCGATGCGCGGAATCATGTAACTCATGGAAAATATCACCACGAAGCCAAAGATCCCTGCGCACAGTGCATACCATGGAACACTACGCCAGTTGCTGAGTTTACCGCCGCCATAGACCACAAGTGGAATCACTGCTGCAACCGCGCCGCCAATATGGACAATGAAGACGCTCTCCATGACTCCCAACCGCTGAGTGATCATGCTTGAAAGCGGCGCTTGAACACCCGCCGCCATGCCGCCAAGCAAACCGATGAATATAATAAACAAGACTGGTTGCATGCTTTTATCCTTTATGTTTATTTGCCAAACTGGGCGATGACGCCCGCGATCAACATAATTTGACCGAGGTGGTAGGCTGCGATGTTATAGTTCCGTCCATGTTGAATGGGGGCAACGAATTTATTCCACGCGAGAATGATATCCGAGATGTAGAACAGGAATGCTCCGCCGCTGATCAGCACCGCCGCTGTTGCGCCCCACGTGATGTCCATTAATTTTAGCATCGCAGATAACAACATGATCGAAATGACCATGCTGTAAACATTGATCGGTATCCGCATACGCGCCTGCCCTTTGGAAGCGAGCGCATCCACAATGCGGCGGATGATGCGCGCTCCGCCAAGACTGATCATGACGGCAAAGACAATTCCCCAAACGGAAAACGCTGGCAATGGAATGTTGAATCCGATCACATAGGCTACGTGTGCCAATAGAAAGGCAACCAACCCAAAGAGGAAGAAGCGATCGAGCGAGAGCATCAACAACACATCTCCCGTGAGCGAGAAGATGATTCCCACTCCGAACCAAAGCGTAGCGCCGCTCAATCCAGTGGATGTTAATAACCAGATAAAGAGGATGATCATAACGGCGGGTTTGGCAATGTATTCCAGTCTCAGCCAATATTTCCATAATGCCAGAGCCTCAAGTGCGGCAAACAATATTGCGAGCAGAAGAAAAATATTCATAAAAGCCTCCCGTAATCTATCGTACCACGCCCAACAAAAACATTCTACTGATGCACCTGCAATTTTTGGTATAAAAACCATAATGAGAATTATTGGTTTATGCTGCAATTGAGGTCGTGCATAATTTCAAGCAGCAGAAGAATAAAAAAAGCACGGACGACTTTGGCCGCCCGCGCTTCCTAATTTCAAATCACGGCTTTTAGCCATGCCTGCTCATGAATCTTTCCATACGGCGCAAGGCCTCTTCGATCTTGCTGTATTCCGTCGCGTAACAAGCACGGACAAATCCTTCGCCGCCAGGGCCGAAGGCATTGCCTGGTACAACAGCCACACCTTCTTCTTTCAATAAAGCTTCAGCGAAAGTCTCATCGTCCATGCCGGAAGCGCGGATGTTGGGAAATGTATAAAAAGCGCCGCGCGGCTCAAAAGTAGAGAGACCGAGGCGATTAAGTCCCGCAACCAATAATCTGCGGCGGCGGTCATACTCTGTGACCATCTCCTGCACGTGCGGTTCGCCCAATTTCAAGGCTTCGATGGCGGCGTCCTGCGCAGTCGTTGGCGCGGACATGATCGTGTATTGATGGATGCGCACCATGCCTTGAATGATGTCTGAAGGTCCGCAGGCATAGCCGATGCGCCAACCCGTCATGGCATAGGCTTTGGAAAATCCGCCAAGCAAAATTGTGCGGCGTTTCAGGTTTTCATCCAGAGCTGGGAAGCAGACGTGTTCAAAATCATAGACGAGGCGGTCATAGATTTCATCGGAGACAACGATCAGATCATATTGTTCCGCGATCTTTCCGATCTCGAGCATTACTTCAAGCGGGGCGACGGCGCCGGTCGGGTTGGATGGATAGCCGATAAAAATAACCTTCGTGCGCGGCGTGATGGCTTTTCGAATATCATCCGGGTCGATGGTGAAATTATTTTCAAGACGCGCGGGAATTTCAATTGGCACGCCGCCCGCCAAAATCACCTCGGCTTGATACGAAACAAAACATGGCGTGGGGATGATGACTTCATCACCCGGCTCAAGGATGGCAGTGAAGGTCAGATACAACGCCTCGGAAACGCCGACCGTTGCTACCACTTCACTGGCAGGATCATATTTGACTTTATATAGCTTTTGCAAATTATCCGCGATGCCCTGGCGCAGTTCCGCTTTGCCGTGATTGGATGTGTAATGCGTTTCGCCGTTTTGTAATGAGCGAATGCCCGCGTCCAGGATGGGCTTGGGCGTAGTGAAATCAGGTTCACCGATACCGAGTGAGATCACGTCTTTCATCGTCGCCACAATATCAAAAAACTTGCGAATGCCGCTGGGCTTTAATCCAGCCACACGCTTTGAAAGTCTTTGTACTTCACCGATTTCCTGCATCGAGCCTCCTATGGTTTCGTGAAAAAAAATAGGACAAGAGTATTCCTGTCCTACAGTATGACCGAACTGGTATCGCTGATATTCAATTGCATGACGTGACCATCGCCGCGCGCCTTGACCTTGGCCTGCCTGCCGATCAACGAGCGACTCAGTGTCGCATCCTTGATCTCACAACCCGCCTCGATGATGCTCTCGGCGATCTGGCTGTTCTCTATTTTACAATCCGCGCCGATGGATGCGTACGGTCCAATTCTCGAATTGCTGATCTCTGCGCTTTCGTGAATGACTACGGGTTGTATGATCTCAACGTTTGAACGTTTGAACGTCTGAACGTTCGAACCGATCTTATCCAACAATGTTTTGTTGGTATCCAAAGTCGCTTCGATCGTGCCTGTATCCAGCCAGGTGCTGATCTGATTCGTGCGGACTTTTGCTCCATGTTCGATCATGACCGTGATCGTATCCGTCAGAAAGTATTCGCCTTTGAGCATAATGCCGCGTTCCATTTGTTCATCGATCGCGGCCAGAAGCTGCTCCGAGCTTTTGAAGTAATAACATCCAACTACCACAAGGTTATTGTCGATGCTCTGCGGTTTTTCAATGAAGCGGGTCACCCAGCCTTCGTTATTTAATTCCGCCACCCCAAAGCGGCGCGGATCTTCCACAGGCATCACCCAGGCCACTCCGTCCGATTCTTCCTGTGCGAGAAATGAAAAATCTGTTTCCATCAAGGTGTCTGAAAAACAGACCATCATCGGGCCGTGTAAATATTCACGCGCCAACGCCAGCGCGTGCGACTGTCCCTTCATCTCTTGCTGCACAACAAAACTTGATTTGATGTTCGGATAATTTTTCTGAATGAACGGCGGAATCTGCATCTCACCCAAATATGGGCCAAGGATAAAAACGTATTCAACATTTTCAGGGTCAGGCAAAGTTTTGAACATATCCATCAAATGTTCGAGCGATGTCTTGCCCGCCACGCTGACGAGCGGTTTGGGTTTGCTCCACGTGTGTGGACGCATGCGGGTTCCCCAGCCTGCCATTGGAATAACGATTTTGAGGGTTTCGGTCAAGGGATGTCTCCAGTGAAAGATTTCACCAGTATTTTACCAATGAAATGCTGAGCGAACGCTTTGTCTTCAGAGAGTCTAAATTCACCATTCCCCAAATTGCGGAATGATCACCGCGGCCCGAACTTCATCCAGCCGCAGGCGGTGAGAGGGAAAAACGTCCACTGGTAATTCGTCCATTAGAAAGGCGCGCATCTCCGCGATCTCGCTGTCCGGTTTGCCGTTGATAGAAAAATCTTTGCAAGTGAAAACGACCGTGTGATCGGTTTTCCATTGCACAAAATTTGTGTACATTCCCATCAAGGCGATATCACCCAGCTGCGCACCGGTCTCTTCAAAGGCTTCGCGGCGCGCAGTATCTGCGAGCGTTTCGCCGCGCTTTGGTCCGCCCCCAGGCAGATACCAGCCGCTGACGTAGGTATGGCGCACCAGCCAGACTTTGTTGTCTCGAATCATCATTACACGCACGCCCATCCGCACGGGACGAAAAATAAAACA
>CAIWRB010000210.1 GCA_903914955.1 uncultured Chloroflexota bacterium | reverse complement strand
TCATTCAAGTCAGTCGGGTAAGTTTGGTTTGATTTGATCATCATCCAATTTTGCCCGATTTTCTCGCTTTTACCAAGCTTTTATCGAGTTATTAAACAGTCTCTTAGACAAAGCTTACAATTTACATAGAATTTTTCTCTTCTTTAGGTAGGCTCGCCAATTCAAAAAAACTGTTCCCTTTTTTTATATTTCCGTGGAAAAATTAAACCTTGGATGGAACAGAAAAGGATATCCGGGCACCAGACCCAGGAGCACTGTCTATTTCAAAATTTCCGCCAAGCATTTCAGCGCGTTCACGAATAAGTTTAAGCCCCAAATTTGTTGATTCTTTGAGTGTTTCAGGGTCAAATCCCTTGCCGTTATCCTCTACGCTCACCCGGACAAGGTCATTTCCCAAGTCAATCTGGACTTTAACTGTCGTGGACTGACTATGTCGTGAAGAGTTTCCAAGCAACTCTTGAACAGCTCGAAACACCATGACTTCCAAATAAGGTTCCAAGCGGCGCTCTGTGCCGGTAACTGTGACACTCACATCAAGACTTGCCTGTTCTTTAAAAGCTTCAGAGTATTTTCTCAGAGTCGGGATCAAACCAAGATCGTCCAGCATCATTGGGCGCAATTCAAAAATAAAATTACGAACCTTCTGGAAAGTGGTCATTGCAGATGATTTCAGATTTCCCAGCTCATCCTTTGCCTGAACAGGATCAATGTCAAGCAAGCGCATTGCAATTTCAGTTTGTAAAATGAAGTTGGATAACGCCTGCGCAGGGCCATCATGCATTTGGCGGGACAAGCGCTGTCTTTCTGCTTCCTGAGCGTTAACTATCATTTCGATCCCTGCCATTTGGCTTTTGGCAGCGCTAGCCGGAGAAGAAACAATCGAAGCAGAAACCTCGCCTGAGCCGATATTTTCCAAAATCACTTGATATTTCTCAAGGTGATTTTTATCATTTTGAAGCTTCTCAAGTTGCCCGCGCATTACAAACAGTCTCTGCTGAACATCCAAAGCAGAATCATAGGCCATCTTAAGGTCAGTGATCTCAACATCCTTTTTTTGTACTTGTTGGAGATGTGAAGAGATAGCCGCATTTCTTTGCGTTATTTTGGTTAGTTCTCCCTGACTCTGTTCGATCATCAAGGTCACTTCCCGCAAACCACGCTTCGTTTCTTCCAACTCGCTCCGGTAATCCATGGTCTCATTGTTATCCATAAAGTCACTCCAAATATCGAATAGCGGTATCTTTTAACGTTACCCATCCACGTTTGAGGGCATAGACAACCGCTTGTGTTCGATCTTCAACACCAAATTTTCGTAATACTGCTGTCACATGATTTTTGACAGTTTGATGGCTGATGCCGAGCGTGGATGCGATCTCCTTGTTACTCATACCACGCACAACACATTCAAGTACTTCCATTTCCCTATCAGAGAGTGGATGAAATGGTGTGCCTGGTTCGCTATAAGAGCGGCGCGCTCCTTCCATCCGAGTTTCCACCCAAAGTTCAAGTTCACGATGGGTTAGTACATCTCCAGCAAAAACATATTTCCCCTCTGCAACTTCGCGAATGATACGAGACAAGGTTTGCGGCTCAATATTCTTGGAGCAATAGCCATGTGCCCCGGCAAGCGCGGCATGAATGGCTTGTTCGACATCGTCATAGCCAGTCATGAGGATAATTCGTGTCGGTAATCTTTGCTGAGAGACGAGATGAGTGATCTGCTGGCCGTTCATACCAGGTAAATTTACATCCAAAACGGCGATCGTCGGCTTTTTTGTTCGGATCAACTCCAAAGCATCTTCGCCTGTCGCAGACTGGGCAATAATTCGCATATCTGGTTCCAAAGACAGAGCATCTACTACACCTTGTCGAAACAACGGGTGGTCATCAACGATTAAAAGAGTTATCTGGTTCATCCAATCCCATTCTTTTTCCAAAGGCTATTTTTCTATTTTAACCCATTAAGGACTTTTCCACCGATATACGACCATGTTTTTCTGGCCAAGTATAAGTGTAGTTGGGCTGTTTGTGACAAAAGCACTTTCGGC
>CAIWRB010000209.1 GCA_903914955.1 uncultured Chloroflexota bacterium | reverse complement strand
GTAATGCTCCAGCCCGCCCAGCTGACCGACAATGGTCGGCATGGCGGTTGCGACGACAGTCGCTTCCATCGAAGCGAGGAACAAGCTGAGCATGATACCAATGGTGACGAGAATGATACGGTTACGTGACATTAGATGCCTTTCAGGATAATGGATGTTCGGGCAATCATACTCCAAAATAAAAACAGAAACTGGTTTGTTAGTCTCTGCTTTTATTTAACGAGAAGGGATGGCACTTATTCACTGGGGGCTATGATGGTATTTTTTTGATAAACAAAAGTTTTCCCGCCTTTGATCAGTACTGCGAGCCAATCGATCGCAAGGATTTGTAGCGGCATTAACCCTGCCAGGGTATATCTCCAATGGGATAATCCCATGATGTTCGGGATAAAGATACGCGTTCCTATAATTAATATAAGGGTCAGCCAAACCGTTCCAGGAGAGCGATACAGGCAAAAGAACATTGCAACTATACATAAATATACCCACCAGGGGTAATAAGAATCGTACCATCTCTGAATATATGTATAGACGGTTCTTTGCGTAAGAATTAAAGCGGGGATGCTTAGATTCTCCTGAGCAAAATATCCCAATTTCTGCGTTTGATAATTTTCAGATGGCAGTGGCAGGGTATGCATGTTGGTTGTTTCAGGGCGCAGGCCTGCTCTAATCTTGATCAGTAACAATTGATATGTAAGTTTCCAATCTTTTTTGATCGAGTCTAAAGCCGCTTGTTTAATTAAATCAAAACCTTGTTCCGTTGTATATCCTGCTTTAATCAAACTTGGGTAAATCTCCCACCCTGTGGGCACTCCACTTTTATCAGTTATGATAATTGGATATCGATCGATAGTTGCCTGTATTTTTTGTACCGCTGGTGAGTTTTTATCTGTAAAGGCAAGTTTGCTGGCGTCTCCAAAATATACCCAGCCATCGTAAAATACTTCACCTGCATAATTACTCAACCCAAAGAAGCCATATACCCTTTGATTATGACCAGACCACCACAAGAGAGGCAAGGCTGCGAAAATAATAACCAGGCCAAACATACTAAAATCACGCATTGGTCTTGCAAAGCCTTTTGCTCTCCATTGCCAGAGATATGAGGCTGAAAGAGCCCCTGCCCCGATCAAGAGCAGGGTAATATTTTCTGAACGAAATAATGTGGAAAATGACGCCAAGAGCATGGCGGAAATCACCCAACGAAACTCGAATGTCTCCAATGCAGAGATCAGCAAGGCGCAAAATACCAGCACAAAGAACAGATTCGGCAAGTCAGACATCACGAAATTGGAATAGAAGAACAAGTCAGGCGAGAGCGCCACAACAAGTCCACAGACAAAAGCGACGGTTTGGTTTTTACAAAGCTGCCAGCTGATCCGATAGCTGACCGGGACACAGGCAATTGCCAATAGGTGCAGGAGCATTTTTATTCCCCATGGATTACGTCCAAATAAAAAGAGAAATGGCGCGAATAAAAAAGTTGATCCGGGACCTCGAATCATTGAAACTCCATCGAGATTCCCGAATTCCAGCAAGTGAATGGCTCCCTGAAGATGGGATATGCTGTCTACATCAAGAATTAGCGGTGCAGCTAGTGAGTTAAGTATATGTAAAACGCTTGAAATAAATAGCAGGGTCGCAATGTTAGCGCGGTGATTAAGGTGGGGTTCTAATTTTGGCATTCTTTTTTCCCCTGCTTTCTGAATTAAATAAATAAAAAGAAAAAAACTGGCGATCGTAATAATATCCACCATAACCAGCATTGGAACGAACAACCAGTTCGGAATTCCACGAGATGCCTGGATATAAATAGTGGAAGTTTGTTGGCGGTTCTCAGGACTTTTCAAGTCCACTTCAATTTGTTCTTTTTCAAAACCGATCACGGCTTTTCCGCCTTGAGGCGAGGCAAGAAATAATAATCGTACAGCCGCGTTAATTTCCGTTTTAAATATGATCTTTATTGGTCGTGACTTACTTGTTGCAAACAATACGCCATCTTTCACCTGCCAGTCATAATCCAAAGCATTTTTTTCGTTTTGTGGAATGATCCTGCCGTTTGCTTTGATCTCTATTATTTCTACTTTTTGGTTTTGTGTGACAACTGGGTCTATAATAATTGTGTGAAAAGTTGCGGGCGTACTGTAGTAACGCCAGGTAATGGCAGCGCTGATCAAGAGCGCCGGAATGATGAAAACAAGGAATTGTTTTCTGCCCAGCTTATTAAGTTGTGGTTGAATTTGATTGATAACGAGAAATAATATCCACGTTAAAAGAGGTATGCAAATTAGCGATAATCCCAGCATTATCCGCCCAGGTTTTTCCCAGAACTGGATGGTATGGTGTCCAATGCTTAGAAAGTAACTGGCACTTAATATGAGTGAGACGAGAATGATTCGATTACGTGACATGATTGCCTTTCAGGTTAAGGGAAGTTCGGGCAATCATACTCCAAATTAAAATAGAGATCGGCGTTTGCCAGTCTCTGTTTTGGGAATTGAATGTAAATTTATTTACGTGGAATTGCTCACGTCAAATGATAGAAGGAACTTTCTATTCAACTATTCGCTTTTTACCTCTCCTCAAAGCTTAAACCTGAGCAGTTTTGATTTACTGATATATCCCGCGCTTTCAAGGGTCTTCTTTGAATTTGTGTTGTAGTACCAGCAGCCCGGAACGGGAGTCTTCCCCCGCTCATGGACAATATCCTTCAAATGCAAAATGATCGACCTGCCAACTCCTTCGCCTCTTCTGTTTTCCTTTGTGAACATTCCCGTCCCAATGCAATTTCTCATGACCAGGTTATCGACCAGCACGCCCAGTCCAATGAGTTCACCGTTATCTTCCAAAAGGTAGATTTGTTTATTTTTTATTCTTTCAGGGTATTGGCCCAGGAAGTCGCCGGCCAGATCCACAACCGCATCGAGTTCATTCTCAACAGCCAGTCTGAGTTGGTCCCTTGGGAATTCAGGAGGGCGCACGACCTTGTCTATGTTCATGAAATGATAAGCTTGTATCTCGATGCCCGCATATTTTTCAATGGTCACAGACATAAAACCTACATCCGTGGTGGGGACAAACGCCTCCTTAATATCGAAGCGTTGTTTGATATCCGCGAAAATCTCATTGGCTTTGTGAAAAGATTCGTTCCTGATGAAAAAGATGGTCGCCATATTTACCAGCTTTCCAAAGAAACCAATGTGTTCCCCGTCGAACAGAATGGAAAATATGGAGGAGCCTAGAATATGCTCCTCCAGAAAATCATCGTACGGAATCGCAATCCCGTCCACATAGTCATCAAGATATTTTTTGTTTTCAACAAGCGATGAATTTTCGTAAGTTATCATGGGAATCATTCCTTGCAAGGGGATATTATGCGGCAACACGATCTTGCGCGCGCCAACTATACAACCAACCCTGTCATTTGACAATTAAAATCCCTCCCGCCAAACGGCAGAAGGGATCTACTAATTACTGTCCACTACTCACTTTTCACTGTCCATCCCCATACAACTTGCGATGCACCACGCTCAACGCGTTATTTTGCCCGCATCCGATTATTGCGCGCATTATGTTCAACTTCTGCCAGTCCCAGCACTTCCATGAGCGGTGGAATATACATGGCGAAGCGCCCCTTGAACCCCTTCTTGAGTCCATACCAGCCGCCGATGGGGTTTTTCGGTGAACGCGCCCAATGTTCCACAGTCCCTTCGACAGTTTCCTGTTTCTCGTCCTTGCTTCCCAATTCAATCCAATCACCATCCTTTTTTAACATGGCATGCAAGTCCGCGAGAGAACGATAGTCATAATGCAAAACGGTTGTGCCGACCGTGCAGACGATAATTTCCTTCCCGTCTTTCGTGTCCACATACATTTCATAGTCCGATGTCTGGGGAGGCGTTTTTAATTTCCAGGGGTTGTCTTTCGTTCTCTTTTCCATAATATTCTCCTTTGGGTCACTTTTTGGAACCTTGAATGGTTTCGGCTTCCTTCTTTAGATCTGCTGCAAATTGTTCAAAAGACCTGTCAAATGATGGGATCATTTTCGCAAACAAAGGGAAGAGCGGACCTCCGATCTTTTCGGACATGCTAAAAAGCACGCCGTTTGATTTTTTATCAAGCGAATAGACCCGGCTTCCCATGCCATCTCCCCACACAAGCCTTTTTTCAGGCACGAATTCTTTCACCTTCAATTTAAATACCCGTTTTTCATCCAGCGTGGACTTGAGCTCAATCGCCCCACCTTCCTTGATCTCGCCTGTCAACGAAACCACAGTCGAATTCCATCTTGGGATATCGGATGCGTGGGTCAACAACGCCCACACAATGGACGGGTGCGCCTCAATATTCAAGCTGACAGTTGTTTCCCGGCTGAACATTCTCTTTTCTGTAACTGCTTTTGGATTTGTCTGCTGATTCATTTCTAAACTCCTTTTCTTCTTTAGACGAGCGGGAGACCAAAAATGATAGGCTTTATTCCCCCAGGTATTTTTCCATGACCTGCCTGTTATATTCCAAATGATGCAGCTGCAATTCCGCCGCGCCAGATTCAAAAGGATCGAGTTCCTGCAAAATCTTCATCCGCAAGTCGAACAATTCCTCTTTGCTTTTGTTTTCAGCATCTTTTGCCATCTCGATCTTGACCAGTTCCTCCTGCACTTTTTGTTTGGGATTAAAGATGCCGTTCAACTCTGTGCATTGGTGACAAATCCCCTGCTTGTTGATCAGGGAACAGCGCTGGTCGAAAACCTCGATCATCCTGCTGCGGCTTGTATGCAGATAATATTTCACCATTGCCTCTGTCTGGTTAAGGATACTGGCAATTTCCTTCATTGAGAAACCGTACACTTCCTTTAGAAGCAAGGCAAGCTGCTGTTCAAGTGGAAGCGATTTGGAAACACAGGTAAAACATAAAGCGATGTGTTCCTTGATCTCGAAATTCCCCTGCGGCGATGTCTGTCTGATCTGCAAGGCTTCCTGAAAAAATTGAGGATTGCCCAGCGACTCCTCCCTGCAAATATCTGTAACAGTTTCAGGCCATCTCTTCTTTGACCGCAGCAGATCCCTGGCAAGGTTGGATGCAATGCTAAAGACCCATGTCTTCAAGGATGATTCGCCGCGAAAGGTGTTCAGCTTTGCATGGGCCTTGATATAAGTTTCCTGAACAATGTCTTCAGCATCTTGAACACTGGCAGTCATTCGCAGGATAAAAGATTTCAGTTCCCCTTGAAATATCTCGAATTCCGGCGTGAGTTTATCTGTTGTCATTTCGTTCCGATTACCAATTACTGATCACTGATTACTGGCGCTTTCCCCATACAACTTTCGATGCACCACACTCAACGCGCGGACTTGATCTGCGGCGTGATACGACGACCGCACCAGTGGATTCGACTCGACCCACTTGAAGCCGATCTCCATTCCGAAGGCTTTGAGTTCGGCGAATTCTTCCATCGTGTAATAGCGTTCCATTGCCAAATGCTTCTTGCTCGGTTGCAGATATTGACCGATGGTAAGAATGTCCACACCCCAACTGCGCTGGTCACGCATCACTTGTTTGACTTCGTCCATCGTTTCGCCGAGCCCAAGCATGATGCCCGATTTCGTCAGCACATCGGGGTCAAGTTTTTTTGCATTCGATAATGTCGCCGCTGCCCATTCATAATTATCCTGCGGCTGAACAGATTTGAACAAACGCGGCACGGTTTCGACATTATGATTCAAAATTTCAGGGCGCGCGTCCATGACAATTTTCAGCGCTTCCACTGAACCTTTGAAATCGGGGATCAGTACTTCGATCGAACAACCGGGCAGCACTTCACGAATTCGGCGAATGACCATTGCAAAGATCGGCGCGCCGCCATCACGACGTTCATCGCGGTTTACCGATGTGATGACCGCGTGTTTCAACTCCATTGATTTCACGGCTTGCGCCACACGCTCAGCTTCGCCCCAATCCATGAGTGCGGGCTTGCCGTGTTTGATATCGCAAAAGGCGCAGGTGCGCGTGCATACATCACCAAGCATCAAAAAAGTTGCGGTGCCGCTGCCCCAGCATTCGCCGAGGTTCGGGCACATTGCTTCTTCGCAGACGGTATGCAGTTCTTTAGAGCGCATCAAAACTTGCAGGCGTTCAAAGGTTTCGCCTGACGGAGCGCGCACCTTGATCCAATCCGGGCGGGGTAATGGGCGCGATTCTGTTTGGGTGGAGACTCTGTCTCTCGTAGGGGTGGCAGGCATAGGGTCCTTTTTGATCCGTTACTTTTTCTTAACAATCAATCTCAATCCACGAACTTCGACAACTTCAACCGAATCACCCTTACTGATGGATTCTGATTCAGTGGATTTTTCTGCGCTCCACAATTCGCTTCCTAATTGAACTTGCCCCGCATCTTCCATCGACGTTTTAGCTGTTCCTGTTTTTCCAGGAATTGTCTCCACCCCAGTTTGAACAGGCCTATGTCGTACACGCAGCGCCAGAAGAAGTATGCCAAAAAACAATAAACCGAGAAAGACGCCCATGCTCACCACAAGCGGAACTGACACGCGCTGAAATTGCGGTGTACCCGGCGAATTAAATAATACGAGTGCGCCAACTATAAATGAGGCCACGCCGGCCGTAGTCAGCGCGCCGTGTGTGGGGGCTTTGATATCAAGGATAAAAAGCACGAAGGCGATGAGGAGGAAGACGAATCCAAACCAGTTGACAGATAGCACGCCCATGCCATAAATGGCAAGCGTCAGACAGATCACTCCGATGAAGCCGGCCGCCCATCCGCCGGGGCTTGAGATCTCGATCAGGATGGCTTGCACACCGATCGCGAGCAGAAGAAATGCTATATTGGAGTTGGTCAGTATGAACATAAGTTGTTCAATGAAGCTGACATTAAGCGGCTGCGTCGTTGCATTTTTTGTGTGCAAAGTGATCTGGCCGTCAACGGTTTCCACTTTAAATCCATCGAGTTGATTTAATAGGTCTGCGGTATCTTTCGCGATGAAGTCAATCAACCCGGCCTCGAGGGCTTCATTGACAGTAATGGCTTTGGCGCTATCCACCATGGATTCAGCGAGTTTGGTGGCATTTTCGCCGCGCCGTTCGGTAAGCGTGCGAACAATTGCTTTTAGCGCCTCCATTTCCTTGGCCTTCATCGTCAGACCAAGATCTTCACCGCTTCCGCCCACCGGGCTGGCCGCGCCGATGGATGTCTCAGGAGCCATTGCGGCTGCGTGGCCCGACATTGTAATCAGCGCCCCGGCAGATGCGGCCCATGCGCCGCGCGGGCTGACATAAATGATCACTGGCACGCTGCTGGCGCGGATATCTGCGATGATGCTTTTCATGGTGATGATCTCACCGCCCGGAGTATTCAGCTCAATGATCAACGCGTCAGCTTTTCTTTGTTCAGCTGTGAGTATGCCGCGCTTGATATAGTCTTCCATGATGGGCATGATGGGACCGTCTGCCTTCATAACGATCACGATCGGCGCATCACTTTGCGCGCGGGCTGATGAAAAGAAGGCAAGTACCGTTAAAGTAATCAGAATTACGCGTATATTTTTCATGATGAACGGATTATAACCACTTTTATATCTGTCCTTCAAGATAGGCTCGTGTGCGTTCATGCTGTGGATCATTGAAAACCTCTCTGGCAGAACCAGCCTCAATGACTTCCCCCAAATACATATAGATCACGTAATCCGCGAGACGTTTGGCCTGACGCAGAGTATGCGTCACGATCACTGTTGTATATTGTTTCTTTAATTCAATTAAACGGCTTTCGATATTTTGCGAAGAGATCGGGTCCAGCGCGGAGGTGGGTTCGTCGCCGAGAATGATCTCTGGCTCAACGGCAAGCCCGCGGGCAAGGCAAAGGCGTTGCTGCTGCCCAATGGACAGACTGGTGGCGGGGTCATGTAATCTTTTGTGGACTTCATCCCAAAGCCCGGCGATCTCGAGATAATGCCGCACCGCCGCTTTATATTCCTTGCGGTCTTTCTTCATGCGATGAATGTTCATTCCATAGACGACATTATCATAAATCGACATTGGCAATGGCGAAGGACGCTGCGCGAGCAGTCCCACCACCTTGCGGACTTCGGTCACATCCACATCGCGGTCATATATATTTTGTCCATCCACTAAAACTTCACCAGTGAGCTGCGTGCCGCCAGTGAGTTCAAGAAAACGATTAAAGGTTTTGAGTAATGTGGTCTTACCGCAGCCGGAAGGTCCCATGATCACAGTGATCTGGTTCTTGGGGATTTCGATATTGATATTTTTCAAAGCCTGCTGCTTGCTGTAATAGACATTTAGATTTTTTACTTGAATATGAGCATCCATAATTACGCTCCTTTATTTGATCGTGTATTTGTTGAGGCGCGCTGATAGCCAGCGTGAGCCAAGACTGACCGCAAGCACGATGATGGTCAAGATCAAGGCGGCGGCATACCCACGTTGCTGCACTTCGGGATAAGGCGAGCCAAGTTGAAAAAAAACCGCCAAAGGTAAGGATGCTGTGGGGCGCATTAATGATGTAGGAATTCGATCGGTATAGCCTGCTGTGAATAATACCGAAGCCGCATCACCAATTCCGCGGCCGAATCCTAATAAGATGGCCGTTGTAATCCCCGGCAGCATCTGCCGTGTGACCACGCGCAGCGCCACCTCAAACTTTGTTGAGCCGAGAGCGAGGGCGGCATGTTCCAAATCAATAGGCATGCGGCGGATGACTTCGTCCATTGCGCGGGTCATGATCGGAAGTTCAATCAGTGCCAAAATGATGATGCCAGCCAATAAGGAAGCGCGCAGGCCGAGTGCGATCATCAACGTGAAACCGAATGCGCCGTATACAATGGATGGGATGCCCCAAAGGACGTCCAGTGAGAGGCGCACATAATATCCCCATTTTGAATCGCCTAAATAAGTTTTGAGATACATTGCAATCGGCACGCTGAAGATCATTGCCAATAAGGTCCCGCCTGATGCCAGATATAAAGAGCCGAGGATGGCGTTCAATATTCCGCCGCCCTTGCCCATGTAGTATCCTCCTTCCGGAATTTTCGTGACCATATCCAATGAAAGGGCGGGCGTGCCGCGTACCACAACGATCCACAGAATCAATCCCAGCGAACCGGCCACTATTACCAGCGAAAACCTCATGATGAATTTCATGAAGGTTTCCACCAGATGACGTCTTTGCCAGCGTTTTTTCTTTAAGAAGCCCATTTTCGCCTCAACATGCGCTGGATCACCAGCATGGAAAGAATATTAAAGATCAGAATGACTATCAATAAAACCAGAGCCGCAGATAATAGGGCTGAGTCATATAACGGGATGGACATCATGTCCCCATAGTTGTTGGCGATCAAAGCCGGAAGCGGATAGGCTGCATCGAAGATCGAGGTCGGCACCTTGGGCACATTCCCCACTACGATCAGAACTGCGATGGTTTCACCGAGCGCACGTGATGCCCCAAGGACAAGGGCCGCGATAATGCCCGGCGCCACTTGCGGCAGAACAACGGTGCGGATCGTCTGCCATTGAGTTGCACCAACTGCAAGGGATGCGTGACGCAAGTCGTTGGGAACTGTGGAAAAAATTTCGTACATAACAGAGATGATCAACGGTGCGATCATGACTGCCAGTACGATTCCCGCCGCGAGGATGCCAAACCCCGTCGGCTGGTTGACTTTAAAGATCGAAACAGAACTCAGCCAACGCTCAGAGAACGGCGCGAGCACTTTATCCACAAACGGGACTATGGCTACCAATCCCCACACGCCATAGACCACAGGCGGTATGGCTGCCAGCAAATCAAGGATGGGCTTGGCGATCGTGCGCGTGAGCAAGTGAGCATATTCCGAAAGATAGATCGAAACGAGAATACAAGGAGGCGTGGCCAATAGAACGCCGACGGCTGTCACCCAAAACGTGGCGACGATGTAAGGATAGAAGCCGAACAATCCTTTGTCCGGCCTCCAGATGGTTCCTAGAAATAAATCCTTTAGAGGATAAGCGCTTAAGATCGGCCAGGAACGTACGATTAGGGAGATCGTTACTATGCTGATCAGCAAGATCGGCAGCAATGTGACAACCAGGAATGTCCGCCGCACGTTTTGATCCAGCCGCCTGCGATGAGCAGCGCCAGAAGGCCGGGCATGCCGGCCTTCTGGTTTGGTGATTGTTTCGTAATTAACAGATTGATTTTGTTGGGTCATTGGATCTTTTTGAGTGATTCAGTTTGCTGGTCGGGTGTCAGCGGAACGTAACCGGCTGCATCAAGATACTGTTGTCCATCAGTCAATATCCATTGAATGAAAGCCAGGGGCAGTCCTGCGGGTTTTCCGAGAGTCGCCAGATTTTCAAAACGTGATGGAGGTGAGGGATACTTCCCTGAAGATACCGCCGCGACCGCATCCGCTTTGGTTTGGTAGTATTCATCGGCGCCATCCACTAAGCCATTTCCGTTCGCATCAATCGGCGGGATCAGTCCTCCAATTACAAGACTGCCGCTGGTGACATCGAACACGCTATTCAAATTACTGAACCCGATCCCAAGCGGATCCTTGATGACGGTGTCCACCAGAGCTGGCTCGCCATTGACAGCGATGGCTGATAGCAGAATGTCGGCTTGGACTTTGGCTCCTGAGAACTGTGCCCAAACATCGGCTGCGCCGGCAGAATCTGAGCGGGTGTAAACATGGATTTCATCTGTAATTTCAGGTTTGCCAACCACTTCGCCCCAGGTCTTGATCTCGCCGGTGATGAATATTTTGTTGAAGGTTTCCTTGGTAATTCCCTTGGCGGTGAGGTCGGCAGCCACTGGATTGCTTGCACTGACCAACGGGAAGACTGCATCCTTGGTGACAGACACCCAGAAGATATTCTTGGCTTCCTCTTCCGGTTTGATGCTGCGGGAAATCATGCCAATGTCCACTGCGCCGGCGATGGTATCAGTCATGCCTTTGCCTGCTCCGCCGCCTTGAACATCGAACTGCACATCAGGGTGGAGTTTGGTGAACTCAGCCGCCCAAACGGTCATCATGGGATAGAGGGCGAATGCGCCTGAAACTGAGATGGTGCCGCTGAGGGGTGGCTCTGTGGCTGTAGGAACTATGGGAGCATCAGTCGCTGTATTGACGGGGGATTCGGTGGCTGCAACTGGGGCAGGTGTGGGAGTACTGGCGTTGCATCCAGCCAAAAGCATGGAAACAACAACTAGTATTGAGCCAAGTGTTAAAGTAAATTTTTGCATATTTCATCTCCAATTTGTTTATGTATTATAAAGTCTATAGTACTAGTATACTTTTGAAATAAATAAAAACGTGCTCCCCCGTACGCAGTTTATTATCTATTTTATGCCGAGCTTTTTGCGGACGGAAATCTGACGCTTGTTCACATCGGCCAGGCTGGTATTGTCGAGAATATCGGCGATGGCATTCCGCACATCACCCATCACCAGCCGCAGGCCGCAGGTCTGCTCGTCAGGACAGCCACATGGCTCATACGACATCTGGCTGACACATTTGATCGGAGCAACGGGACCGTCCAACACACGAAAAATTTGGCCAAGCGTGATCTCTCTGGGGGACCTGGCCAGGTAATACCCGCCGCCAACGCCCATTTTGCTGTGGAGTAGGCCCGCGTTCTTGAGCGCAAGCAAAATCTGCTCAAGGAACTTGGCTGAAATCTGCTCTCGTTGAGCAATCTCCTTGATCTGCACCACAGGCATGGAGTTCTTGTCGACAGGTTCCGCCAGAACGATCATGGCCCGTAAACCATATTCACCGCGTTTGGAAAGTCTCATGCTTTGTATCTCCTAGTAAGGCAATAGACCTTATTGCATATAATCATAATTCAGCCACTGAATTATGTCAAGTGTTTATTGGGTCATGTTTATTGGGTCATGATTCTGCAACAAATCCATGCTTGACAAATTAGAACAAGTGTTCTATATTAGACATTATCAATCTTACCTAGTATGGTTACAAAAAGGAGAACTCCCATGAACCGTTCCCTCAACATTCAAATAATTCCATTCCTGAAAAGCACTGCCCTGAAACGCGGCGCGATCTTTGGAAGTATTCTCATCACTGCCCTGCTGGCTTTCGAGTTATTCAATTTTGGCACAACCTCATTCGCGTTGCGGGATGTTCTCGGCGATCTAAAATTCGCGGGGATGCACTGGTCTGCCATCCTGGCTTTTGCCTTCTGTGGAATTGACTTTGCAGGAATTGCCCGCATCTTCACTCCTGAACAGGGACGCGACGAGCCAGCCGAAGTTTGGTATCTCTTTGGTGCCTGGCTGCTCGCCGCGGCATTCAATGCGATGTTGACCTGGTGGGGCGTTTCTGTAGCCATCCTAAATCATAGTGTAGCGGGAGGCTCATTGGTAGGTCAGACCACCATGATCAAGATCGTGCCGATCTTTGTGGCGGCGATGGTCTGGTTGATCCGCGTGCTGATCATTGGCACTTTCTCTGTGGCAGGTGAAAGACTCTTTACACTTGCGGATGTTCATGACCATTTTGCAACTCCACGGAATAACCCGATACAGGCCGCTCAGCCAGTTTCTCGTCCAAGCCAACCTTCAGCTAATTATCCACGCCCTGCGCCCAAGCCTGTTCCCGGCTATACCTCAAATCGATCGGAACCGACTTATCATCCAGTAGGCGTGACAGCCATGGGACGCAATGAGAAGAATTCTTCAGCCGCTCGGAGATAAAATATTTTCTTCAAAAAAAAGAGACACCCTTGCGGGATCTCTTTTTTTTGAATTTTTTATTCAAACTCATCCAAGGTGCTTTCGCCGTGAGTTAAGACATATAGTCCACGCGGGCTGCCTTCACTGTTGTCAAATATAAAATCGGTGACAATGTAATTTTTAGCGAATGCGGTCTCAAAAAGTTCGCGAGTGAAAAACTTCCAATCCCGGGCCAGAGTAAAATCCTTTGATTTGAGATCAAGAAAATCGCCAGGGATCTCGGCGAGAAGCAGGCGCTCCTCAAAGGGCGGAACATGCTCGGGCGGATGCGGCAGGCTATCGGTCAGATGAGAATCGCGAATCGAATAAAATGGACTCAGACCGGAACGCATCACAGGATTCAGTTTGAGTGTCGGGAGAGGGCGCTTTCCCAATCTGCTTTCAACTCGACGTGTATTGATCCACCAATCCACCTGGAAGCGGTCTGATGGAAGTCCGGCATTAAGTCCATCCCGCATTTCGCCATATTCTGAACGGCGGTAGGTACTGCAGACCGCGCCAAGTTTTGCGATGTTAAGATACGCGTTGCGGCTGAGCAGGGGATCATACGTCCAAGTGATGTGATCGAGACTTTGGTGACGAACTATTTGCCACTGCGCGCGTTTGAGCGCAAAACCGATACCCCCATCACGATGATCGGGATGAATGCCCATCATGTGCGAGCAATGCTTGAGGCGGGGGCCATCGGGCGTGGATTCAAAACCAGGAAAACCAAGAATAAAACCGACAAGCTTTTCATCTTCAACGGCGCCAAGCACAAGTCCACCATTATGCACGATGGTGATGAGCATGTGCAAGGGCACGATATCCGTCTCGGAGCCGGGCCAAACGTCACGTTGAAGTTGCTCAACGAGACGCATTTCTTCTGGTGTTTCGATCAGGTTAATTTTTATATCCAACATTTTTAGCGGGGGCGTATTGATGAAATTCTTTCAGTGACAATATTCCACGCGCGTTGAAACCATGGCTGGCGGATCAGATAATCAAGGCGATAGGAAAAACGCGCGGGCATCAGGCCAAAAATACGAGGCATGGAATCGATGGCACAGGTGCGGTTCACGGCAAAATAATCGAGCCAGAAAGATGAGATGGGGAACTTTGGATTTACACCTTCGAAGAACACTGTCAGTGCGCGCAATGCGATCGGTGATAACGGCACGAGATAGCGCCGCCTATGTGTGACATCCATGATGGTTTCAATGAGCTGCTGTAGAGTATAAAATTCTGTTCCGCCAAGTTCATAAACTTTATTGATCGTCTCGTTATTATCAAGAGACCATAACATGCAGGTCACCAGATCTTCCACCCAAACAGGCTGCACAACACTCCGCCCACCGGATGGGATCGGGAACACGCCAAATGAAGAACGAATCAGCCGCGCAAGATTATTTGTAAAGTGGTCTTCAGCGCCATACACCAGCGAACTCCGCAGGATCGTATACGGCACCTTCCCATTGCGGATGTGCTCCTCGGCAATTCCTTTTGCCTTGAAAACAGGATACCCCGAAGCGCGCGCCGCACCAATATGACTAAGATAAACGATCCGATCCACACCCGCATCTGCTGCGGCCTCAACAAGATTTTCGGTGCCTTGAATATCTGCTACTAAAAGATTTCCACGACCGCCTTGATTCTCTGCGCTGGCAAGGTGAATAATGGTATCAACGTCGCGCAGCGCCGCGCGCAAACCACGCACATCCGCAAGAGATACCACCGCCACCTCCACAGATACACCCTTGGGCAGGCGTGGAGTGCGCGGCGAAGGACGGATCAACGTCCGCAATGGGTACCCAATGGATGAAAGCTGGCGCACCACCGCGCGTCCGATAAAACCTGTTGCGCCTGTAACGAGAATCATGAATACGATTATAGCAGAGGGAGAAATCAGAATTAACGAAAAACCCCGCTTTCGCAGGATTTTTGTGGGCGCTGACGCAGAGCGCTCGAACCCCAGAAATTGAAGACATAACGGAAATTCAAAACCCCGCTTTCGCAGGATTTTTGTGGGCGCTGACTAATACTAATTCTTTGGCAGGAATCTCAACAGGGTAAGTATAGTGAACTATAGCGGACTTGTATCCAAGTTCAATCTTTTGTACAAACTGAGAAAGTAATTTTTTGACTGTCAGCACATCGTTTTTTTCTGTTGCACTTTGGATTTGATTACGCCATGTGGCAAAGACAAGGTCAAGAGCTGGACGAGTGATTTGTGGCATGTTTACCGCGCGACTTGCTTTCAGTTCTCTTATGTGCGTGATATGTTCGGACTCTTCATATTTGAGTTCTTTTAATCGAACGGCGATCTCGTCCAGGTCACCAGCTTTCTCAGCAAGTTTCATGAAGCGATTAATTGAGCGCGAAGTTATGACAAGCATATGATTGACTTCATCTATTTTGCGGTCTATCTTACTTGTATCGGTCAATTGGTTTTGTAATTCTGCGAGTCGGTCGTCGATATATTCAGGTGACAGGATACGGTTTAGTACAGCACCCAAAATAGCCCTTTCGGCTTTACCTGCGTGGATCCGGTGTGCCTGAGTACAATCCTTTATGACACGTTGACGGTCACGCGAGCCGCAAGCATAACTTCGATAATC
>CAIWRB010000208.1 GCA_903914955.1 uncultured Chloroflexota bacterium | reverse complement strand
TGGTTCTCCCCAGATTAGTGGGGGAATGAAGTAAAAATTGAGTATCCTTGGGCAATGAAAATGTTACCGTTACTGCCCAATAGCTCAGTAAAAATCATACGAGACGCAGCACGCGCAACAAAACGAGCGGCAGGATTAATTATGAAACGAGTTACAGCAAGCACATTGAGCACATTATTAGGGCTCCCAGGAATGGTGGTGACGGAATACGCCATTGAAGAGCAAGAAGTAGGGCGAGATGTGTTGCATATTTTTGCTGAACATGCCCTCGATGTGGCAGTTTGTCCAAACTGTAAATGTTTGAGCGTAGCCGTGCATGAGAGTGAAGAGCGTTGTATTCGCCACTTGGATATTTGGGGAAAAGCGACGTATGTACATTTTCCAGCACGACGCTTCGATTGCAAGCAATGTAAGAAACCATTCACTGAAGAGTTATCCTGGATTGAGAATAAGCGTCGGACAAGTACGGAATATGAATTGAATGTGTATGAGCAGTGCCAACATACTGATATTGAAGCAGTGGCAGAAAGAGAAGGGTTGCACCCGGAAACCGCCAGAAGTATTTTCGGACGCTGGGCAAAAAGAGCAGAGAAGAAGCAAAAACGGGCGTTTGTACGTTGTCTTGGGATCGACGAGATTTCGTTACGCAAGGGACATAAGCATTTTGCATTGGTTTTGACTGACTTGGAACGCCATTATGTGATTGCCGTTTTGCCAGAACGCAGCCAGAAAGCTCTGGAAGCATGGTTGGATGGCTTGAAAGAAGATGAACGAAAGGCGATCCGCCTGGTAGCGATGGATATGTGGGGACCCTACCGCGGAGTGATAAAAACCAAATTGTCCCATGCCGAAATTGTTGCGGACCGCTTCCATGTGATGAAACAACTCAATGATGCCATCGCAAAGATCAGACGCAACTTACAAGCCAAATCTGATAAAGTCACCTATGAACTTCTCAAAGGTACGCGCTGGATTCTGGTGAGAAACCGCGCAGATTTGACACTCGAAGAAGAAACCAAACTCCAGATAGCCTTGAATGCCTTTCCAGAGTTGCGAACCGCATATTTGTTGAAAGAAAAATTCGCCCTGATTGCCAACACAATCCAAAATCGACCACAGGCAGAACGTTTCTTGGGCGCGTGGGTGTGCGAAGCCCAGGCGACTGATTTATCTCAGTTGGTAAAGTTCACACATACACTCCAAAACTGGTGGAACGAATTCCTGAATTACTTCAACGAAGGCTTCTCCAGCGGCGTTGTGGAAGGATTGAATAACGCTATCCGTGGAATTATTCGACGTGCTTATGGCTATCACTTGTTCGAAAATTTCCGCTTGCACGTCATCGTTCAGATTGGCTATATTCCTGCCAATCTCCCACTAATCTGATGGGAACCATATTACTTTGATTTTGATCCCCACTGGGTTTTATTTTAGAATCGGTTTAATTTGAATAATTAATGTTCGCCAGTTAGAAGTTTTATTCTTTCCCAGGGTTTCATATTGTTGTCATCCGCAAGAATGCCTTTTAATTCGAACACCTCATCCCGAATTGCTGCAGCGCGTTCAAATTGCAAATTTTTTGCAGCTTCTTTCATTTGCTTTTCCAGTTCAGCAACAAGATTCTCCAGTTCCTTTCGATTCGAGGCTTCTTTTTTATTCGCTGTTCGATAAGCTCCCCTCTCTTCGCTAACAGCCATCGCCTTCTCTCTTCCCTCAACAGATAATGAGTCAGTGATATCTCGAATAGCTTTATGAATGCTAATTGGGGTAATTCCGTGTTCCAAATTGTATTTTATTTGTTTATCTCTTCGGCGATTCGTTTCTCCTATTGCAAATTTCATAGAATCTGTCATTCGATCAGCGTACATGATTACTTTGCCATTGGAATTACGAGCAGCACGGCCAACCGTCTGAATTAATGCCGTACCCGAACGTAAAAATCCTTCTTTATCTGCATCCAGGATTGCCACAAGAGAAACTTCGGGTAAATCCAAACCTTCCCTCAATAAGTTGATACCCACGATAACATCG
>CAIWRB010000207.1 GCA_903914955.1 uncultured Chloroflexota bacterium | reverse complement strand
CATCATAGCAGGATCCTGGGGACTTGAACTGGAAACGAGCGAAGTAGATTCGGCATCCGAAGAACTGTGCGCTTCTTTCCTTGACCTGGAAGCTGTCACTGAAACAATAGACATTCTCCCCGCTGACCCACGCTCCGCGTTGAATGCCATCGTTGAATCAAATGGCAAAATGGAATGGGTTTCGTTCGCACGCAAATTCGGCGAGATCCGCGAAATGGGCGAAGCCAAACGTGACCGTGAACGTCCGCACCTCAAACCCGTTTCAACAGCCGAAATCCTTTTCTATCGCGGACTTATAGCCAAAGCATTCTTTGATACCGATAAAGGCGCACAGGAATTTGCATACATTCCTGACGATTTATTCGAGATCATACACGAAGAAATGAAGGAATTATCAGACGATACAGAAAAAATAGTTGTTGAACCTTTGGGCCGCCCCGCGACTCCTGTTGAAAAAACATTTGAGATTCCCGCAACAGATCATATCCTTGACGATGCCACAACTTTTCTGGCCGCGCTGCGTTTGGGGAAATCAGATTGGAAATACCGCGCTGGAACTTCGGCGCAGGTGTTTGGCGCTCAACTTAAATCACTTTTAACAACAGCAGAATTACTAAAAAAAGGCTCGCCTCAAGCTGAAAAAATTAAATCCTTCCTCGAAGCTCCACGCGCAGATTCTTTGAAAACACTCTTTGCAGCTTGGCAATCGTCACATACTTTTGACGAATTGCGATTGATACAAAATATTATCTGCGAAGGTGAGTGGCAGAATCAGCCCCTGGTGACGCGCGAGTTTTTGCTGGATTTGGTTAATTCCATTCCGCAAGATAAATGGTGGAGCATCCCCGCCTTCATCCGCGGCATAAAAGAAAAATTTCCTGATTATCAACGCCCCGCTGGTGATTATGATTCGTGGTTCATCAAGCGTGAATCTGATGGTCAATATCTGCGCGGATTTGCCTATTGGGATCAGGTGGATGGCGCGTTGATAAAGTACTTCATTCAAATTTTACACTGGCTTGGCGTGGCAGATCTGGCTTCACCAGAAGAGGGAAAAGAAGCGACGGCATTTAAAATCAAGTCGAAGAGTCTAAAGTCAGACCTTCGACCTTTGACCTTCGATGGGAAAATTGCTGTTTCATCAAACGGAAAAATCGCTGTCCCTCGATATTTTTCGCGCGCTGCGCGTTACCAAATATCGCGCTTCTGTGAATGGGGCGAAGAATATGCTGATGAATATAAATATCAAGTCACCGCACAATCATTGAGTCATGCCAAAGAGCAGGGACTTAAAGCTGAACAATTATTATCATTGCTGGTCAAATACACCAATGGAAATGTCCCGCCTGCATTGGTGAAGGCTCTCAAACAATGGGACGCGCACGGCACTGAGGCCCGGGTGGAGAATCTGCTTGTGCTAAGAGTCAACAGGCCCGAGATCATGGATGAGATGCGCAAGTCGAAGGCGGGTAAATTTTTAGGCGAGTTATTAAGTCCAACGGCGGCGGTGGTCAAAGAAGGAGCCATCCAAAAAGTGTTGGAGGCTTTGGCAGAGCTGGGACTGCTGGCAGAAATCAAAAATGAATGATAAATGGATGTCATGAATAATTCGTGACATCTTTTTTTTGTGCCATCGCTATAATAAATTTGTATTCTCAACCAAGGAGATCAGCATGTCAAAAACGGACTGGATCCAACAAGAGCTCGATAATCTGAAATCACAGGGGCTGTACAACAACATCCGCACGATCGGCTCGCCGCAAGGCGCGTGGCTGGTGGTGGATGGCAAAAAGGTTTTGAACTTTTGCTCGAATAATTATCTGGGATTGGCGAATCATCCCGCGCTGGTGGCGGCGGCAAAAAAAGCAACCGATGAAATGGGCGTGGGGCCCGCAGCCGTACGCTCGATTGCAGGCACAATGTCTCTGCATGTTGAACTCGAAAAGCGTCTTGCGCAATTTAAAGGCGTCGAAGCAGCCATCACTTTTCAATCAGGCTTTACCGCAAACTTGGCGACCCTGCCCGCACTGGTTGGCAAGGAAGACGTGATATTCTCTGATAGATTGAATCATGCTTCGATCATTGACGGTGCGCGTCTGTCAGGCGCGAAGATCATCCCATATGAACACAACGATGTGAAATCACTGGATGAACAGATCAACACAAATCTCAGTCAATACCGCCGCGCGTTGATCGTGACCGACGGCGTCTTCAGCATGGACGGTGACATTGCGCCCCTGCCTGATATTTATGAAGTAGCAAAAAAATACGAAATTCTTTTGATGGTGGATGATGCTCACGGAGAAGGCGTACTCGGCAAAGGCGGGCGCGGCATAGTGGATCACTTCGGTCTGCACGGCAAAGTGGATGTGGAAGTGGGAACGATGTCGAAGGCATTCGGCGTGATGGGCGGAATCGTGGCGGGCAAAGCAGTCATCATTGATTGGCTGCGTCAGCGCGGACGTCCATTCCTATTTTCGTCAGCTGTCACCGTACCAGACGCGGCGGCCTGTATTGCGGCAGTAGACATCCTCGAAGACTCCACTCATCTGGTGGATAAACTTTGGGAAAACGCGAAATATTTCAAAGCCGAAATGAAAACTCTTGGATTCAATACAGGTGTAACTGAAACTCCCATCACCCCCGTCATGCTTGGTGAAGCACCTCTGGCACAAAAATTCAGCCGCGAGTTGTTTGACGCGGGAGTCTTCGCCATGGCACTTGGATTCCCAACTGTGCCGCAAGGCAAGGCGAGGATCCGCGTGATGATCTCTGCTTCACATTCAAAAGATGATCTGGATAAAGGTTTGGAAGCGTTCAAGAATGTAGGCAAGAAGCTGGGTGTGATCTAGAAACACAAGCAGAATCTGATTTTTGCTCCCTACAATTCGGAGAAAAAGGTCATAATTTATCTATGACCTACATCACTTGCCTTGTTATTGAATACGCAATAAAATCGTGTTTATCGGTAAAAATTACCTATTTAAATAAGCACAAGAGGATTATTATGCAAATCACCCGTCAAGCAGATTATGCCGTTCGCGCAATTCTTCATCTGGCACGCAACGGCGATCAACGCACCGCCACAAGTATAATCGCAGAAAAACAGCGCATTCCACCATCTTTTCTCGCCAAAATAGTCTCACAATTATCCATTGCGGGACTCCTGCATACTTCACGCGGAGCGCGTGGTGGCGTAGTCCTTGCCCGCGCGGCAAAAGACATCACTTTGCTGGAAGTGATCGAGGCGATTGACGGCCCCATTCATCTCAATGAATGTGTTGGTGAAAAAGGGGCTTGCACCTTCGATGATGATTGCCCTTTACGCCCGGTCTGGTGTGATGCGCAAGAGGAATTAGTTGGCAAACTCAAAAACACGAACTTTGCTGATATGGCACACACTGGTCAGGTTCCGGTATAAAACACGTTTAACTCAATGAAGCCTCTCGGCTATAATAGCCGAGAGGCTTTTTTTATTTAATCCAACAAGGAGTTCACCCATGTCTACCTCTCGCATCGTCCGCGCGCCGCGCGGCACACAATTGACTTGCAAGAACTGGCTGTCCGAAGCCGCTTATCGCATGATCCAAAACAATCTCGATCCCGAAGTCGCGGAGAAGCCTGACGACCTGGTCGTCTATGGTGGACGCGGGAAAGCCGCTCGTAACTGGGAATCCTTTGATGCGATTCTTGAATCACTTAAAAATCTCGAAGAGGATGAAACGCTACTGGTGCAATCAGGCAAGCCCGTCATCGTTTTCAAGAGTCACAAAGATGCCCCAAAAGTATTGATCGCGAATTCAAACCTTGTGCCGCATTGGGCAACCTGGGAAAAATTCGATGAGTTGGATAAAAAAGGACTCATCATGTACGGTCAGATGACCGCAGGCTCGTGGATCTACATTGGCACTCAGGGAATTTTGCAGGGCACTTATGAAACATTCGGCGCGCTCGCCAAACTCAAAGGCTGGGGTTCGTTGAAAGGCAAGTTCGTTCTAACCGCGGGTCTGGGCGGGATGGGCGGCGCGCAACCTTTATCCATCACCATGAATGAAGGCGTGGGATTGATTGTCGAAGTAGATCCCGAACACGCTGAACGCCGCCGCGCCATCGGGTTTGTGGATATGGTTGTGGATACTCTCGAAGAGGCGATGACCCTCGTTGAAGACGCAAAAGAAAAACAAATACCCAGATCCATCGGGTTGATCGGCAACGCGGCGGATGTTTACAGTGAACTCTTCGCGCGCGGCGTAATTCCCGATGTGGTCACAGACCAAACCTCGGCACACGAGGCTTTGTTTTATGTGCCGTCTGGATTAAGCGTCACAGCCGCAGATCAATTACGAATCAGTGATCCTGAAAAATATAAAGAGATGTCCATGGATTCCATGTCTACGCATGTTCGAGCCATGCTTAACTTCCAGCGCGCGGGCGCAGAAGTTTTTGATTACGGCAACAATCTTCGTCAGCAGGCTTTCAACAATGGCGTGAGCGATGCGTTCGAATTTCCTGGATTTGTACCCGCCTATATTCGGCCACTGTTTTGCGAGGGCAAAGGTCCGTTCCGCTGGGTGGCGCTTTCAGGCGACCCAGAAGATATTTACACCACCGACAAAGCCATCATGGAACTCTTCCCCGATGACGCGCATCTTCATCGTTGGATGAAAATGGCGCGAGAGAAAGTTCCATTCCAGGGATTACCCTCACGCATCTGCTGGCTGGGATATGGCGAGCGCGCCAAAGCTGGATTGATGTTCAACGAACTCGTGGCAAGCGGAAAAGTAAAAGCGCCGATCGTCATCGGCCGCGACCATTTGGATTCTGGTTCTGTCGCTTCGCCCAACCGTGAAACCGAGTCCATGAAAGATGGCTCAGATGCCATTTCAGATTGGGCAATTCTCAACGCGCTCATCAATGCGGTGGGCGGCGCGACGTGGGTTTCTTTCCATCACGGCGGCGGCGTGGGTATGGGCTACAGTCAACACGCGGGACAAGTCATAGTCGCAGATGGGACCCCGGAAGCAGCCCTCAGACTGGAGCGTGTTCTTACAACAGATCCCGGCATGGGCGTGGCTCGGCACGCTGACGCGGGTTATGAAATTGCCATAGACGCTGCAAAACGACACGGATTGAAAATGCCGATGCTTAAATCGTAAGCAGCTTTCATAAGGATGATTTCAACCTAAAGTAGGTGGTCGAAGTTTATCTGAATTTTATTTCATCTTAACTCAAACTTTATCCTGTTTACTTCATTAGGCTGATATGATTTTCATCATATCAATATGAAAAAATTCAGCCTTTTATTTTTGTGTCTCCTGCTATCGGGAAGTGTTTCGACACCCATCCTTTGGGAAGCCGCGATTAAAGTTGCCCTTCCATTTTTTTCGCCAACCCATCCAGAGTCGAAGCATGTTCCAGACAGTACAATTTCCTCACCTGCTGACATCGAGATTATTTCTCCAGAAATTCCGTCCGCGCCAACCATTGAGCGGGTACTTATTGTCAGCTATGACGGAATGCGCCCTGATGCGATTGCGGCCGCGCCGATGAATAATCTACTTGAGTTGATGAACACCAGTGCTTACACACTCACAAACGCGATAACAATTGCCTACCCTTCCACGCTGCCAAGTCACGCTGCAATGCTTTCAGGGCTGTGTACGGAGAAGAATGGCATTAACTATGACAGGTATTTTAAGTATATGGGTTACTCCAAAGGGGTGGATATATTTGATCTCGCTCATGCGGCGGGCATGAGAACCGTGATGATCGTTGGCAAGGATAAATTAAGACAACTTGCCGAACCTGAAACAACAGATGTTTTTGAACTTCGCTATGACGAGGCTACCATTGCCGAAGAAGCTGTCGCACAGATCACCCAGGGATTTGGATTGATGTTCGTTCATTTTCCGACCCCTGATAAGGTCGGGCATAAATTTGAATGGATGGGCGGCTCGTATTTGGAAGTTCTTCGCCATGGTGATGAAGCATTAGCTGAAATATTAGCCGCTCTCGATGAAAACGGTCTGCGCGAGACCACACTAATCATTGTCACCGCTGACCATGGTGGACACGATAAAAATCATGTCGGTCTTGTCATTGCAGATTTCCTCATTCCGTGGATCGCATCGGGCCCGGGTATTGTTCCCGGTGAAATAACTGCGTCTCTGCAAACAATGGACACAGCCGCAACCGTTGCCCTCGCCTTAGGGTTTCCGCTTCAAGAGGATTGGGATGGCATCCCTGTGTATGAAGCCTTCGGCCTGCCTAGATTAAAAATTCATCCTGAAAGTGTACAATGGCCTTGCCATCAATGGAATTAAATATAATCCGATAACAAGTTAATAAGCAGAGCATGTCTCCTGCTAAAATACGACACGTATGCTGCGTTGATCTGCAGTGTACGTGTCGTTTGCTTAATAATCCACTTAAAAAGGTAAAGTACAATACTCAAAATGAAAAACTTTAGGATTTTATTCGTATACCTTCTTTTAACAGGATGTATTTCAAATCCCAACCTTTGGGGATCTGAGCCACCGCTGAACTTCACTGCAACGCCATCAATTGTTGAAACAGCTACTTCATTCCTGACTCAAACAATCACCCCGTCACCTACAGCCATACTTTCGCCATCTCCAACCGCAAAAGTGGAAGATGTTTTACCCGAACCAACCGCCACTCCGCTCTCTGGGGAAATCAAACGTGTTCTTATTATCAGCTACGACGGAATGCGCCCTGATGCGATCGCAGCCGCACCCATGGATAATTTGCTTGAGTTAATTAAAACCAGCGCTTACACACTCACGAACGCGATAACAGTTGCTTATCCATCCACACTGCCCAGTCACGCTGCGATGCTTTCAGGGCTGTGCATGGCGAAAAATGGCATAATCTTGGACAGGTATTATAAATATATGGGCTACTCCAAAGGTGTGGATATATTTGATCTCGCTCACGCGGCAGGCATGAGAACTGTGATGGTCGTTAGCAAGGATAAATTAAGGCAACTTGCCGAGCCTGAAACAACAGACGTATTTGAAGTACGCTATGGCGAGTCCGCGGTTTCGAAAGAGGCGGTCGCGCAAATCTCACAAGGTTTTGGGTTGATGTTCGTTCACTTCGCAGGCGCCGATCTGCGCGGACATAAATATGGCTGGATGTCTGATGCACAATTTACAGTTTTACGTGAAGGCGACGAAGCCCTTGGTAATATATTAACCGCACTCGATGAAAACGGACTGCGAAACAGCACGTTGATCATTATCACAGCCGATCATGGCGGGCACGACAGGAATCATACCGGCTTCGTGAGTGAAGATTTCCACATTCCTTGGATCGCATCGGGGCCAGGTATTATTCCCGGTGAAATAACCGCATTACTGCAAACAATGGACACAGCCGCAACCGCTGCCTATGCACTGGACTTGCCGCAACAAGCGGATTGGGATGGCATTCCTGTTTACGAAGCCTTCGGCAAGCCAAGACTCAAAATTCATCCAGAAAGCGTTCAATGGCCCTGCCATCAATGGAATGATCATTAATCCGTTTGCCAGATTTATAACTTATGTTATTTCAGTCAGGTTGGGATGTCGCCCCCTGTCACAAATCCTTTGATGAGCCTTGAATAAAATTCTTTTTTGGAGAAACACCCTGAAACCTGTTTTTCGTACCTCGCTTTTGACACTCGTTATTATTATTTTGCAGTCGTGTGGATCATTCGCTTCACCCTTGCCGCCGACAATTGCTCCTACGCAAGCAGTGACTCTTGTCTCAAGCAGTACACCGCTTCAGCCTACTGAAGTTATTCCCGCGACCATAACATTCACGCCCACACCACCGATCTCACGCGTATTGATCGTATCTTTTGACGGACTGCGCCCCGATGCAATTGCCGAAGCAAAAATGGTCAATGTGATGTCGCTGATGCAAAGCGGCGCATACACACTGAACGCGCAGACCATCATGCCGAGTACCACGCTGCCCGCTCATGCATCCATGTTGACCGGGATGTGCCCAGCCAAACATATTGTGCGCTGGAATGAATACGTCCCCCAAAATGGGTACGCACGCGGCACCGATATTTTTGATCTTGTGCACGGGGCAGGTTTGCAAACTGCGATGGTGGTTGGCAAGGAAAAACTTCGTCAGGTCACCGAGCCACCCAGCACCGATTTTTTTGCCTTCGTTGACGAAACAGACAAAATAGATGATTTCACCACCATTGAAAAACTTGCCATCAATCAAGTGAAAATTGGCTTCAATTTAATGTTCGTCCATTTTCCAAGCGGTGATCTGGCAGGGCATGAGGAAGGCTGGATGTCGCGCCTGCAATTGAAGGCTTACGCTAAAGACGACAGAGCCTTTGGTTCAATCCTTCAAGCGTTAAAAGATCGCGGTATGTATGAAGACACGATCATCATTGTCACCTCTGACCATGGCGGACATGATACCTCGCATGGCACAGATGCGCCTGAAGATATGACCATTCCGTGGATCATCAGCGGGCCGCGGGTTTTTCCTGGTGAATTGACCTCTCCAGTACACACCATGGATTCAGCCGCAACAATCGCTTTTGTACTTGGTTTACCCATCCCACCAGAATGGGATGGCGAGCCTGTCTTCGAAGCATTCGGATTGCCTGTCCCACCTTTTAGAACCGTTGGATGTTAATTTCTTGGATGAAAAAGAAATGAAGTGCTATAATTAATTTTTGGGTTTATCTGGGCTGATGAAATGAGGCTCATATAGCATCTGGTAATCGATCCCATTTTTATTTCTAGCAGTCAATGTGTGCGAGTGCTAAACCTACAACCAAGCGCAAGATTGCACTCTAATTTTGTAACAATGCCTGCTCCAGGCGCTCGAACTATGACAACCATCAGGAACAAAAATGGTTTCAAGCTCACGATAGAAAATCACCT
>CAIWRB010000206.1 GCA_903914955.1 uncultured Chloroflexota bacterium | reverse complement strand
TTGAGCGTATTACCCTGGAATTAGCCATCTGGCCGAAGCAAGACCCTTTAAAAAATTCTCCAAAACAAAACGCTGAACAATAAAAAAATAGCCGCTCCGATATTGAAAACGGGGCGGCTTTTTTTATTACTTTCTTTTGAAATATCACGTGCTACTCAATTTTTAATATCTTAAAAATAATTTTGCCACCGGGGGTTTCCGCTTCGGCGAAATCTCCAACTTTTTTATCCATCAAGGCGCGGCCAATCGGGGATTCGTAAGATATCCTACCGTGGCGTGGATCCGCTTCGGTGGGACCGACCAGATGATAAGTCTCTGGCTCAAGGTCGTTTTCTTGAATGGTTACATGTGAACCAATAAAAATAACCCCGCTGCTCTGGGTTTGCTTGATGATGGTGGCGTTACGCAGGATCGCTTCGAGTTCCTGAATTCGGCCTTCAAGGAAACCCTGGTCTTCCTTGGCTTTATGATAATCTGCGTTCTCTGAAAGGTCGCCCATTTGTATGGCGGAGCGCAATCGTTTGGAAAGCTCTTCTCGTTTTGTGCCTTTCAATTCCTGTAGCTCAGCCTGGAGTTTTGCTTCGCCTTCGGGGGTGAGATAATTGGATTGGTTCATGCCTTGTTCCTCTCTTGATATTATATTTTTCTGCCACTTGAATGGGGGAAGTATTCCGTTCCCCCTATTATGAAAAAATTATGATTTTTCAAAGGGATTAAAAAGTTTTTGATATTCTTCGATGGCGTAGCGGTCTGTCATGCCTGCAATGTAATCACAGATCGTACGCTCAAGTCCACGCTTTTCTATAAAGAATTGAACGTGATCCGGAAGCATGGCTGGTTCAGTCTGATAGGCCTGAAACAACTCTGAAATATTATGCTCCGCTTTGACCTGCATCCTGACCACACGATAATGGCGATACAATTTTTTGTACAGCAGGTCTTTTATTTCGCGATTGCGACGCTGCATTTCCTCACTATAGCCTATAAGGTTGCGCTTAAGTTTCTGAATATCCAGCGCGCTTTTCACCTTGCATTCCTTGATCCGAGTTTCTGTGGATTGCAGCATGTCCGTGACCATCAAACCAACCAGATGACGGATCATGCGGTGGCGTTCCATGTCACTAAGGATTGAACCATGCCAGTTATACGTTTCACGCAGGATCTCCCACAAGGCGATCCCTTCAAGCAGTTGTGGAGTTATCATTCCTGAACGCAAGCCGTCATCGAGATCGTGTGTGGTGTAGGCAAGTTCGTCAGCTACATTCGCGATCTGTGTTTCGAGGTTACCACGCAGTTCGGGGCTGTAATCACGCGCGTCGGATATGTCATATTCTGATTCGTGTTTGACCATTCCTTCGCGCACTTCCCAAGTAAGATTCAAGCCGGGAAACTCAGGATAGCGCTGCTCGAGTTCTGTGACGATGCGCAGCGATTGTTTATTATGATCGAAGCCGCCGAAGTCCTTCATCAATCTTGCCAGCGCGATCTCGCCTGAATGCCCGAAAGGTGAATGTCCAAGATCATGGGCCAGGCAAATAGTTTCAACGAGGTCTTCATTTGCGCCTAAAGCGCGAGCCAATGTCCGGCCGATCTGGGCAACTTCCAGCGTATGCGTAAGACGGGTGCGAAAATAGTCGCCTTCAAAGTTGATAAATACCTGAGTCTTATATTCCAATCTGCGAAATGCGGTGGTATGCAGGATACGGTCCCGATCCCGTTGGAAAGAGGTGCGGTAATCAGGTTCGCTATCCAAATAGGCGCGGCCTTTCGAGGCCTTGCTTCGCAATCCGTAGGATGCAAGACTTTTATCTTCGATTTCTTCAAGCTGTTGGCGATTAAAGAACATTTTTGCCTTGTAGACGAAACTGTCATTGCGCCCTTTGAATTTTCTCAGGTTCTACGCAATGACATTTTTTGTGGGGCGAGAGGGGGTCGAACCCTCACAGTATCACTACCGACGGATTTTAAGTCCGTTGCGTCTGCCGATTCCGCCATCGCCCCAGGGAGTGCAATTCTACTATAATTTTTTATTTTTTTGGATGAATAACAAATTGGATCGGTAATTCAACATAGAGTCTTGATGCATAAATTTGGCAGACCT
>CAIWRB010000205.1 GCA_903914955.1 uncultured Chloroflexota bacterium | reverse complement strand
TGCGATCGTGGCGGGTGGGCAAAGTATGAATCCATCCACGCAGGATATTTTGAACTCGTTCGAAAACCTGCCGACCGACAAGGTCATCATTCTACCGAATAATAAGAACATCATCCTGGCCGCCAACCAGGCCAGGGAAGTGACCGTCAAGCAGGTGATGGTTGTGCCGACCCGCACCATTCCGCAGGGGTTGTCTGCCATGCTCTCATTCCTGCCGGACGGGGAGCTGGGTGCCGTTGCAGAAAAAATGACCCGTGCCTTGAGCTCGGCCAAAACAGGCGAGGTGACCATAGCGACCCGTACGGTTGAAATAGACGGTGTGAATGTGAAGGACGGCCAGGTCATTGCCTTGTTGGACGGCAGGCTGGTGGTCTCGGCTGAGTCGGTGGAGCAGGGCGTGATGGAGTTGCTTGAAAAAGCCAAGGCTGAAGAAAATGAATTGATCACCTTCTTCTATGGTGAGGATATGCCGCACGCCGAAGCCAACCGCATTGCGGATGTTGTGCGCGCGAAATATTCCTCCCATGAAATCGAAGTGCAGGAAGGCGGACAGCCGCATTATCAATTCATTATTTCGATCGAATAGAATTTTGACTATTAGTAAACAAAAGCGGATACACACATGTGTGTATCCGCTTTTGTTTACTAACTGCACTTGAATTAAGCGCTTGTCGAGGGTTTCTGCGTGACCGCTTTGTATCCAGCTGATGTAATTTCGATTATTTTGCCGAAGATTCCCAGTCCTAGAAGAACTGGAATGACTTGCTGTAAACCAGAGACAATTATATGCGCCATTCCTGCATCAACCAATTTTGTCGCGGTCAGCGCATCAACCGTAACTCCTAGGATAAAGGGCCCCGTTAGCAGGAGCACGTTGATCGCAATTTGAAGAATCTTGATGCCGATGGAAAACAGGCGGTTCGACACGTTCCAGCGGCCTGAACGCAGAAGCATTCCATTGAGAACGATCTCCGCCACCCAGGCGGTGTTCATCATTGGCAGCCAGCGGAAGAAAGCCTCGGAGAATAATGGAATGGTCCCGAACTTGCCTCCTGCGAAATTCCCAAAACCGATGAACCACATGGCATTATCCCCATAGTTCAAACTTAACAATTGCCGGTTGAAATTGAAAATACTGATTACGATAAAAGTGAATACAATGGCAAGGATCGGTTCCCACATCTTGACATCCTGTGGCTCAGGCTCTTTCATCAAAGTGGTTGGATCCCATTGATTGTCTTTACCCATATCGAAGTCCGGAAACGGGGTAAAGCGTTCGATCACAGCAAAGACCAGGGCTATATTTCCGAATGCGCCAATAGATGCAGAGATGATATTCAATAAGCCTTCCCCAATCGCCTTGAACAATTCAGCAGCGGTCATTGGAAATTGCGTCACAATCTGAATCCCAGTGGCAATGGTCAGGCCAAGCACGACTGCCGCGATCACGATCTTTATGAGCATGAGGAACATCGGGAACAAGCGCGGTCCGATCAAATAGGGAGTCGGGTTATAAGTCTCGGCGATCTTTTGAGGCGCGCCATATTCCCTGAGTAGTTCTACTTCCAACTCTTCATCAACAGGTTTGCCCGTTTTCTGCGAGCGATCTTCGAGCATATCCTCCAGCGTAGAGCGAAGTTCGTTCTCTATATCCTTTCGCCCTTTCACAAGCGGGAGGCGTTTGCCAACTTCAATCACATAACTGTCTATGAGTTTCATTCTTTCTCCTTCGTTATTACGCCAGCATTCCGTTCATTACAGAGACGATGCCAGCCCATTCCTTCTTTAACTTCGGCAGAAGCTTTTTTCCTTCCGCGCTGATTACGTAATACCTGCGCGGACGCGCCTCTTCAAGTTTCCAGACGGATCCCAACAATCCTTGCGCTTCCAATCGACGGAGAAGCGGATATAACGTTCCCTGGTCAACTTCCAGCCCTTGATCTGAAAGTAGCTTGAGCAGAGAGTATCCATATTGCTCGTCATTCAACTGACTGAGCACTGCCAGCACGATCACTCCACGCCGCAGTTCAAGGACAACATTATCGAGAGATTCAGTGTTTGTCATATATCAACCTTGATGACATTATACTGTGTAATACACAGTATGTCAATGGGGAAATTTATGGAGCTCAAAGTTTCCTAACTTTGGATACTCTTCCTGTGTTAAACTTTGAAAATGAAACTCGGCATCGTCACTGACTCAACTTCCGATCTACCAGCATATCTCGTGGAAGAACATCATATTCAGGTTGTGCCGACAATTCTTGTTTTAGAGGGCAAGGAATATTTGGACGGGATCGGCATCACGCGCGAAGAATTCTATAATCGATTGCCGTCGCTTCTCACTCCGCCGACAACTGCCGCCCCTTCCATTGGTGATTTCACCACACTGTATGAGGCTTTGCTTTCACAAGGCTGTGACCATATCATCTCCATTCATCCCGCGAGTCAATTATCAAACATCGTCAATATAGCAAGCCAAGCGGCGAAGGAATTCCCAAATAAAGTCACCTGTGTAGACAGCGGATCGCTATCATTAGGCCTTGGTTTTCAAGCTCTCTCCGCTGCGGAAGAATCAGAACTTGGATTGAAACCCGCGTTGGATGCAATACTCTCCACACGCAAACGGCTTCAAGTTTCAGCCGCGCTAGACACAATGGAATATCTCAAACGCAGTGGACGAGTCCCCGGCGCGGTGGCAGCTCTTGGCGGATTGCTTTCCATCAAACCGATGATCGAATTAGTGGACGGGGAAGTAAAAGCCATTGGCGCAGTCCGCACAACGAAACAGGCTGATGAAAGCATTCTCAATTATTTGCTCGGACTCGGAGATTTGGAACGTCTCGCTATTTTGCACACCAATGCTGAACAGCGCGCAAAGCAATTATTGAATGAATTAATGAACCGCGCCCGAAAATTCATTCCGCGTGATATTTTGTTCGTGAATGTGACCGCAGTCATCGGCACGCATCTTGGTCCAAATGGGCTCGGATTTGCGGCGATAAAGAAGTAATGTAGAACACCAAGGTTTTAAGACCCCCCGAGTTCTTACATGCGCTCATGATAAAATAATCCCCATGCAACCATCCCTTGAAAAGCTTAGAAAATTCTTTCGTCTCGAACACGAAAACAAATATGTGAATACTGCCATTATCGGCGGACTTGCCAAGATGCTCGACTTTTGGGAAGGCGAAGCCCGCGCAGACGGTGTCGCCGAAGAAGTGATACAGGCTATCGTGTCGCGTTTACGCTCCTATGAAAAACTTAGTCCGGATGGACGGGCTGAGTCACTCAAGGGATTATGGAAGCGCATTAGCGAGACCTATCCCGAAGTGGGGCAAAAGCCAAAGACACAGACACAGTCTCCGATGGAGAGTCAACCGCTCAGACCTGCACAGGATGCGATCCCTAATGTAGAAAAACTTGTGTTGCCTTCTCAGCGTCCAGAGAATCAACCGCCGCAACAACAAAAGATTCAACAAAAGCCGCGACAGGCACCCCCTCCACGATCTGAAGCTGTGCCGGGCGCAAAGACCAGTCAGACGCCAGCCGCGTTGAATGCCAGCGTGACCGTGCTGCAAGGTGTCGGCCCCAAATATGCCGAAACGTTTGTCAATCTTGGCATGAACAATCTTGGCGACATGTTGTATTATTTTCCGCGCCGCTATGAAGATTACAGCCAGCTCAAACCGATCAAGTCACTTTTTTATGGCGAAGTGGTCACTGTGCTTGGAACAATTCAAAGTGTGCATACGCGTCCCATTCGCGGTGGAAAAATGTCTATTGTTGAAGTCGTGATCAGCGACGGAACGGGTTCGCTGCGCCTTTCGTATTTCAATCAACCGTGGCTCGCGAATCGATTCAAGCAGGATGACGCCATTTCAGTCTCTGGCAAAGTAGATCAGTACCTTGGCCGCCTCGTGATGAACAGCCCCGATTGGGAATCCGTTGAAGTTGAAAATCTGCATACGGCCCGCATCGTTCCCATTTATGCGCTGACTGAAAAAATTACGCAAAAATGGCTGCGCGGGGTTATGAATCAAGTGGTGGGGCATTGGGCGCCCGCGGTTGTGGACGCGCTTCCGGACAGAATTAAACTTGCCGCTAGACTTGTGTCACTTAGTGAAGCCTTAATGCAGGTTCATTTTCCAGTTTCTCAGGATCGACTCAAAGCGGCCCGTGAGCGACTCGGCTTTGACGAAATCTTTTATTTGCAAATGGGAGTGCTGCGCCAGAAACGGGATTGGAAATCTGTGGAAGGCCGCCGCTTTCCCGTCTCGAGTGAGTGGCTGGATGTTCGGCTAACCAGCCTGCCCTTCACTTTGACAGAAGCCCAGCAAAAATCCGTCGAAGAAATTCGCGTGGACCTGGACTCTGGTCAGCCTATGAACAGACTTGTTCAAGGTGATGTCGGTTCGGGTAAAACTGTTGTAGCGGCCTTGGGCGCGGCCATCGTCGTCAATACTGGCGCACAAGCCGCTATCATGGCACCGACATCCATTCTTGCGGAGCAGCATTATCGCAACTTCACGAACATGCTGGCAGGCGAGGGTGGCATTCTGAATCAGAGTGAGATCCGCTTGTTGGTGGGCAGCACGTCCGAAGCAGAGAAAGAAGCGATCCGTCAGGGGCTGGCGGATGGTTCAGTGAAAATGGTGATCGGCACGCATGCGGTCATTGAAGGTCCAGTCCAGTTTAAAGATCTGCAATTTATTGTGATTGATGAACAGCATCGATTTGGTGTTGAGCAGCGGAAGGAACTTCGTAGTAAAGGCACGAACCCGCATTTGCTGGTGATGACTGCCACACCCATCCCGCGCTCTCTGGCGTTGACGGTTTTCGGCGACCTTGATATTTCTGTCATTGATCAAATGCCAGAAGGACGACAGCCGATCAATACTTATGTGCTTCGTCCGCAGGAACGTGAGAGGGCATTCACCCTGATCCGCGGACAGATCAAAGAAGGCCGACAGGCTTTCATCGTTTATCCGCTCATTGATGAAAGCGAGAAGATCGAAGCCCGTGCCGCTGTGGATGATTTTGAAACGTTGTCAAAGGAAATTTTCCCTGACCTCAAACTTGGTCTTTTGCACGGACGCATGAAGCCCGCTGAAAAAGATGAAGTGATGATGAAGTTCCGTGACGGTCAATATGATATTCTCGTTTCAACGACCGTTGTCGAAGTGGGCGTGGATGTGCCGAACTCGACGGTCATGTTGATCGAAGGTGCGGATCGTTTTGGGCTTGCGCAATTGCATCAACTGCGCGGGCGTGTGGGCCGCGGGGGAGCGCAATCATATTGTCTGCTGATCCCAACCCATGAAGATGCGACAGAGAATGAACGCCTGCAAGCCATGTCCCGCACCAACAGTGGTTTTGAACTGGCTGACCTCGATCTCAAGACGCGCGGTCCCGGCGAATTTTTGGGAACACGTCAGGCAGGCTTTGCTTCCACATTGAAGATGGCCAGTATCACCGACGTACCTTTGATCGAAAAAGCGCGCGCACAGGCGCAAGCATTATTTGAACGCGACCCATATCTGCAACAACCTGAACATACCTTGCTTGCTGAAGCCTTTGAAAGATTTTGGGGCGCAGGCCAAGGGGACGTGAGTTAATTTATATTTCGTCATTACGAGCGGCTTTTCCGTTAAGCAATCTCCAGTGCGTATCGGAAATTGCTTCATCGGGGAAAACGCCCTCCTTTCAATGACGATAATGGAGAATCATGGTTAGAGCAATTTTCCCCGGCACGTTTGACCCGATACATCTTGGGCACATGGACATTGCCTCGCGTGCGGCGCGCCTCTTCGACGAAGTGATCATGGCTGTGTATGATAAGCCGCTCAAGAGTTTGCTGTTCTCGCCCGAAGAACGGATTTCGCTTGCGCAGGAAGCTTTTCAAGATAACCCAAAGATCAAGGTTACAGGTTATAGCGGACTCACGATCGATTTTGCTCACCAAATGGACGCACAAGTGATCGTGCGTGGTCTGCGAGTATTCTCTGATTTCGAGTTTGAGTTCCGTATGGCGTTGGCAAATCAACGACTGGCAAAAGATATTGAAACTGTTGCGTTGATCACAGCCGAGCAGCATACGTTTTTATCCTCAAGCACGGTCCGCGAGATTGCCACGTTAAATGGTGATGTATCCAGTATGGTGCCTGCGCACGTCAAAAAAGCCTTGCAGGCCAAAGTGCTTAATATGGGCGAGCACTCTCCGCCAAACTCACTTCGTGATTAAATTGTGCTAGAATTGGAAAGTAATTTCATCTTTTAGAAAACTGCCTGCGAGGCGCACCATGGACATACTTCAACTCATTGACCGCTTGGAAGAACTCTTCAACGATGCAAAGGCCTTGCCTTTTACCCACAATGTCGTTGTGGATGAAGATCGCATGTTGGAATTAATTGACCAAATGCGAATAGCCATTCCCGAAGAAGTGAAGAAGGCGCAACAAGTCATGGCGCAGCGCGACCGTGTCATGGCGCAGGCGCAGGAAGAAGCCAACCGCACTTTACAACTGGCTCGCGAAAAAGCAGATCAGATGATGCAAAAGGATATTATCGTGCAGGAGGCTCAGCGTCGCGCCGACCAGATCATCAGTCAAGGGCGCGCCGAAGCCGAATCCACTCGCGGCGATGCAGATAACTATGTTGTTGAAACACTCATGCAATTGCAGGAGCAGATCGCCAAAGTAAGCAATCAGGTCAGCAACGGCGTTCGCATGGTGCAGGAAGAGCAGCTGCGAAAAGAAACAGGAAACGTATCTGAAAAAATGTAGAGATAGAGTGAACGACCCCGCCAGATTTAACGGGGTCGTTTTTATTTACTTGATGTTTATCCGCTTCAATATTGGGATTGGAGCTTGCCCGCTGTTTCCCAAAATTTTGCCCAGCTGACCAACAACCCCCACCCGACCAAAATTAATCCGCCGCCGATCAATGTAAGGGACGTGTTGAAAACATTGGCAAAGTTGACTCCATCCCAGGTGTGAGTGGATGCCATCAAGTATTGGATGGTGAGAGTCATCAAGCCCAGTAAGATCGCTGCCGCGCTGCCAGCAGATTTGTTGGATTTTGCGTCGCCTTTTGAAAAATCCACACCCTGCCAGATGACGGGAATTTTGAAGAGCAGGAAGATGATCAATGTAAATACCGTGGTGTATACGACTGCGTCCACTGGCATGGATTTGCCGCGTAATGTTTGCGAGACAAATATGTGGATGAAGCCGATCACTACACCTGCGATGAGCGAGATAAGCGCATCACGATAGGATTTATCCGTCCCCTTGATGAGTAATATTGTTGCACGGATTCCCATGATGCCAATCACGATTCCTGTCAACACAAAGAGAATGTACAGCCATTGGAAGGGGGCAAGCGCTGTCATTGAGTCATACTTGGTTGGAAAGAGCGCAGCGCAGGTTGTGCCGATACCGCCAAGCAGAGTAAAACCGCCGGTTAGCGCCATCAACACAATCCCGATGAAACGAAGGAACTTTGCGAAGAAACTATTTTTGAACATGTGAGTCTCCTTTTCAAAAAAATAACCCTAAAGGTTTTGAATGCCTTTAGGGTTTATGTGTTTATCCAAATTTGAAACCTGTTATAAAACAAATTGTCATGAGCAGTAGCAGGCTAGGGAATATTCTTAATATCATTTCCCTTGATAAGATCGGTTTGCCTGCTTTGAAGAAGGATAATAATAATCCGCCGATGCCGATTAACGCACCGCCGATGCCCACCAATGCGAAGGCGGGTTTCATCACTCCTTGCATCGAGAGGATGATGGGCAGCAGGAATATTGTTATGCCTGCGATGCCGTGCACGATTGCAATTGTGGTGATGGGCAGCTTATTCTGCATCGTGATCGAGCGGGTTAATGTCACAGCGGCGAAGCCGATGAGGACGAAGATCAGATAACCGGTCCGATAGGATGCGAGGTGCTCCCAGACCAATCCCAGCGAAAGAGTCAATGGGATGATCGTCGAGACAATGACCACGATGGGAGATTCCAAAACATCAAAACCGAGGATGATGAGCAGTAATCCCGCTACGAGTAGCACACCGAAGGCAATGGTGTATGCGATGATGGGCGCGGTGGAAAGATCGTCAATGCCGATCACGATCTGATAGGCGGAGAGGAAAACGGTGATGAGCAGAAGCACGCGGTCAAGCGCAGACATTTTCATAATTAATATGCTTTCATCGCCAGGATGATCATGGACGATAGCATGTAGAGTGACGCGTATTTGAACAGGCCAAAATTTACGCGCTCTGATTCAACGCGGAACGTTGCGAAAGCCAGTAATAGCAAACCCGCTGTTAGAACGGCGATCAAACGCAAATAACCAGCGCTGATACCGATGAGCACACTTGCCCAACCGATCGCAAGTGCGGCGAGCATTGATGAGATGGCAATTGTAGCGCGCGTGAATGTATCGCTGTATGTGGACGGAAAAGTGGGGACACCCGCGTTGGCGTAATCTTCACGGAATCTGATCGAGAAGGTCAGTGTGTGCGTAGGGATCCAGAAGAGGATGGCGAGCGCGAGCAGAACTCCGACCAGATCAATGTGACCAATGGCAAGTACGCGGCCCGCGAGAATGGGCATGGCGCCTGAAATGCCGCCCCAGACAATGCTCCACGCAGTGCGGCGTTTTAACCACAGGGTGTAAATGACCACGTCAAAGAACCAGCCTGCAAAAACTACGAGACCATAAAACGGTGCGATGCTGATTGCCCAGCCAATCCCAAGAATTGAGACAGCTGTGCCAACCCCAAAGACTTCCTTATGATCCAACTCGCCTGATGCAGCGGAACGTTTGTGAGTGCGTTTCATCTTCGCGTCAATATCGCGGTCGTACCACATGTTTAGGATGGTGGATCCGCTGATGGCGAGGAAGAGGCTGATTGACATACCAAGTAAGGTCAGCAAGCCGATGCGTGTTCCCGCGCTGAGGTAGCCTGCGATGCCTGTTGCCAGAAGCAACCCAGTTTGGGTGCTCTTTATGAGAGGCCAGTAGAGTTTGATCTTGGATTTACGATTTATGATTGATGATTGGACGGTCATGGAACTCCTGGGGGAATACGAGTAAATAAGTTACAAGCCGCAAGTATACCTGTCTACTTGCAAGCCTGTCTACTTTCTTACTTATCTCTCACACATCTGAAACCTACACCAGGGCTGAAATAAGTAGGCGTGGCATTGTTGCGGACCCATAATCGCAAATCCATATCGTAGGTGTCTTTTGACCCGCCGCGCATGAAACGGTAATGCATGCCTTCGTAGACATCACCCGTCCATTGCCAGACGTTGCCAGCCATGTCATAAAGGCCATAAGGTGAAGCAGAGTCTTCAGTTTGAAAATCGCCATATTTTTGTCCGTTGTAAAAACCAACAGGACTGGTGCGTGAACCGAAAGTGGACATATCTTCAAACGGGTCGCGGCTTGAGTAGAAGTTGGCGTTTTCGCGCATGATCTCAGCGCCCCACGGGAAAGGACGTTCATCCGTGCCGCGGCCTGCTTTTTCCCATTCCATTTCAGTAGGCAGACGGCTGTTGAAGTATTCACAGTAGCCCTGTGCGCCAAACCAGGAGACCATCGTCATTGGGTGGTTCTTGAATCCTTTTTGAACGGTGAATGTTGTACCGTCAAATTTAATTTTCTGAGATGAGTCGTTGAGCGGGATGTAGATCCAATCGCCCGCTTTGATCTCTTCCTCATGCTTGACCGCGTGGAACTTATCTCCTGGGTAGAAGCCGACGATTTGACCGCCGTCAGTTTTTACATAGTTATCGGCGAGAGCGGCATTGAGAAAGTCTGCATATTGTGCGGCGGTTACGTCGGTGATCATGATCTCATAGGCTTCGGTGGTTTCAATATCTTCGTGCTGACCGAAATAAAATTCACCTGCGGGGATTTGCGCCCAGGCGTTTGAGTCTACGCCTGTTTCGAAGGTGGGAATGGCAGCGTTTAAATCCACGGGGGCGCAGGATGCCAATAGAGCAACGAGCAGGCTGAAGTCAAGAAAGAGACGTTTCATTTGTCCACCTCGCGCGCGAGCTCGTGGTCAAGTTCTTCGATCCAGCGTCCTTTATTTTTGAAGAGATCGATCAAACGATATACAAGCAATGCCGCCAGGATGACCATCAGCATACCGAGGCCGAAATCAATTGCATACATAAGCCCGTTGACTAGTGGTTGCTGCTCGGCTTCTGGTACGAAGAGACGTTTCATCTCGAAAACGGTCACGGCGCCAAAGGCAATATCTGAAAGGATGATGATGCTCCAGCCATACCACTGGCGCAGTTTGCCTCTGAATCCGTTCATGTCACCGAAGTAAAGCAGAATGATAGTGGCGACGATGGCGGAGAGCACGTGCCAGTGGCCTGTCAGTTCGATGCGTTCTTCGCGGGCAGGCCATACTCGAAAAACTTCGTCGAGCTTGATCGCCATGAAAATGCCAATTCCGCTGGTTGTGAAATTCATAAAAAGCATCTGCCAGGTCGGTCCAAATTTGAGAGGATCGCGCAAGAGTGCTCCGATCTTTTGACCGAAGCTTGGTTTCTGAATATGAGCCGTGCCTTCGCGGATAAGTTTGCTCCAACTCCAGATAAGCAATAGGAGCGCCGCAAACATCGACGGTGTTGCTCCGACATAGATGACCATATGCGCAACAGGTTCAAGCGGAGTGACCACGCCCCACACTCCCAGGTTGAGCACGATGGTTCCCAAGATCATCAGCGGCATAGCGACTTTATGCAGGATGCCTTTGAAGTTTAACCAGCGTCCGATGATGAGCGTGATCATGACACAGATCAATGCCAGCATGATATGCAGGTGACCAATGATCGAGTATTCCATTGTAGTTTTTTCGGGCAAGCGGATGATGTTCTCAGCGAGAAAAGTCTCGAAGCCGTTGCCAAAGTATGATCCTGGGACTGCACCGAATAAAGCCGAGATCACGGTCGTTACGGCTGTGGCGAAGAAGGCCACGCGTTCCAGATCAGCTCCTTTATTGGTATGAGCGTATTCTTTATCTGTTACATAGTATTCAGGATTCCATGGCCAAAGGGCGATGATCAGTAGGACTCCTGCAAAGAAGATCAAAGACAAGCCAAAAATATAAATTCCATGAAATGCCCAGTTGTGCCCGAAGTAAGCAAATCCCATACCGAAGATCATCGTCAAAATGTAGCCAACTGTGATGATGGCATTGATGGCGATCTTGAAAAAGGGTTTCATTTTGAGCAGGCTTGTGATCATATAAGTTTCGATCGCAATGATCGCCATCGCGATCGAGTGATACAGGATGACAATACGCCCCTCACGCTCAGCTTGCACGATCTTCATTCCGAGAAGTTTAATGACCACTTCGCGTACGCCCATCTCCGCCATCGGCCCCGAGAGCATGCCCCAGACAGCTGTGACGATTCCAATCATGGCGATCGCCACGAGGATCAGCCCTTTGGTGGAGCCGAAGAGGTAATTAAACCTGTCTTTTACTAATTGCATTTGGATGCCTCCGAAAAAGGAGATGTACTAAATATTTTGTGAATTATCCCACGAATAAAAAAAAGAATACCGTAACTTATGTCACATATTCAGGATAAAAACGTCCCAATCCAAAGCTGGATCAGGAAATATTAAAATCTCTTTTCAATAGATCTTCGATTGTTTCCCTGCGCATGATAATTTTTACCCGCTCTTTTTCCAGCCATAAAACCGCTGGTTTGCATGAACCATTGTAATTGGATGACATACTTAAATGATACGCACCAGATGCGGGGATGGCGATGAACTCGCCCTCTTCGATTTTCGGCATGAGTAAATTTTCAATGATGACGTCACCCGATTCACAATACGGCCCCGCGATGGAAACCTTCTCGCTTCTTTCTCGACCCGGGCCTGATACTGTTAAACAAGAATATCTCGCCCCATACATCGCGTAGCGCGGATTGTCCGTCATGCCGCCATCAGTTAATATCCAAATTTTGTCGCCGCGTCTTTTGATCGCGCCAACTCGATACACAGCCACACCCGCGCGCGCCACCAAACTTCGGCCTGGTTCCAAATGTAAATGGGGGAGAACAAGCCTTCGCGTTTTGCAGCCCTCGATCACATTCTCAGCGATCAAATTCACATATTTGTTGATGTCTGGTTGAGGAAGTTCATCTTCGTGATAGGCAACTCCCCATCCGCCGCCGGGACTAAAATGCCATTCGTTCTCGAAACCAATTTCCTTCGTGATAGCTAATCCCAAATCAATGGCGGCTTGTAGTGGACTCGCGTCGCGGAAATTCGAGCCTTGATGAAAGTGGATCCCATTCAAAGGCAGTTTGTGATCTTTACAAAATTGCGCCGCTTCCAAAATTTCTTCACGCATCATGCCAAATTTGCTGTCGTGTTGACCGGTCTGCGTGTGCGCGTGATGAGTTTCGACTGCAAGCCCTGGCAGAAGCCGAAGCCATAAATTTGGGAATTGGGAGCCGTAAGTTGGGAATAGATCTGCGATATGATTTAACTCTGTCAGGTTATCCACAACAAGCGTGCCTGCATTTAGGATCGCGGATTTCAAATCTGCGATCGATTTATTCACTCCATGCACAAGGATATGTTCACGCGGCACATCACCTGCCAACGCCATGGCGATCTCACCTTCTCCAGTGCAATCCACGAACAAGTTGTGGAATTGAGTCCACTGCGCGATGGCGGTATTCAAAAAGGCCTTTCCTGCATAGGTTACAGAGGCAGCTCCGGGGTAGTGCGAAGCGAGCGCAGATTTATATTCTGTTGCCGCACAATCCATTGTGGCACGGTCATATAGATATAAAGGCGTTCCATATTTCTGAGCCAAAAGAGCGAGTGCTTGCCCAGCAATGGTTAAGGAGTTTTTTTCAATTGTTGTTGTAATGGGGAAAAGTTGAAGACGATCCACGATGGTGATCTCAAATAAAATAAGTCGGGATGTCATCCCGACTTATCTGGTTATTGGCCGAAAAATAAATTCCACCATTCCTGCCAATTGGGCATGGGCGTGGGTATCGGAGTTGGTGTGGCAACGATAACTGGCTCGCTGCCCGGCTGACTGATCGGGATCACAGGCTGTTCTCCCTCTTTTATATAATGACCTTCGGTTCGTGCCCATTTTTCCACTGCTTCAGTGGATGCCGCGTATGCTACTTGAGTGTTCAGCGCCTCTTCGGTTTGTTTGGACTCTGTTGCCGCAGTCCGCACTTCATCACGTTGACTGTTTAGTTGATTCAATTCATGAACGCGGGAATTGAATCCGATCACCAGAAAGATGATAACCAGGGAGATCGCAAAACGTCGAAAATTGATGGGAATGTTTGACATGGCTTTATCTTAATCCTAATTGCCCAAGTTGGCAAGAAAAGAATTCTTTATGGTACAATCTGCGCTCGCAGAACGTAGTACCCTTCGTTCTGACTCCAAATGTTAGAAAGGGCTTAAATAAAATGAAAGTATTGCTTGTAAAAGATGTGTACAAACTTGGCCGCGCGGGGGATATCAAGAAAGTAGCCGACGGCTTTGGCCGTAATTTCCTTATCCCACAGGGATTTGCCGTACTTGCAACTGAAGGCGCCATGAAACAGGTGCTCAAGATCAAGGCTCAGGCTGAAGTTCGCCGCTCCTCGCAGAACAATGAACTGTCGGGTCTCGCCGAGCAGATCAAAGCCGTTACCCTTACATTTTCTGCCAAAGCTGGTGACACTGGCAAACTATATGGTTCCATTACTACCCAGGATATTGCCACAGCGCTCTCTGAGCAGGTACGCTTTGAAGTGAAGCGCCAGCAGGTGGATATTCAACCCATTCGCGTGCTTGGTGAATTCACCGCTCATATCCGTCTGACGATGGATTTGGTGCCTGAGATCAAGATCATCGTCCATCGTGAAGGCGAGGCCGCTGAAAGCGCCGAAGGAAAAGCAGAACCTGAAAAGGCCGAGAAACCGAAGAAGAGCGGCGGCCGAAAGGCAGCCGAAGAAGTCGCGGTCGAAGAACCAGCCGCAACAGCTGAATAAGAAACATCACATCACCGGCGCAAGTCGGTGATGTTTGTAATACAATTACCCCATGTTCGAATCCATAGGTCAACGATTAAAGAAGGAGCGCGAGGCTCGCTATCTTACGCTTGAGAAAGCGTCTGAGGTCACGCGCATTCGTGCCGTCTTTTTGCGGGCGTTGGAAGCCGATGATTATTCTGCTCTGCCATCTGCTGCGCAAGGCCGCGGCTTTTTGCGAAATTACGCGGAATATCTCGAACTCAATATTGACGAGATGATTTCTGATCTTCAAAAAAATGTACCAGAACTTGAGATCAGTGGACCATTGCCGCAGGTCAATCTTGTTGAGACGGAAATTCCTCCATTAGTAAATGAGCAGGAAGCAAAACCCAACCCTCCTTTTTGGAGCCGTTGGCTGGATCGTCGCCCGAAGGCAGAGTCAGAGCTTGAGGTGGGATCTATCGAAGAACCTTCAATACCGGTTGACGAGGATGTAACGGAGATAAAGGTTGAAGAGCAGAGTCTGCCTGTTGATACTGAACAGTCAGGAGCTGGTAATGAAACGAAAGCGAGTCTCCTCTCAAAGTTTGAGTCATTGTTCCAGTCACGAATTGTAAAAAAAGATACTGGATCTGAGTCCACCCTTTTTATGGAGCCGGTTGTTCCTCAATTCATTCCTGCCCAGCCCGCTGATATTATTTTTGCAGAGATCGGCGCGCAGTTGCACTCGCGCCGCGAAATGATCAGTTTGACGATGGATGAAGTGGAAAGGCACACGAAATTGCGCGTTGTGTTTATAAAGGCATTAGAGGAAGGCGCGTTTGATAGGCTGCCATCCTCTGTGCAAACGCGCGGGATGCTGGTGAACTACGCGACGTTCCTTGACCTGGATACGGATGCCATTCTTTTAAGTTTTGCTGATGGACTGCAGGCGCGCCGCCATGAGAAATATTCTGAAACGCCGCGTGAAAAAATACAGATTGAAGTTGTCACATCCATGCCATTCCTGCGGAGTTTTATAGCGGGTGATCTGGTCTTCGGGTTGGTGATGGTTGTCGCATTGATCGGGCTTGCGGTCTGGGGCGTGGGGCGGGTGGTCAGTTCTTCAAGTGATAAACCTGCTGTGTCCGCCGGGTTGAATGTGATCGGTAGTACGCCAACTTTGACAGGTTTGGCAGAGTCAACTTTTGTGCCGGTGGATGAGAATTTTTTGGCAGCAGGTACAGAAACGCTAGCCGCGCTTGCGACTCCGCTGATACCCGTTTCAGATGCAAATGTAGCGGTAAGTGTCTTTGCTGTGGAGCGTGTCTTTGTTCGAATTTCAGCGGACGGGAAAGTTGTTTTTGAAGGTCGCTTCGCCCCACGAGAAACGAGGCTGTTTGAAGCAGAAGATCAGGTTGTGATATTGACTGGCAATGCTGCCGCGTTACGCGTCACATATAATGGGCGTGATCTTGGTTTTATGGGCAATACAGGTGAAGTGATCACCCGTGTCTATTTACTCACTGGCATCGCAACGCCTACTGCCACACTTCCGCCAACGCCGACTGCTACTCCGCCTGTGACAATCACGCCTGTGCCCACGCTTACACCAGCAGCCACGTCGACGAATACGCCTGCGAGCGGCGGGTAACAGGTAACTTATATTTGAAATGCGACAAACTTTTATTGGGATAGTCACGCTCCAAGCGTGACTTAAAATTGATTTACAACTTTAGGAAAATAATGTGACAAAAAATACATTTCATTTAGTCTCGCTTGGTTGTGCAAAAAATACAGTTGATTCTGATTCGATGGCGCAGTTGCTTTTACGTGATGGGTATCGTTCGATGGATGACCCGGATAAAGCGGCTGTTCTCATTGTCAACACCTGTGGATTTATCGGCCCCGCAAAAGAAGAATCATATCGAGTGCTGGGCGATCTTGCCAAATCAAAACGCAATGGACAGGTTTTGATCGCGGCAGGCTGCCTGACTCAACGATATGGAGTGGAAGTTGCGCAGAAGGTTCAGGGCATAGACGGAATTCTCGGCACCCGCCGTTGGATGGATATTGTGCAGGTGGTGCGCGAAGTCCGCAAGGGACCGCGCCCCGAACCGGTCTATCATTTACCTGAAACGGCAACAGTTGTTGGCTCGGATGAAAACGATGCGCTGCGTGTCAGTGTTGCCGGCGGGAGTGCATATATCAAAATAGCGGATGGTTGCCGCCGCCCGTGCGCGTTCTGCGCCATTCCTTTGATCAAAGGCACGGCGGTTTCTCGTCCTGTTGAATCGATCCTGCACGAAGCGCAGACCTTGCGCGACGCGGGCGTGCGCGAACTGATTCTCATCGCGCAGGATACAACTGATTATGGTCACGACTTTGGATTGAAAGACGGTCTCGCTGTTTTGCTTGAGCAATTAACGGATTCTGTTCCCGACATGGATTGGATACGCGTCATGTATGCGTATCCCGGTTATGTGACTGATCGTCTGGTCGAGGTGATGGCGACCCGCAAGCAGATTTTGCCGTATCTCGACATGCCACTTCAACATGCGCATCCCAAAACTTTGTATCGCATGAAGCGCCCGTCCAATATTGATTGGGTGCATAAGACGCTTGCTAAAATGCGCGCAGCGATTCCTGAATTAGCTATTCGCACAACTTTTATCGTTGGGTATCCCGGCGAGACGGATGAAGAATTTCAAGCCTTATATGATTTTGTAAACGAGATCCGCTTTGATCGGGCGGGCGCTTTCCCATTTTCATTTGAGCCGGGGACGACTTCCACGCCTCTCGGTGACCCTGTGCATGCTTCAGTTAAAGAGGAACGTTTTGCGCGTTTGATGGAGTTACAGCAATCCATCTCACTGCAGGTGAATCAATCCTACGTAGGCAAGACACTCGATGTTTTGGTTGAGGGATTTAATGATGGCATTTCGATAGGCCGTTCATATCGTGATGCGCCCGAAGTTGACGGCTTGGTCATAATTGAAGGAAAGGCCAGCGTGGGCGATATCGTGCCTGTCAGAATTACAGGCGCGATGGCTTATGACCTGACGGGTGTGCTGGCTCAAAAATTGATCACGTTGTAAAAAAAATACATTGTGAAACAAAGAAACCGCTACTGTAGTGTAGCGGTTTCTTTGTTTTTTATAAAGCGGCTCTCGCAAATGCAGTGGCGGCTAATATCAATGCCGAGAGTATCAGGTTGGTTCTCATTAAAATTGTTTCGCGTCTTTGTAACCGGGCAAGTTCATCGGCTTTTGCGGTTTCTTTTCTCATCAAAATGCGCTGAATTGAGGGGAGCACCTCCCAGGTTTGTACGGCGCTAACAACCGCCATGATCACTCCCAAACTGTGTTTAACAAGAATAGCTAATGACCATTGTGTGCTCGTGGAGAGGAATCCGTCATAGTGCGGATTTGCGCTCAGTTGGAATAGCCCTGTCGCCAGCAATAATCCCATACAAAACCATGCAAGGGGTTCGAGTCTTTTTTGGAGGGCGGCGATAAAACTGAGTTGGTCGACCAGTTTCAAGGTCCGAATGGAAGCGGGCAGGATGAGTAAATTGATGGCCGCCAGGCTTCCGATCCATGTGACCGTTGCCAGCAGGTGCAGCCAGTAAATCAGCGCCATAACCCATGATGGAGGCGTGGTCATGATAGTCAATTAGGGTTATGGGGCAACGGTTGGAACTTCCGTCACGACAGGCGGTTCTGTAGGGAGTACGCCTATTGTATTTGTTGCTATTATTTCTAATGTAGGCGTGGCTGGGTAACAACTTATGAATGCATTGTTGTAATTTTTCGCGGAGGTTTTATCGAGGCCGCCAAGTGCCATTGCGTTCGTATAGTTTAGATATGCGCCGCAGTAGTCGCTCCGCGCGAATAGCTCATCCCCATAGCGCATGGATGCCTGGTAGAAGCGCTGGGAAGCTGTCATGGTGCCATCCCAAAGAGAGGGGAATCCAGTACCAACCTGGGCAAAGATCTCAACGGCTTGTTTCCAATCTAATTCCCAGAAGCTTGCGCCGGTGATGTAGGCTCGCGCACCTTCACGCAGTCCTTTGGATGAATTGTCAAGTGGCCCGAATCGTTCTGCAAGGGTTAGGTAATAAATACCACCTTCGAGATTGCCTTCTTTGGTGATCAGATTATGTCCATGGTTGCGCAGGACGTAATAATACATTCCATCCACTTGCGCGGTCTTGTAAGTGGGGTCGAGTTTTCGGATGGTGTCTAGAGCGTTCAATGCATTTGGCCAATCTTGCGCCTGGATGAGTTGCTGCGCGCGTTGAAATGCGCTTTCAGCGCCGCTAAAATCTGGTGTAGATGTAGGCGTTGGGGCGGGCGTGTTTGTTGGAATATTGCTTGCCACCAAAACCTCGGTCAGTTTTTCCTGTGCGCCGGGGAAACTTGGGTCCTTATTTATAATGTATTCAAGGCGTTCCTGTGCGGTTGCATAGCGGCTAGATGCGATATCGACCAACGCAAGTGTAAATTGCTCGGAGAGTTGTTTTGAGGTAACTGAAACTTCCGCCTTTAGGCGATCACCAATTCCACTCGAGTATCCGCCATATGCGCCCAGCCCAACCAGCAGCAGAAATCCCAAAACGCTTATCAGAATGTAGCGCCAGCGGGATGATTTCTTCTTGATCGGTTTGATCGGCTGGGTATCTTCTACATCAACAGGTTTTTGAGGTTGTGTGTTTTCTATTTGTTCTGACATGGCTGCAATTATACTTCCCTGTGGAGCATTATTTTTTTTTCTTATCTACGTTTTATTTTGTGCTACAAATTGAAAATCTGTTTTGCATCTGACCATACAATTGCAATGGCTATGATTCCGCCGACAAACAATGCGGCAATTGTCGTCAGTAGGTTGGAGAAAGGTAAAAGGTAGATCAAGCCTGAGGTAACAAGACCTGCGAATACGGCAGATGCGATCGCGCGGAACAGAGTTTTATCCATGTTCAACAAGCCTGGGAATCGACGGTTAAGAATGATGAGTAGGATAATGGCTTGCGTGGTGAATGTCAACGCGGCAGACAGAGGAATCCCTGCCAGTCCCATGATCGGCGAAAGGATAAGCGACAAAACCACAAAAGCGATCACCTGAAGAAAAGCCGCAATCAGCGGCGTGCGTGTATTTTGATTCGCATAAAATGAACGTACCGCCACTTCGAGCCAGGTATCGCCCAACAGCCCAATTAGAAAAGCCCAGGTGCAGACTGTCAATAAATCTAAACGCGCAGGTTCATAATTGAAGAAACTTTGTGCCAAGGGTCGAACTGTCAAAGCCAGCAAAACCGCTGATGGGAGTGAGAGCGCAAGCATCACTCGTAAAGCGCGGTTGACCGTTTGTGTGAAATCCTGCATCTGTCTGCGGTTGATGAATTCAGCCAGCGAAGGCAGTAGCGCTACGGCAATGGCTGTGCCAAAGATCGTTTCAGGTACTTGCTCAATGGTCCAACCTAAATTGAGCGCGCCTGCGCCGATTGCTCCAAAGCGGGAAGCCAGATTATCGCGCATCAAAAAATAGGCTTGAATTGATGCCATTGTTAATACGCGCGGCCCAAGCAGAATCAATACTCGCTGAATCGCCGGGCTTTTCCATTCGATCACGGGAGTCCAGTGAAATTGATAACGAATCAATCCGGGCACTTGAATAAGCAGATGCAGCGATGCGCCGAGAATGACTCCATAAACCATTCCGTATAGTCCCATACCATAGGCTGGCAATTGGATCGGCCCCAGATGAATTCCGCTGTTTGGGCTAAGGATCATGACGCCGAAAATTTGCCCAAGGTTATATAAAACGGGCGCCAGCGCCGGCAGTAAAAAATGCTGATTCGCTTGCAGGCTTGCCATGACCAGACCGCTGATCGAGAAGATCACAATCGCAGCCAGATCAAGGCGCATCAGCGAAGCGGTCAGTAGTTGATTCGCTGGAGAGAATCCCGGAGCGACAACATACTTTACGAGTGGACCTGCCAACAGGATAATGATCACGGCAAAAAATCCTGTTATGACAAATGCCAGATTGATGACCTTGGAAAATAATTCCCAGGATTCACGCCTTTCTCCTTTATCAAGGTATTCTCTTAGCACTGGGATAAAAGCCATCCCGAGCGCGCCGCCAGAGAGTAACGCCGACAGGTAATCAGGAATATTGTTCGCCGCGCCGAAAATGCCTATTCCCTCCAGTCCAACGATCTTACTGAAGATCAGAGATTTACCAAATGCCAGTGCTTTATCAGCGGCAAAGAAAAAACTCAATAAAAGAGAAATGCGAGATAAACGGGAAAGTTTGTTCATCGAGTTGCGGTTATTGAGCTGCGGTCGGCACGATCTCCATGCCCGGCAATTTATCTGCAAGCGTATGAGTCTTATGGATTAGCACAGGTAAACATTGCGGGCAAATATAATTTGCATCCCCTTTGAATGAGAGTGTGAGCAATGGGATTTGTGATTCTGTGCGATTGCAATTTAAACATATTTTTTCATTTTGTTCGTTCATGGTTTCTCCAGTTTGGTTTGCAAGTTGCAGGTTGGAAAGTTATAACGTTCCTTTATACGCCCCGCCATCCACATTTAACATCACACCCGTGATATAGGAAGCGGCAGGGGAGACGAGGAACGCCGCGGCATTTGCGAACTCTTCAGGTTGACCCAGCCTCCCGAGCGGACTCTGCTCCGATTGTTTGCGCGTCTCTTCCTCGACCGTTGAGCTGTTTGCTGTTGCCCGGGCAGTCATCAACTCTGTAACTCGTTCTGTCTCCGTCCAGCCTGGCAGTATTGAATTGAAGCGGATGCCTTCTTTGCCGAGATCCAACGCCAATGATTTGGTCAATCCGATCGTGGCCATGCGGATACTGTTTGATAAAAGCAAATTTGCTATTGGCTGTTTTACGGTCAGAGAGGTAACCGTCAAAACACTCGCCGCATCTGATTTTCGTAAATGTGGAAGCGCCGCCTTGATCAAGCGGACATGCGACATTAAACACAAATCAATGCCTTTTTGCCATGCAGCTTCATCCAGTGAATCGATCGTGCCCGGCGGAGGTCCGCCCGCGTTTGTGATGAGAATATCTAATCCGCCAAAAGCATCTACAGTTTGTCGGATCAATTTTTCAGGAATATCGGTTAATCCAACATCGCCTGCTAATCCAATTACCTGAGTGCCAGTTTCCTTGCTCAACTTTTCTGCAATCGCTTTTATCTTCGCTTCATCGCGCCCGTTGATGGCAACTTTACAGCCTTCCTTAGCCAAAGCCAGTGCAGCCGCATAACCAAGTCCGCGAGATGAGCCTGTGATGAGCGCGCCTTTGTCTTTCAACTTTAAGTCCATAGATTCTCCTTGTATTTGTAAATCCTGTTGGCGTGTTTGCAAGTTGAAGGGTTGAAACGTTCCAACCTTCAAAATTTTTAAACCATCTCTATTTTCTCATTAATGATCTGACCATCTTCCCAATTCGCTTCCACCCATTTTGCCACACTTTGCAGAGACTGTCGTAATGTCACTCCGTCAGAATTGACCATTGCACACGTGATGACCGTCTCCTGCCATTTATCCTGCAAATCCATTTCCGCCACCGAAACGTTGAACTCGCGATGCAGGCGTGAAATAAGCGGTTTGATCCGTCCGCGCTTGTCTTTAAGCGAAGAACAAAGTGGGATGTGTAAGTGGAGGGTGAGGGTGGCGAGCACTGCGGTTTTTGATTTACGATATTTGATTAACGATTTACAATCTCTCGCATGGACATTGAAATCGCATACAACCAATCTCTCGATTATCTTTATTCCTTCGTGGATTATAGCCTGAAACATTCTTCCGAACTTGCCAAGGCGGATTTCAACCTTGACCGTATGTTCGCGTTGATGCAGTCACTGGGTAACCCGCAAAATACGTATCCCATCATCCATGTGGCTGGGACGAAGGGCAAGGGTTCAACATCTGCGTTGTGTGCTTCTAGTTTGAAAGTCGCAGGTTATAAAGTTGGGTTATATACCTCGCCGCATTTGTTGGAATATACCGAGCGAATCCAGATCAACGGTGAGTCGATCTCGCACACGCAGTTGATCGAGTTGGTGGAGGAGATCAAACCGTATGTGGCGAAGATCGAAATGCTCACGACCTTTGAGATCACAACCGCGCTGGCATTTTTGGCATTTGGCAAATATGGAGTCAATGCGGCAGTGTTTGAAGTAGGCTTGGGCGGGCGGCTGGATGCAACCAATATTGTCACACCGCGGGTTTCGGTCATCACTTCATTGTCTTATGACCATACAGCTGTGCTTGGAAATACATTGACGTTGATCGCGGGCGAGAAGGCTGGCATTATCAAAAATGGCGTGCCAGTGATTTCATCCCCGCAAAAGGAAGAGGCCCTCGCAGTTTTGGAGCGTGTCGCCGCGTTTAAGAATTCAAGATTTACGCTCGTTGGACGCGATGTAAAATTTGAGTTGATAGAGTCGTCTTTGGATGGGCAACGTTTCAACTTTCCAACTTTCCAATCTTCCAACCTTCCACCCTTCAATATTCCCCTCCTTGGATCTCATCAAGTTGAGAACGCTGCCACTGCTTATGCCGCTCTAAAAGCCAGCGGAATTCCCATCACTGACGAACAGATACAAAAAGGGTTTTCTCAAGTACAATGGCGCGCCCGCTTTGAAATCGCGCGGCGCGATCCGCCTGTGATCTTTGACTCGGCGCATAATCAGGATTCGTTTGCGAAGTTGAACGAAACCTTGCAAACATATTTTCCTGGCAAGATGGTTTATCTCATCTTTGGTGCATCGGAGGATAAAAATATTCCAGGGATGTTTGCGGAAATGAAATCGAAGATCAAGAAAATTATCATCACGCGCGCCGATCATCCACGCGCTTTGGAAGTGGAGAAAATTCAACAGTTGGCAGAGCAGGCTGGGGCGGAGTCTGAAACGCTCACTCCCGTAAAATCCGCATTGGCGCGTGCGCTGGAATTGTCATCAAAAGATGGTAGCATTGTCTTATCCGCTGGGAGCATGTTTGTCACAGCGGAAGTCATGTCTGCATGGAAAAATATTAAATGAATCATCAATCTAATTGGAATGAAGAAGAAGATAATTTTGATCTGACGTTGTCACAGCGCACCGAGGAGTTGTATCGTGTTCCAAATATGGAGCCGAACGCTGACGGTTTGATCGAGGCCGTGGTTCTGCCGCTGCGCGATATGGTCATTTTTCCGCGCATGGTCTCGCCGATCTTTGTCGGGCGCGAGGCTTCATTGCTTGCTGTGCAGGAAGCGCAGCGCAAAGAACAAACTGTGATCGGACTTACGCAAAAAGATTCCGAGTTGGATGAACCGAGCGTCGATGATTTTCTGCCGATCGGTGTTGAGATGGCGGTCGGGCGTTTGTTGACCATGCCTGACGGCTCACGCTCCGCCTTGGTGCAGGGACGCAAACGCGTGGAGATCGTTGAATTTATTCGCACGAAGCCATATCTAAAAGTGCGTGCGCGCGTGATCAACGAGCCGCAAGTAGGTGACAGGCAAACACAGGCGTTGATGCGCTCCGCGTTGAGTCTGTTCGAGCGCTGTGTTCAACTGGATCGTTCCATTCCCGAAGAAGCGCATTTGTTTGCGTTGAATATTTCGGAACCGGGCTGGCTCTCCGATATGATCTCCACTTCGCTTTCGCTAACCTACGAAGCAAAATTGCGTTTGCTTATGATCCTTGATCCCAAGGCGCGTTTGGGAATGTTGAATAGTTTATTGGCGCAGGAAGTGGATGTACTTGAACTGGAAGACGAGATTCATTCCCGTGTTCAGAATGAAGTGGATAAAAGCCAGCGCGAGTTTTATCTGCGCGAACAGATGAAGCAGATCCAGACCGAATTAGGCGAAGGCGATGTTTTTTCACGAGATGCTTCCGACTTAAAGAAAAAAGTGGATGCCGCCAATCTTCCAGAAGAAGCAAAGAAAGTCGCGCTGAAAGAGTTGGAGCGCTTGAATCAAATGCCGCCGATGTCACCTGAAGTGGGAATGATCCGCACGTATATTGACTGGATCGTTGACCTGCCCTGGAATAACTCCTCGCCTGATAATTTGGATGTTAAGAATGCCGCGAAAATTTTGGAACGCGATCATTATGGGTTGAAGAAAGCCAAGGAAAGGATCCTCGAATATATTGCGGTGCGTTCGCTCAAACCGAAGAAGGAACGTCAGCCGATCTTATGTTTTGTTGGGCCGCCCGGAGTTGGCAAAACATCTTTGGGTCGTTCCATCGCGGACGCATTGGGACGCAAATTTGTGCGCGTCTCGCTCGGCGGCGTGCGTGATGAAGCCGAGATCCGCGGACATCGCCGCACGTATATTGGCGCGCTGCCGGGGCGTATTATCCAAACCATGAAGCGCGCCGGCACGGCAAATCCGCTATTTATGCTGGATGAAATTGACAAGCTGTATTCTGACTTTCGCGGTGATCCCGCCTCGGCCATGCTTGAGGTGCTTGACCCTGAGCAGAACTTCGCTTTTAGCGATCACTACCTCGAACTCCCGTTTGATCTTTCAAAGGTCATGTTCGTAACCACCGCCAATTCTTTGGGAAATATTCCACTGCCATTGTTGGATCGTATGGAAGTCATCGAGTTCCCGGGCTACATCGAAGAAGAAAAAATGGAGATCGCGAACCGCTATCTCATTCCACGACAGATCGAAGAGAATGGTATCGACAATCTCGGCATGCTCTTTGAGCCCGCCGCGTTACAGCGCATTATTCGCGAATACACTTATGAAGCAGGCGTGCGCAATCTGGAACGCGAGATCGGACGGGTCAGTCGCAAGGTCGCGCGTCTGAAAGCGGAAGGGAAAAAATATCCAACCTCCATTGCGCCAGATATGATCGAGAAACTGCTCGGCCCCCAGCAAGTCTTTCAATCCGAAGCGGAACGCACCGACGAAGTGGGAGTCGCGACCAGCCTCGCGTGGACGGAAACTGGCGGCGAGATCATGTCTGTCGAAGTTGCCATCCTCGAAGGCAAAGGCAGCATGCAGATGACGGGTCAGATGGGCGAGGTGATGCAGGAATCAGGTCAAGCCGCGCTGACTTACATCAAGTCACGAGCCGCCACGTTGAAAATTGATCTGGATGTCTTTGAGCGGCTGGATATTCACATCCACATGCCTGAAGGCGGAATTCCAAAGGATGGCCCTTCGGCAGGCATCACCATGGCGACGGCCATCATCTCCGCGCTGACGGGGCGGGCAGTGCTGCGTCACGTGGGCATGACTGGCGAGATCACCCTGCGCGGAAGAATCCTGCCGATCGGCGGTGTGCGCGAGAAAGTTCTCGCCGCGCATCGCGCAGGATTAAAGACCGTGCTGCTGCCAGAAAAGAATATGAAAGATCTGGTGGAACTTCCCAAGACTGCCAGATCTGAATTGAAGATCATCCCCATCAAACACATGGATGATGTTCTGGCAATCGCGCTTTCTGACAAAGTGACGGTCGAACCGCCGAGACCGAAGAAGCATGCGCGGGATGACAGTCAGGAAGAATAGTTTTTGATTTTTCTATTCCCAATATTTATTTTCAATCGGCGCGAGTGATAAAATTACCCGCACCGATTTTTTTATTATTAGCAAATAGGGCGCGCAGCACTTAATAAGATCAGTCCGTCACGCTAAAAGCATAACCTACGGAATTGGAAAATCATTTATGCCAAATTTGAAAAACAAAGTTGTTCTCATCACAGGCGCATCTTCAGGCTTTGGAGAAGATGCCGCGCTGCTCTTTGCAAAAGAAGGATGTAAAGTTGTGCTTGCCGCGCGCCGAATTGACCGTTTGCAAATCCTCGCCGCAAAAATCCAAGAGGCTAGCGGTGAAGCCATCGCCATTCAAGTGGATATTACAAACCCGGCCGATGTGTCTAGTATGCTGAAATCCACACTGGAAAATTATGGTCAAATAGATATTCTCTTTAATAATGCGGGCATTGGCCGTGTAGATTGGTTTGAGAACCATTCACTGGATCGTGATATTGACTCTCTCGTGCAGGTCAATTTGACTGCGCTTATGCAAGTCACCCGTACAGTTTTGCCTCACATGTTAAAACGCAGTCAGGGACACATCATCAATATGGTTTCAGTTGCCGGGCTGATTGCCCCACCGCTCCTTACAAGTTACTCCGCCAGCAAACATGGAGCGCGCGCCTTCACAGATGCGCTTCGTCGCGAGGTTGTACCGTTTGGAATCAAAGTAAGTGGAATTTATCCCGGACCCGCCGCCACAGAGTTTGGTCAGCATATTGGTAAAAATAACGCTTATGGTTCGGTACGAAAATCTTTCAACACACGCATGACTTCCGAGTATGTTGCGCGCCGTGTGCTGGATGTCGCCAGAAGTCCGCGCCGCAGCCTGATCATTCCGTGGTGGTTTCGAATCGTCACCACTTTTGATATGCTCTTCCCCGTTGTCGTGGATTGGATCACATACGCCTTCTCGAAAAAAAATCATAAATTGGATTAGGAGACTCACATGACACTTGCGCGACTCAACAATCTCACCGCTTCAATGCGGACTTCGAAACTGGATTCGGTTATTCTGAATCCCGGCCCCACGCTGACTTATCTTAGCGGTGTGCAGTTTCATCTAATGGAACGCCCTATTGTTTTATTCGTTGCGCCTGGTCATGACCCCGCGCTAGTATTACCCGAACTTGAATTGCCCAAAGTGGACTTATTCCCATACAAAGTGCAGGTCTTTGCGTATGGTGAGAATCCCTCAGAGTGGGAAAATGTTTTTCGAAAGGCGGTACAGGCTTTGGGCTTGGATGCGAAGCGCATCGGCGTCGAGCCGCGTCAACTGCGCTTGCTGGAATTCTGTTATGTAAAAGCCGGCGCTCCCGAATCAGAATTCCCCGATGCGAGCGATGTGTTATCCGCATTGCGTTTGAAAAAAGATAAAGCCGAAGTGGATAAGATGCGTCGCGCAGTCAAGATCGCTCAGGCCGCGCTCGAAGCAACCATTCCACTCATTAAGATTGGCATGACCGAACGTGAGTTGTCGTCTGAATTAGTGATCCAATTGTTGAAAAATGGTTCAGACCCTGAAATACCTTTTGCGCCCATCGTTTCTGGCGGACTGAATGGCGCAAATCCGCATGCTTCACCCACGGATAGAAAATTGCAGACAGGCGATCTTTTGGTCGTGGATTGGGGCGCGGCCTATGAAGGTTACATCTCTGATCTTACACGCACATTCGCTGTGGGCGTAGTGGACGATGAATATCAAAAAATTCACAAGATCGTGCAGGAAGCCAACGCGGCGGGGCGCGCGGCTGGCAAGCCCGGCGTACCGTGCGCAGATATAGATAAAGCCACACGTGATGTGATTGAACAATCTGGTTATGGAAAATATTTTACGCATCGCACAGGTCACGGCATTGGCATGGAAGGTCACGAAGATCCCTATATGCGCCGTGACAATCTGCAATTGCTTGAACCTGGTATGGCATACACTGTGGAGCCCGGTATTTATCTCACAGGCCGCAATGGCGTGCGTATTGAAGATAATATTGTCATCACCGAAACCGGCGCGGATTGTTTATCTGACATGCCAAGAGAAATACGGGTGGTTGGATAAATAGCGTATGCCAACCTATTGCGATTATTGCAACTCTCACCCCGAAGATACGTTCAATAAAAACTATCATGATTCGCAATATGGCTTTCCGCTAAATAGCGATGATGAACTTTTTGAACGTCTTGTTCTAGAGATCAATCAAGCCGGGCTTTCGTGGATCACGATCCTCAAAAAAGCGGATAACTTTCACAAAGCCTACGATAAATTCAAAGTTGAAAAGATCGCAAAATATGCAGAAAAAGACTGCGCCCGTTTGCTGGCAGATGCCGGCATTATTCGGAATCGGTTAAAAGTTAACGCAGCAATTGTCAACGCGCAGAAAATACTTGAATTGAAAAAAGAATATGGTTCTTTCAAAGGTTGGCTCGATGCAAATTATCCGCTCACAAAAGATGAATGGACAAAATTATTCAAAAAAACTTTTGTGTTTACCGGCGGTGAAATCGTCAACGAGTTCCTTATGTCTACTGGATATTTGGCCGGAGCTCATGAGCAGCACTGTCCTGTATATCAAACGGTGGCAGGCTTGCATCCAGCGTGGATGAGAAAATAATTCGTCATGACAACACAACCAACCTTTGTAATTGTAGGAAAACTCAATCGCGAATATATTCTGCCCTCATCGGGAAATCCACTTTTAGATTCGCCCGGCGGAAGTTTGCTTTATGCCGCGGGCGGCCTGGCTGTCTGGAATAATGATGCAGGCTTGGTCGGACGCGTGGGCGAGGATTATCCACATCAATGGCTGCGTGATCTGGAGGGTCGCGGTTTTGATGTGCGCGGTATTCGCACGATGCGTGATTCGCAAATTATGGATATACGTTTTTTTATTGCTTACACCGATGCCAAAGAGCCAAGTCAATCTAGTCTGGTTTCACATTTTGCGCGCCGCCAGCTTAAATTTCCAAAAGCACTGCTTGGTTATCAACCTTCTGAACCATCGCGCAGAGATTCGCGTGAACCAGAGATAACTTCGCCTGTCGCGCTGGATGTGCCAAAAGAATATTGGGATGTCTGCTACGTGCACCTCTGTCCCTTTGACTTTATTAGCCAGAGTCAGATGGTCAACCTTTTCAAAGGCGGATCAAACCAAATCGTCAGTCTTGATCCTGCTCCCGGCTATATGTCATCTGGCTTTTGGCGTGACCTGAGACTCGTCTTGCAAGGCGTTACGATCTTCCAACCCTCAGAAGAGGAAATGCGCGCGCTCTTCTGGGGCGAGACCAATGATCTCTGGGAGATGGCTCGCAAAATCAGTGAATACGGTCCGCAGATTATTGTTATAAAACGCGGCGCATATGGACAAATGATCTATGACGCCGCAGGCAATCATCGTTATGAAGTGCCCGCTTATTCAGCGAGAGTCGCAGACCCAACCGGAGTAGGTGATGCATATTGCGGTGGATTTTTGGCTGGCTTCCAAAAAACAAATGATCCATTAATTGCGGGTTTATACGGCAGTGTTTCCGCTTCGCTAAAAATTGAAGGAAGCGGACCATTCTATCCGCTGGACGTAATGTCCGGTCTTGCCGAAGCGCGTCTGCATTCGCTGAAAGATATGGCGCGGGAAGTGTAAAGAGCAAAAGATGAATTATGAATAAAAACCTGCAACTTTCCAACCTTCTCGACCTTGCCATTCAGATCCAACAGATCCCTGCGCCTACATTTTCTGAAGGAGCGCGCGCTGAATTCGTGCGCGGAATGTTTGTGAGCGAGGGTCTTCAGGATGTTTCCATCGACTCAATTGGAAATGTATATGCGCGTTTGCCCGGCAGACAGAAGACAGCGAAAGCGCTGGTCGTCTCTGCCCATTTGGATACTGTCTTTCCAAACAATATCAACTTGCAGGTTACTCATAGGGGGTTGCGCCAGAAGGAGGCGCAGAAAATCATCGCGCCGGGTATTGGCGATAATTCACTGGGCGTCGCGGCTTTGTTTGGCATCCCAAGGATATTGCGCGAGAAAAGAATTGAGTTGACGCATGATATTTGGTTCGTGGCAAATGTCGGCGAAGAAGGACTCGGCGACCTTTGCGGAATGCGCGCAGTCGTCGAGCGATTCGATAAGAATGTGATCGGTTACCTTATTTTGGAAGGACTCGCGCTTGGGCATGTTTATCATCGTGCGATTGGGGTCAGGCGCTATCGCGTCACGGCAATAACTGCGGGTGGACATTCATGGTCTGATTACGGTAAGCCGTCAGCGGTGCATGAAATGGCGGCGTTAGTCACACAGTTGACCTCGTTGCGCTTGCCGTGTGAACCTCGTACGACGATGAACGTCGGGACGTTCGGCGGAGGGACTGGCGTCAACGTGCTGGCCTCCGAAGCAAAATGTGAATTGGATCTGCGTTCTGAAGATCCAAACGCACTGACAAAGTTGATTGGCCAAGTGGAGGAGTTATTTCGCCATGCAGATCATGATGGGGTCACGCTGCTGGCTGAAATTATCGGGCAGCGTCCTGCGGGCGAAATTCCCGCTGAACATTCGCTGGTGAAATTGGCTGAGAGCTGTTTGCATGAACAGGGCTTGAGCGCTTTATTAACAGCTGCCTCAACCGATGCCAATATTCCATTAAGTCGCAATATGCCTGCCGTGGTAATGGGAATCACCACGGGCGGCGGCGCGCATACCACACATGAATATATTGATGTTGAGCCTATTGAAAAGGGAATGGGCTCAATCGTGAGATTCGTGGAGGAAGTGGGAAAATAGAAATTTGATTCAAACAAAAACTTCCGAAGCGATCATCACCTCGGAAGTTTTCATAGTTCTTAATTTTTTACTTGCTACTTCAACCCCGTCACCTCAAAAACATCAATTCGATGAGTCTTGCCTTTCAAACTCATTTCAACATGAGGAATCACTTTAACCTCCTCCATGACACGTTCGTACGCTTCCTTGCTGATCAAGATCTGATTCCTGCCGGAGTTTTCTTGAATACGTTTGGCAACATTAACGTTGTCACTGATGGCGGTGTACTCGAGTCGTTTTTCCGTTCCGATCAAACCCAATACTGCATCGCCAAAATGAATGCCTACACCAAAGGAAAGATGTTCATCTTCGGGCAGTTCCTTATATAGAACCTCAACAGAATCCCGTAAAGCCAGCGCGGCTTTGACGGCGCGCAGGGTGTGATCTTTCTGTTGGATGGGCGCATTGAACCAGGCCATGATCGCATCACCCATGAACTTGTCAATTGTGCCTTCCTGCGAAAGTACGGCATCTGCCATTGCGGCGAGATAGCGGTTCAAAGTGAACACCAATTTTTCCGGTGACAAATTCTCGCTATACGTTGTAAATCCGCGAATATCCGCGAATAGCACTGTGATGTTCGCGCGCTTGCCGCCAAGTTGCAAGCTGTTTGGGTCAAGTTGCTCGATTACTGCGGGAGAGACCATGCGTTCGAAGAGTCTGCGCTGGGCTTCAAGTTTTTTGCGCTCGGTAAGATCGTCAAGAACAATTGCCACGCCCTGGGTCTTCTGGTTTGAATCTTTGAGCGGAGAAAAATTCAACCGCCAGTTCACATTTCCGCGCGAGGGCAGGTGGTGGCTGATCTCCAGATCTACGATGGGTTTGTCGTTGGTGCGTACTTCCATCAGATGCGGCGCGATCTCCTTCGAAACGGAACCAAGCACTTCGTTAAGATGATGACCGAGTATCTCAGGTGCGCTATGTCCGATGATATTTTGAGCGGCTCGATTCGCAAGAGTGACATAATCCTGATCGTCGGCAGTGATGACTCCGCTGGCAATGGATGCGAAAACTGATTCCATCAGGTTCTTGAGTCCGGTTACTTCTTCGAGTGTATGTTTGAGTGATGAGAACAGACGCGCGTTCTCAATGGCGACAGCTGCTTGATTTGCAAATGCCACCAAAAGATTTTTTTCAGAATCAGCAAAAATACCTGAGCGGATACGGTTGTCGGCGTAGATCACACCGATGATCTCATTTTTTACTTTGAGAGGTACACATAAAATGGACCGCAGGTTGAAAGCAACAATACTTTCCTGCCCAATGAATCGATTATCTTCCTGCGCGTTAGTTGTTACGATGGGTTCGCCGCTTTCGATGACACGTCCTACAACTGACCGGCTGACGGTCAACTCGGAAGGGTTGATCGATTCCATTTCCCAGTTGCGTCCCATGCGTGTGACCATATCGCCTTTGTCATCGCGCAGCATCAGAAATCCGCGTTCTGCTTTGGTAAGACGGACGATGTTGTCCATCACGATGCGCAGTACTTCGTCGAGTTCCAGCGATGAGTTGATCACCTGCCCTGTATCCGCCAGCGCCAGCATATTACTATGTTCTTTTTGGAAGGCTTCTATTTTCCCACCGATGATTGGAAGAGTGGTTTCAAGGTTGTGCAGATCGTCAAGCGTGTTTTTGGGGAGTCTGAGTCTGCTCGCCTCCAGGTCAACGCGAATCTTCTCGGCCTGTAAGCCGAGTGTGAGTAATTGATCGTGGACAGTGGTCGGACGTGTTTGTTCAGGGTTCATAAAAAATTTTCATCAAACTTTCGGAATTTATTTTCTAATTGTATCCCAAGATGAAGAACTTAATTTGCAAATATATAATTTGATAAAAAACATTCCTGGCCGCGCGGCGGGAGAGCCGCGCATCGCCGGCGCGACGACTGAACAAAGCAGATTGATGTTCGCACAATAGAATTTCTATGGCAGGTGCGGCGCCAGGGATAAGTTCCATTAAAATTCTGGCGCGCTCGGCAGGTGTGGTATGAACAGGCTGTGGTTTTCCCATCCATCGCAAGCCTGTGTTAATACTTTGGAAAGACCTTTCGATCGGTGAGAGATCTTTCCAAAGTATCCATCGGTTCAACCACATCGGGGCTTCCCAACCATTCCGCTCAACAATGTTTTTCAAGATCAATGCGGTTTGAGTATTTGGCGCAAAAAGTTTCTTAAGGAAGAAGGTGATCAAAGCCAACGACAATCCGCCGGCCAGGACGCTGATCCAAATGATCTGAGTGCGTGTGAACGTTGTGACAGGTTTTTCTTTATCCTGGCTTGAGAGAGGTTTGTCCTGTGTGATCGGATCCACTTCAGGTGCGCTCGGTTGAATGGGAATTGCAGCGGATGTGTCTGCTCGTTTTTCTGGACGGTTGAGAATGTCCTGATTGCCGGTTGGTTCGAACTCGATCCAGCCATAGTTTGGAAAATATACTTCAGGCCATGCGTGCGCGTCGCGTTCACGGACGGTATAAAATCTTTTTAGTAAGTTTACCTCGCCTTGAGCGAAGCCCACAGCCAGTCGCGCAGGGATGCCGATCGAGCGCAGCATCAATACTTCAGCACTGGCAGAATAGTTACAAAATCCCTTTTTTACGTCAAATAAAAAATATTCCAGTGGATCGGTTGTCCCGGCTGGAAATGAGATCGAAGGTTCGTACTTGATCTCGGTTCGTAGGTAATTGGTAATGGCCGCAACCTTGTCGTATATATTTTCTTGACCGGCCGTGATCTCAAATGCCAATGATTGAATACGTAAAGAGAAATCATTGGGAAGTTGTAAATATCGGTCTGTAACCCAGCTTGGATATTCTTCTCGGCTTGTCCGTAATTCAGTGATGGTTGGATTCGCAACCAGAGCTTTGACGAGATAGCTATCGCCCGCTTCAAGCCTCGGTGTCGCCTGCACCACCACGATATCTATGGATTTCGTTTTGGGGATTTTTTTGTACACGATGTTTGCGCGTTGACTAACCCATAGAGGTTGTGCGGCAGAGTAAAGAGTGGTTTGTCCTTTGATATATATGTTGAACGTAAAGTTCATGCTGATACGATTTTCTATATCAGGGATCTTGAAATCACCATCCTGTGGTTCATGGTCCAATCCATCCACGCCTGTGGTGATCCAGTGTCCGTTTTCAAAAGTGTCATATACACGGCCGCGCCAATATAAGCGAGGTATTTCAATTGCAGTTGGCGGCACATAAACAAGGAATGCCAGGGCTGCGCTTTGTTTGGCTTGTGTTCCCAGCGATAATTCATTTCGATAAAAATCGGCGACCTGGATTTTTTCCTTTTTAGCTGCGGCGAACATGTTTTCGAATGGCTCGTTTTTGGAAAATATTTTTTTCGATATCGTTTGCCAGGCCGTTCTGGCTTGCGCATTAAATGCCAGAGGCGAGGGTGCCATCCATGCCAGTAAGATCAATATCGCCGCGCTGACCATTATGGTGTTGTTAAAATCTATTCCGCTTTCCGGAGATATGTGAACATGCCGTTCGCGCCAGTTCTCCCTGTCGATCAAATATTTTTGTCGTCCTACCAGTAGCAGCGCAACGAAAATGTATAAACCAAACATCCAGCTATAATCGTGTGTGGTGTAATGATTGAAGTAGATCACGAACATCATGATGCCATTTGGCAAAACCGCCGCCAGCGCATTTGCGTGACGCGTCAATTGATAGCCACTAATCAGTGCGGCGAACCAATAGGGAATGCAAAAAATAGTCACAAAGAATAATGGGTCTTTGACCGGACGGCCTGCGCTGAATTCGTTCAAACCAAGCAATACCCTGCCAGCCAGAATGATCAACTTATTGCCCAGGTATGTTTCCGCTTCTCCAAACTCGATCATGCCGAGTAATTGTCTGGTTAAAAATACTAGCATGTACCCAATGGCTAAAAAGATCACTCCGCGTTTTTGAAATGTGCTTTGCCCCAAAGCTAGCCCAACCAGTAGACCGAGCAGCGCCATGTTACGGACGTGTTCAAGCCCGTCAGTCCAGCTGGTGACTTGTAAATGCCAGGCGGAAAATAGGATCGCAAGAAATAAAAATATAGCAGAGGGCAGGTCCCACCAGCGCGCGGGTGATTTTTCCATCCTTTGAGTGTACAATAAAAGCAGCTTGTTCGTCAATTCAAAAAAAGATATTGGAGGATACCATGCAAACCCTGATCGATTTCGGTATTGCCCTTATTTATACCCTTCAAGGCGCGGGCGATTGGCTGATCGCCCCCATGAAATTCTTTAGTTTCCTCGGCAATGAGGAATTCTTTTTGCTTGCATTGCCGCTCATCTACTGGAGCGTAGATTCTGCTCTAGGTTTGCGGGTCGGGATAATTCTTGTAATGAGTAATCTGTTCAACAATATTTTCAAATTGGCTTTTGCCGGACCGCGCCCCTATTGGGCAAGCTCTCATGTGCGCGCGTTGTGGACTTCAGAAACCTCATTTGGCATTCCATCAGGACACGCGCAAATCGCAGTCTCTGTCTGGGGGACGATCGCTGCTTATTACAAACGAAACTGGTTGTGGGTGACAACGATTGCGATCATGTTCCTGATCGGTTTTTCACGCATATTTCTTGCTGCGCATTTCCCGCACGACGTGGTCTTTGGCTGGCTGATCGGCGCAATATTATTATGGATTGTCACTCGTTTTTGGGAGCCAGTTGCGGTATGGATCGCACCGAAAACATTAAGCCAGCAAATCATGATCGCGTTCATCGTTTCAATGATTTTCATTGTATTAGGATTTGGCGCGACAACTTTAAGAAGCGATTATCAAGTCCCTGAAGATTGGATGAACAACGCTGCTCTCGCGAAGGCAGACGCGCCTAATCCCATTGACTCGACCAGCACCTTCACCTCGGCGGGGATTCTCTTCGGGTTGGCGGTGGGTGCAGCATGGATCATGTCAGTTGGCGGGTATCAGGCTGCGGGTTCACTGCAGAAGCGTGCCATTCGCTATGTCATCGGCTTGATCGGAGTTCTCATCCTCTATGTGGGATTGAAAAAAATATTTCCGGAAGGCGATGCTTTCATCTTTTACCTGCTGAGGTTTGTCCGTTATACACTGATCGGCTTTTGGGTGGCTGGCGGCGCGCCATGGATCTTCAAGAAACTTAAACTCGCGGAGTGATTCGAATCTCGTCCATGAAAATTTTGTTGATCAATCAGGCCTTTGTCTCGCCAGACGAGCCGGGGCATACACGTCATTTTGAAATGGCGCAATATTTGAGCGCCCGTGAACATGAGCTGGTAATTGTCGCCAGCGATTTAAATTATCAAACGGGACAACGCACGGTGGAGCGGACTGGGCTTTTTGCGGAGCAGATGATTGATGGTGTGCGGATCCTACGCGCGTATATTTTCCCCGTGCTGCATCGCAGTTATTTTTGGCGCATCATTTCATTTCTTAGTTTCATGTTCACTTCGGTGTGGACCGCGTTTACAGTAAAAAATGTTGACATTGTCATGGGCACGACACCGCCGATCTTTCAGGCAGTATCTGCCTGGTTCGTTGCGTTGATTCGGCGCAAACCATTCTTATTGGAAGTGCGCGACCTTTGGCCTGAATTCGGCGTGAGCATGGGCGTCTTGAAAAATCCGATCGTGATTTCGCTCGCGCGCTGGCTTGAAAATTTCTTGTACGCGCGTGCCACGCACATTCTCGTCAACTCGCCTGCGTATAAGGAATATATGCTCGGAAAAGGCGTGCCTGAAAATAAGATCACATACATTCCCTACGGCACCGATGTGGATATGTTCAATCCCGATGTCGACGGCTCTCCTGTCCGTAAGAAATTGGGATTGGAAAATAAATTTGTTGTACTTTACGCAGGCGCGTTGGGACAAGCCAACGACATCGATACCATCCTGCGCGCGGCGGAAAGATTGAATCATGAGCCGCAGATCTGCTTTGTGCTTTTTGGCGACGGCAAGGAACGCGCGCGACTCGAATCGGAATCGAAGCGGATGAAATTGACGAATGTTATCTTTGCGGGCGTTTGCCCCAAAAAGGAAATGCCGCTTGTGATTGCTTCTTCGGATGTATGCCTCGCGATCCTGCAGGATGTTCCCATGTTTCGCACAACCTATCCAAATAAGGTTTTTGATTACATGGCCGCCGCGCGTGGAACTGTATTGGTTATCGATGGCGTCGTTCGTGAGGTGATCGAATCTTCCGGCGGGGGAGTGTTCGTTTCACCAGGCAACGAGGAACAGCTGGCGAAAATTATCCTCGAACTTTCAAATAATCCGCAGCGAGTAAAACAAATGGGATTAAATGCGCGGGCATATCTTGTCAAGGAGCTTGACCGCCGTGATAAATTAAATGATACATTGAAGTTGCTTGAGAATTTGGTGAAGGTATGACGCAAATTGCAATATATATTCTTCTGATATTACTTTCTTATGGCGGAGTCATATTAATTCGGCGCTGGGGGGCGAAAGATCAGTTGCTCGACCATCCAAGCGACCGCAGTATGCATTCGACTCCCATTCCTCGCGGCGGCGGATTGGCAATTGTAGTCATTGTTCTGGGAGCAGGTTTATTATCTGCCACGCAAACCGGGTTGACTCATAGTTTGGTTTATGTCGTCTGCGGAATCGTCATTGCATTGTTGGGCTGGCAGGATGATGTCAAGTCACTTTCTCCCATCACGCGCTTTGCAGTGCAAGGAATTGTCGCAGTCGTTTCCATTATCAGTATGGGATATTTCAAGTCAGTCACAATACCCTTGTTTGGAGAACTTCAACTTGGGATTGTCGGAGTGGTGATCACGTTTTTTTGGATCATCGGTTTAACCAATGCCTATAATTTTATGGACGGCATTGACGGCATGGCGGGCGGCGTTGCCGTCAGCGCGGGGCTGGGCTGGATGTGGCTTTCTTCCGCAAGTGGTAATTCATTTGCGTTCTGGATTGCCCTCGCGATCTCTGCTGGCAGTTTGGGCTTTCTCTTTCACAACTGGTCGCCCGCAAAAATATTCATGGGCGATGTTGCCAGTACATTTCTCGGCTATAGTTTTGCGGTTCTCTCACTTCTTTCCGCTGACAAGGGCGGGGACGCGTTGATGCTCGGCACGCTTCTGATGTGGACTTTCATCATGGATGCTGGCTTGACCTTTATCAATCGCTTGCGTAATGGCGAAAAAGTTTTTTCCGCGCATCGTTCACATTTATTTCAACGCCTGGTCATTGGCGGTTATAAACATTCAACAGTTAGTTTTCTGTATATTTTATTAACTCTTTTCGGTGGAATTCTTTCGTACCAATGGGCACGCGGACATCAATTCGCTGCGCCGATTATTTTTTTGGGATTACCGCTTATTTGGATTCTCTTGTCCTGTCACGCTTCCCGATTAAAAAATGTGGATTAAGTTCCGAACACTCGCTTCGCTCTACCGTCAACTTGGTCTGCGTTGGTTGGCATTTCGTTTCGCTTATGCATTTCGCATCCGCACGGGACTTGTTCGCTTGCAAATGCCGCTTTACCAATGGGCAGACCGTCCGCTGAAAACATGGCTGAAAGAAAAAGTCCCATCCCAGCCTGTTGATTACGGAACTTGGCGCAAAAAAAATTCCCCAAAATTCTTTTTTGAACATATAAATCAATTGCCTGATAACGTTCCCTGGAATCCGCAACTCGCAGTGGATGAAGCCGAACGGATTTTATCAGGCGAGTTGAAATACTTTACACACGAATTCCAGAAAATTGGATTTCCTCCAGATTGGCATAAAGATCCCGTCACTGGTGTCAATCTAGATTCAAACAAACATTGGTCACAACTTTCTGATGAAGGTGAAGTGGATATCAAATTCATTTGGGAAGCCAGCCGATTTAGTTTTGTATATACGCTGGCGCGCGCATACGCAATTAATCAAGATGAAAGATATGCAAAGGCATTCTGGCAATTGACTCAATCCTGGACTGAATCAAATCCTCCTAACGCAGGACCAAATTGGATGGACGGTCAGGAGGCAGCATTGCGTCTCATGGCATTGATTTTTGGCCTGTACACTTTTTTGGAATCTCCCGTCACCACGCCTCAACATGTTGCGGATTTAACAATAGTCATTGCGTCTCACGCGCAACGGATCTACAGCAATACGGATTTCGCAATCTTCACGCGTGGAAATCATTCCATCAGTGAAGCGCTCGGGCTGTGGATGACGGGATTACTTTTTCCTGAATTGAAGGACTCTGAAAAATATTTATCGTTTGGGTGCATGTCTCTCGAACGGGAGGCGGCTCAGCAGATTTTTCCCGACGGCAGTTATTCAATGTACTCGCTTAATTACCATCGCTTCGTTCTTCAAGTATATTTATATGCCATAAGATTAGGCGAATTGAATGGATCACGTTTTTCCGAATCTCTTTATCAATCAATCTCCTCCTCGGTTGATTATTTGTATCAATTGATCGATCCGCAGACAGGTCAAATGCCGGTCTATGGCTCAAATGATGGCGCGTTGGTGCTTCCACTAAACTCATGCGACTTCACCGATTACCGTCCCGTTATACAGTTGGGTTCGTTTATTACAAAAGGCAAACTTCTGTTTAAGTCAGGTATGTGGGATGAAGATCTATTTTGGTTGTGCGGCGAAAGCTCATACTCTCTCAGGGAGAGGGAAATTCAAGACAAAACAAATTTTCCAAACGGCGGAGTCTACATCTTACACAACACAAACAGCAAGGCGATCATCCGTTGTACAGATTTTCAAGAACGCCCATCTCACGCCGATCAACTTCATGTTGATCTTTGGTGGCGCGGAATTAATATCGCTTGTGATGCAGGTACTTATTTATACAGTGGCGAAGATCTTTGGCGAAACGGACTGGCACATACATCTGCGCATAATACTATCACGGTAGATTCCAAAGATCAAATGAAAATGATCAGCCGCTTCACATGGGTGGATTGGGCGCAGGGAAAAGTCCTTCAACAAAGTGAAAAACTTTGGCAGGGTGAACATAATGGATATAGCCCAGTCACACATAAACGCACTGTCCTCATGCTTGATGATGACCGCTGGCTTATCCTTGACCACCTCAGTGGCGCGCAGTCTCATCATCATCATCATCATTATGCGCTTCACTGGCTGTTAAACGATTTTCCATACACACAAAAAGATAACACAATTTGCTTATGGCCTGTATTACATAAATATAAAATTCAAATGGGATTACTGGCTGGGTCTGCGCGCATCTCTATTGTCCGCGCAGACCCAAAGAGCACGCGCGGCTGGCGCTCGCGATATTACGGTCACAAAGAACCCGCTCTTTCCGCGATGCTGGAAACAGAACAATCCCAAGCAGTCTTTTGGACATTCTTTGGTTTTGAATCTGACTCAGTGAAGTTGAGCGGGGATATTTTACAAATTAATTCTTTGGATGTCGATCTCAAGAATATAGACGGTGGGCGATAGACTTTTGTCTTCTCAATCCAATCTTTGCAGGATATGACTGACTGCCGTGGATGCTGGCCCGCCAAGAGACTGGATGAGTCCATACTTTGCATTGGCAATTTGATTTGCTCCCGCCTGACCTCGAAGCTGTGTGACTGCTTCGACGGCTTGATATACGCCCGCAGCGCCTCCGGGGAATCCGCGCGCTTTCATGCCGCCCATGGTGGCGCATGGGATTTTTCCCTTCAAACTTATCTCATGATTTTCTGCAAGTTTCCAACCGCAACCTTTAATTGCAAACCCAACCGCTTCCAAACTTAGCGCGGCGTAAATACTGAATGCGTCGTGATATTCAAAGAAGTTGATTTGATCCAGAATGATTCCCGCTTGCTTCATGGCTTTACCCGCTGAAATTTGCGCGGTGTCAAAATACAACATATCTTTTCTATCGTGCAATGCCAAAGTATCCGATGAGGCCGCTGAGCCAGCAATCTTCACGAGCTGATTCTGATAATCGGACGGGAGCAGGTCACGGCGAGTCAGAACGAGCGCGGCGGTGCCATCCGCAATGGGGGCCACGTCGAACATATTGAGCTGGTCGCTGACCATTTCTGCTTTGGCATACGTCTCAGATTTAATTGCTTTGCGGAACATCGCATTTTTATTTGCAACACCATTCGCGTGAGCCGTTAATGCAAAATTGGCAAACCCATTTGCTGTGACTTCATTTTCGTACATGTAACGCTTCATCAACAACGCGGCTTGCGCGGTGGCAGTCAGACCTTGTACAGCCTCAAAATCAGAATCGCTTGTTGAGGCGATGGCTTCTTCAACCTCCGAACCGATTTTGTCTGTGAATTTTTCAACGCCGACCACGAGTGCCACGTCCACCATGCCGCTTGCGATGGCGAGATACGCCTGACGCAGAGCCGCTCCGCCCGATGCGCCAGCGGCTTCAACAGTGATGGCTTCGATGCCGGTCAGCCCGGCATAATCTGCGATGAGTGCACCGAGATGCGCCTGATTGGAAAGATTTGGCGCGAGCATATTGCCGACAAATAATGCCTGCGGTTTTAGTCCGCCTGAATCTTTGTGCGCGGCTTGAATGGCGTTGAGAGCGAGATCGCGTAAACTGATCTCCCAGTGTTCGCCGACTTGTGTTTGTCCGATACCTGCGATAACTACTTCTGTCATGAATCCTCTAATTTACCTTGGTGGTCGAGTAGCCCAGTGTTTGCCGGGGTTACTCGAGGCCACGTTCTCGTTATTGCATGTTATTTTAATTGCTAGTTTCGATACGAGTGAGAACTGCATTCAATGTACTCAATTAGCAAAAGTGGATGAAATATTTTTATTTCCAAATATTCTTCAAAAATTTTACTTTCTCCATCGTCTGATAACTCCCGCCGCCTTCGTGACCGTTGTATGGATACACTTTAATGTCTTTTTCGCCAGCCCAATTATTGTAGGCCGCAAAAACTGTCGAAGGCGGGCAGACTTGATCCATTAAGCCAGTGGAGAATAATGTTTTTGCTTTCGCACGCGTTGCGAAGTTGACTCCATCAAAATAAGAGAGTGTGTTGAAAACTGTATCCACTTTATCGCGGTGGATGTGACAATAATCTGCGATCTCTTTATATGGATAAGTATCCACCAACTCGGTGGCGCGACGGTAATGACAGAGAAACGGCACGTCGGGCATGGCTGCAACAACATCGGGGACGAGTCCAGCAGCAGCGATGGTGATTCCTCCACCTTGCGATCCGCCAGTCACAGCGATGCGTGAGGCATCCACCTCGGGGTGGCTGTGTGCTGCATCTATCGCGCGGATTGCATCAGTGAAGACTCGGCGGTAATAATAATGATTGGGATCCAAGACACCGTTGGTCATACTGCCTGGGATGTGTGGATTGCCGCCTTCGGCATACAGATCAGGTGTGTCTCCAGGCGACCAACTGCTGCCTTGTCCGCGCGTATCCATCACGAAGTGAGCATAGCCTGCGCTTGCCCATAAGAGCCACTCGAATGCGAAACTTCGTCCGCCGCCGTAGCCGATGTATTCAACGATGCAGGGTAATTTCCCTGTGCGTTGCGCCTTGGCGGGCAGAATCAACCAGCCTTTGATAGGTTGTCCGCCAAAGCCTGAGAAAGTTACATCGAAGGTTTCCTGCGCGGTGAGACCATAATCAACTTTTTCAAAGGTTGTGTTGAGCGGGAATGTCCGCGCTTCTTCCAATGTGGATTTCCAGAATGAGTCAAAGTCCGCGGGTTCTTCGCGCGCGGGGCGGTAGGTTTTTAATTCAGAGAGGGAGAGATCGAAGAATGCCATGATTCACCTTTTGTTACTTTGATGTAAAGAGGAAGTTGTTTTTTTCGCTTGCTGGTTCTTGCAGAAAAATAATGGATGGACCAAGTAATGTTATACCGTTATCTTCGGGCGGTTTCATAAACAGGGTGACGGGGTATTGAACAGCAGAAGGAATGGTCACAAACGCATTCCCCGTTTCATCGGTCAACCCGCCAAACTGTAAATCACCTTCAAGTTGAACAATAAATATTGCGTCCTTCAAGGGCGTATCCGTAGAGTCGAGTTCTTCGTTTCCGTTTGTATCTAAAAAAGCATAGCCTGAGAAAAAACTATCTGCAAATATGACAGGTGTCGGCGTAGGAGTTATGGCGTTACAGGCTGATATCCCCAGCGCAAAGATGAATACAGAAGGGATGTTTCGTCTCATCGAAATCATCACCCTTTTACTTCATTGCCAATTTGCCGCGATACCTTACATAAGTGGCGTAATCGATTTCTGTGCGTCTTGCAATATATTCTTGTGTCTTCATCGCGAGACCCTGGCGGGCAGTGACTTTGTCAGTGACAACTATGTCGAAGGCGTCTGAGCCAGCTCCAGAGCCGAAAGAGATAACGAGGATTCTGTCGCCGGGCTGGGCGATGTCGAGAGTCGCTGTCAAGCCGATCATGGCTGCGCCTGCATAAGTATTTCCAATAGTATGAACCAAAAGCCCGGGTGCGATTTGTTCCGCAGAAAATCCGAGTTGACCTGCGACACGCTGTGGGAATTTTGTGTTCGGCTGATGGAAGACCGCCCACTTGTAATCTTTGGCGGTCGTGCCGCTGGCTTCCATGAGATGTGTAGCGGCTTCGGTGATATGTTTGAAGTAGGCGGGCTCTCCAGTGAAGCGCATGCCGTGCTCGGGATATTTTTGATATTCACGCCGCCAGAAATCGGGCGTGTCGGTGACGTAGGAATACGAGGCGTTGATGATCGCCAGCGACTCTTCGGCGGGACCGATGATGTACGCGCCGCCGCCCGCGCCCGCAGTGTATTCGAGCGCGTCGCCGGGCTTACCTTGCGCGGTATCCATACCGATTGCCATCGCGTAATGTCCCATGCCTGAGCCGACCAATCCCATGGCGGCGACTACCGCTTCGGTGCCAGCTTTACACGCGAATTCAAAATCCGCGCCTTGTGTGTTGGGGACTGCGCCAATCGCTTCGGCGACTACGGTGGAAGTTGGTTTGACCGCATACGGATGCGACTCTGACCCGACCCAAACCGCCCGCAGTTCTGTCGGGTCAATTTGAGCCCGGAGCATGGCGTTGCGCGCCGCTTCGATGGACATGGTGATCACATCTTCATCGAGGCCGGGCACGGCTTTCTCTTTGATGGGAAATCCGCTGGTCTTGCCTGTCCATACGCGCGCGACTTCTTTCGCGGGCAGACGATATCGCGGCACGTACGCGCCGTAGCCGATAATGCCGACAGGCTTGATGGGTTTGAGTAGGGTGGGGGAATTTAGTTGTGGAGTTGTCATTTAGTTTTCCTTGCTATTCGACCTTTAGGAATCCATAATCGTAATAATTCATCTGCAGGTAAAGGGTCTAGGACAGCCATTGTAGGTGGATTTTTCTTTTTTGTTAAAAAAATATTTTGCTTTTTCAATAGAGAGTTTATCTTCACAATAAATTGCTGCTTCATGTTGTATTTCTCGTGCGGTTTTAGAAATATTAGCAGAGCCTACAAGTAAGGATTTGTTCGTAATTAGGAATTTGGCGTGGAGACTTCGTCTACTAAATACAGTCACACCTTTGTTGAGCAGTTTTTCGATTTCAAATGGATTAGTCGAGCCTAATTTTACTTTGCCTATGCTCATGTCGATTACTAAATAATTGTTTTTCTTAAGTGGAAAATACTTTGCTCCATTTGTTCCAAAATAGGCAATACCTGCATTTACATGACTTGATTCTTTAATGATTCTTGTCATTGTTTGCGAGATACTCTCGTTAGTTAGAAAACTTATTTTGCTCAAAGTTAAATCCTCTTGTAAGTATTACACATACAAAACGTTGACGTCAATCCTGTCTGCACGGTGTGGAAGGCTTTCTGTATAGGAATAAACTTGTGATTTTTTATCTTCCCACTTTACCAGTCAGGCCAGCGAATCCAGTGGCAAGGCAGAGGCAGGTAGGCAGGAAAATTATCAGACCAACCGCGAGTCCGCTGGCCAGACCGGTGTGGCGCTGCTCGAGAGTGCTTTGAGCGGGTTGGGACGGGTCGTAATAAACGGTGATCATGGCGTTGGGCGGGTATGTAGCGAGAACATCTTCGGCTTCTTCTTTGGAAAAAGTTTGAGCGAATGAGAAATTGATGCGGTTGCCTTCGTATTTGATCCCGCTGACTTGATAGGTGTAGGTGATCTTCGGTTGTTCTCTGGGTCTACGAATACCTTCATAGATGATCTCGCTGGTCTGGATGATACCTGACGTGCTGGCCCAGTCAACGCTTTGACGTGCCAGTCGCCAAGCTTGTATCTGTTCGAACGTGATAAGTACGGCAAAATAACCAAACCATAGGCCGGTGGCGACCACAACCAGGAATGTGATCGTAGATAGGATAGTGCCAAGGATGTTTTCCATCAGGCAGTGTTTCTTCCTTCGTTGTTATTCAACTTACGGATTCAAGTGGAAAATCTGCGGCGCGATCCACAAGCCGGTATCGAATTGTGGCGTGTCATTGTTGGGACGCAGAGCTAGAACAATGTCCACGTTTTGACCGACCAATGCTGTTAAATCATAATCCACAGCGGCGGGAGCCATTCCACTGTTTTGATCCCACATTGCTAGGGGGCTGTGATATTTTCCGTCGGAGTCATAATAATCCAGCCCAAAGCTGACATCACAATTTGTGGAAGCAGATTGACATTGGAGTGTGGCGCGGAAATGATCCCCGGCTTGAATGGTCAACGCTGGATAGCGGAGGAATAAAGCTGAGTATGAATTCAAGGCCGGGATGGTTAGAAGGATGGGTGTGCCTGCGGGCAAGCCTTCAGAGGCCGGGTCAATCACTATGGCATAACCAGCCGAATGGTCAGCGTTGGCATCCGGGCAGGATGCCAATTTTTGTACGCCATTCATCCATTTCGCATTGCACAATTGCGCAGCGAAATCAAGAACGATGGTTCCAGGAATCGGGGTGATGGTTGGAATTGCAGTGAATGTTGGGATCGGGGTAAATGTTGCGGCGGGTTGAGTTTGAGTCGCAGTGATCGTTGGTACAACTTCAGAAGAAGCAGTTTGCCCGGACAAGCTGCAAGCGGATAAGATGAATACAGTTATGATAAAGATACAGCCGAGAACTTTTTTCAAAATAGGTCTCCTACGATTTTTTTTGTATTCTTTGTGGTTAATTGTTTTTCATTCCACTCAAAATTTCTTCCGCACGATCCACGCGCACAACCTTCTCCGCTACCATTTGCGCGGCCACCTTTTCGATCAACTCGCCAGATGCGCCAGCAGCGATGGCGACCTGCCTTGCGTGCAGGGACATGTGTCCGCGTTGAATGCCTTCGGTGGCGAGCGCGCGCAGGGCGGCCATGTTTTGAGCAAGTCCAACAGAGACGATGATCTCAGCCAATTCGGATGCGGTCTTCACGCCCATGAGCTTCACTGCGGCTTGCGCGGCGGGATGGACTTTGGTCGCGCCGCCGACGATGCCCACTGCCATCGGCATTTCGAGTGTGCCAACCAGGTTACCATCTTTATCCTTGCCCCAAGTGGATAATGCTGTGTATTGTCCATTGCGAGCGGCGTAAGCGTGTGCGCCCGCTTCGATGGCGCGCCAGTCGTTGCCCGTGGCGATGACGACCGAGTCCACGCCGTTCATGATTCCCTTATTGTGGGTGGCGGCGCGATAGGGATCGGATGCGGCGAAAGCATAAGCGGCGATGATTCCATCGCGCACGGTTTCACCTTTGAAGGATTCAAATCCAACGGTCAGCTCGCTGACAGGGATGGTGGCGCGTACGCGCGCAATTCTTCTATCTGCGAGATTTGATAATATTTTCAAATGGACTTTTCCGCCTGTGATGGTTTCAATTTGTGGTGCAAGTTTTTCACAGGCTGTGTTGACCGCGTTCGCGCCCATCGCGTCGCGCACGTCATAAATAAGATGAATGACGATGAACGGGCCGATGGCCGATTCTTCGATCATACGCACTTCCAAATCGCGTGCGCCGCCGCCAAATTTCTTCAGGATCGGGTCAATGGAATCTGCAACAGCGAGCAGCTCGGCTTTGTGCTCATATATTTTCAGCCGCGCTTCATTCATGTTGACCACGTTGATCAACTGCATTTGTCCGATCATCAAAGGCTCGGTTGTGGTGGCTATAAATCCGCCGCCTGCGCGTGCCAGTTTTGCCATAAAGGATGCGCCAGCTACAACTGATGGTTCTTCCACTACAAAGGGAATCAACACATCGCGGCCGTTGACCATGAAGTTCAGTCCGATGCCGACTGGGAGCGCAAACATGCCGATCACATTTTCGATCATGTGGTCGGCTGATTCAGCAGAGAGACCGCCTGTAGTAAACGGGAGCAGGCTTTCGGGAGTCTGACCCGCGGCTTCCGCAAGTTTGACGCGGCGTTCTTCGATAGTCAGATTGTAAAATCCAGAGATGCGCGAATTTGTCATGTGAGTTGTTCCAAGTATAGTGTTTGGCTTCTTTCAAATTCTATCAAAAAGCGACGGATTGATTATAATGTCTGTATGCTTCTTACTCGTGAACAGTTACAGGATCGTTTGCTTGCGCTACATCGCGCAAGTTTGGAATTGGTAAAAGATGTCTCGCTTGAGACATTGCTCGAGCGAATTGCGACCACGGCTTGTGAGCAGGCTGGTGCACGTTATGCTGCGCTGGGGGTTTTGGACGACGAAGGCAAATTAAAGCAATTTATTTCAGTCGGCATGTCCGAAGCGCAGATCAAAAAAATGCCACACCCGCCTGTTGGGAAAGGTTTGATCGGTGAATTGATGAATACAGAAATTCCCTTGCGCATTTCGGTTCTGTCAAATCACCCACGCTCAATTGGATTTCCCGCGCATCACCCAAAGATGGTTTCTTTTTTAGGAGTTCCAATTCGCGCAGGTGATATTCAGCTGGGGCAGATCTACCTTACCGAAAAAATTGATGCACTTGAATTTACCGCAGATGATGAAATGATCATCCAGATGCTCGCCACTTACGCCGCCACTGCTCTTCAAAATGCGCGGTTATACGAACAGATGAAGGAACGTGACCTCGCGCTGACTCGCCGCAACGTGGATATGGGACTGCTCAACGGGATCGCATCCACATTGACCTCAAGCCTGGAACTCGACGAGATCCTTAATAAGACCCTTGGGCTTGTGATGAACTATATGAAAGTGGAAGCGGGTGAGATCTTTCTGTTGGAAGAGGATAAGACCACCCTGCGAATGGTTCTCCATCGCGGGCAGGCCGCTGAAGCGTTTTGGACTGCAAATGTTTTCCAGGTCGGCGAGGGCTATCCTGGAATTGTTGCCAAGAATCGCAAGCCGATGATCGGCAGGCATCTGGCGAGTGATACAAATTTTTTGCGCGATAAAGTGGTGCAGGCTGGCTTTCAACAGATCGCGTGTATTCCATTGCTTTCAGGCGAAAACCTGATGGGTGTGATGAGCGTGGCCACCCGCGCAACTGATCCATTTGACGAAAGAAGTATTCAACTGCTCACAGCAGTGGGTACTTGGGCAGGACTTGCCATTGAGAATGCCCGCCTGCATTCCAACGCGCGCAGGCTGGCCGTGCTGGAGGAACGTGACCGCATCGGCATGGATTTGCATGACGGAATTATTCAATCCATTTACGGCGTGGGGCTTGTACTGGAAGGCGCGAAACTAACGCTGGACGAGGATCCAAAATCTTCTAAAGATCAGATCCGCCATTCGATCGATGGATTGAATCAGGCCATTCGAGACATCCGCGCCTACATTCTGGACCTGCGGCCTCGTCAAATCGGCAATGAAGGTTTGTTGATCGGTATCAAACACCTGATCGCAGAATATCGTGCGCATACTTTCTCTGAAGTTAACTTCACCGGAACTGAAGCTGATCTGAAAGACCTGCCGCACACACAGTCATTGGCTTTATTCCATATCTGTCAGGAAGCATTGGCAAATGCCGCAAAACATGCCAAGGCAAAAAATGTACAAATTGTAATATGGACCACCCATGACCGCGCCTTGATGGAAATCAAAGACGACGGAAAAGGTTTTGATCTTGATACAATGCAGGCATCACTAGGTCACGGCTTGTCGAATATGCAAACACGCGCGCACGCGGTTGGGGGCGATATTGATATTTCAGCGGCGAGTGGAGAAGGAACCACCATTCTCGTATGGGTTCCACGCGCAATACGTCACCAGCTCTCTCATTGAGATTTAATCCTGCAGCTTATCCAATTCTTCCCATCTATGATATGCATGGGCAAGTTCATCATGTAATTGATTTAACTTATCCACAGTGGCTGTGATCTCAGAGCTGTCCTGTTGATAGAAGGATGAGTCGGTCATTGCTGCGGTCAATACATGGACTTCAGCTTCGAGTGTTTCTATCCGCTGAGGAAGTTCGGCAAGTTCGCGCTTTTTAGATTCAAGTGCGCGCTGTTCTTTATAACTAAGTTTTTTGGATGGTTCAGCCGAAGACTGCGCCTGCGGCTCATTCACCACACTGACAATTGATTTGCGTAACTTTGACTCAGGCTTGGCTGATTCATTTTGTCGCTGCCAATCATCATAGCCGCCCACTGTTTCAGTAACCTGACCTGTGCCATCCATTGCAAGCGTGCTGGTGACGATGTTATTAAGAAAAGCGCGGTCATGGCTGACCAGTAAAAGTGTCCCATCATAATCGAGCAGAAGATCTTCGAGAATTTCAAGCGTCTCAACATCCAGATCGTTGGTGGGCTCATCCATCACAAGTAGATTCGCAGGCTGGGCAAATAGACGCGCCAACAACAGACGATTGCGCTCGCCGCCAGAAAGCGCGCTGATCGGCGCATTGACGCGGTCTTTGGAGAAAAGAAAATCTTCAAGATAAACATTAAGATTGCGGGGCCTGCCGTTGATGGTGACGTTATCACTGCCCTGACCCACATTGTCCAGCACCGATTTACTATCGTCCAACTGCGCACGCAGTTGATCAAAATAAGCGACCTCCAAATTTGTCCCATATTCCACGCTGCCGTTTTGTGGAGCTAACTCGCCCAACAGCAAACGCAGTAATGTCGTTTTACCAGAACCATTCGGACCAATGATGCCGATCTTGTCACCGCGCTGAATGGTACATGTGAAATCACTGACGACGGATTGTTCTCCAAATGAGTAGTTGATATTCTCAGCTTCGATCACTAATTTTCCCGAACGCTTTTCTGTTTGTACTTGCATGCGTACTTTTCCAGGCCGCTCACGCCGCGCGAGTCGTTGTTCACGTAATCGTTTGAGCGCGCGTACTCGGCCTTCGTTGCGAGTGCGCCGTGCTTCGATACCTTTGCGGATCCAAACTTCTTCCTGTGCCAGTTTTTTATCGAAGAGCACATTTTGCTCCGCTTCGGCGGAAAGCATGGCTTCCTTGCGTTCGAGAAAAGTTGTGTAACTGCAATTCCAATCGAACAGACAGCCGCGATCCAATTCAACGATACGGGTGGTCAATTTTTGTAGAAAGACACGGTCATGGGTCACGAATAATAATGTGCCGCCCCAGCGTTTTAGAAACCCTTCCAACCAGTCAATGGACGCGATGTCGAGGTGGTTGGTCGGCTCGTCGAGCAGCAAAAGCTCAGGGTCGCGTACCAGTCCACGCGCAAGCATGACACGGCGCTTCATCCCCGCAGAAAGCACTTCGAAGCGCGCGTCCGCATCTAAATTCATACGCGAGATGATTTGCTCCACTTGCAGCAGCCCCTGCCAGTGATGCTCATCAGCTCTGGGAGTAGGCATTGCTGAGTCGAGTCCGTCCGCGACAATGTCAAAAACTTTCCCGACGATTTCCGCGGGAACTTCCTGCGGCAAATACGCCACCCGCAAATTTTGCTGACGAGACACGGCTCCGCTCTGTGGAAAAATATCCCCATTGACTAACTTAAGCAAAGTGGATTTTCCCATGCCGTTGCGGCCAAGCAAGCCGACCCATTCGCCCTGCTCGATCTGTAGGTTGACCCCGTCAAATAAGCGCGGTCCGCCAAAGCCGAGACTCACGTCCTGTAAACTGATAAATGCCATAGAGGAGACAATATACTATGAAAAGTGGATTATCAGGAATGGAAATAAAAGTAGCAAGGAGAAAAATAATAAGGTTTGAGAAATCAAAAAACTCAAAAACTTTGGTGATATTAATATTGCAATACAAAGTTGAACAAGAAAATAGTTTGGTTGAAGAAAAAGAGCATTAGGCCTCTTTCTCCGATCACTTGCCAGTAAAAAGGAGAGGCTTTACCCCGGATTTCTCTACGGGCTTAGATCGTAAAGATATGCTTCCGCATTTGTAGCCAAAATACTTTGCAAATTCGTTCCATTTTTATCAAGGTAGTTAGTGAAAAACAGTCTGCGATCACCCACACAGTTGTCACAATAGGTAATTTCAGCTATGACGAACCACACCCTGTTATTCCCCCTAAGCCCTTTTACATCATCAAGAAAACGGTTGAGCGCTTTTACATTGCTTTGTCTGTATATGCCCATGATGATATTTTCTGTATCAAGATGATAAAAAGGAGCATAGTAGATAAAGGCAGGGACGGAGCCATAATACAAATAAATAACATCTCCCTGCTTCTTGTTTTCTTCAATATATTTCATAATTGGTTTTATTTCTGTGATTGTAGGAGGAGATCTGAAATCAGCTACAGCACTTTGAATTGAAAAGAAAAACATTACCGCGATAGGAATTCCGATTAAAAATATAGCAATATCTCTCCGCCACTTTGCAATGAGTAAATAAATTCTTCCAATACCCTCCGCCATTAATAGCAATGCCAATGGGACCAGAAAGAGCATGAACCTATATGTAAGAGGGTATTTTTGCCAGGCAGAGGCGATTAAGGTCATAATGAATGGAGAAATGAGGATCAGGGCAATATTCTGTCTCCTTTTAATAAGCGATAAACTGCCAATAATCACAAGAACAAGGATCATATAAAATGAAACCTCATCAGCTCTGTTCAAGGTTATAAGTACAAATTTATAATAGACATTAACAAACCAGGAAGGGTTACTCCAAGGGGGTAAAGGGAGGAAGGCTTTCATCCAATAGGTTTGAAAAAATTTATCTGTAGCTGTATGTCGTAATGCGACAAGATAGTCTATGCCAAATGAAATGAGCCACGCAATACCAAGACTTAGTAGCCAACTGGCGGGTATATTTTTTTTCTGCGCGATTTTTTCAAGAACCAGGCTAAATCCAGCCCCTACCAAAATGAATACGGCTATGTGGGATATCCAGATTGTGATGACACCCGCAACGCCTAACCATATAATATCCCTTATCTGTAGCTCCTCGTTGAGACAGCGGATAGACAAATAAACCAGCAATAGGGCGACCATTACATCGCTGCCATACTGTTTGAGCTCGGAAGAGTAGAATATCAACCACGAGTTAAGGGCAAACATTATAAGCGCAAATATTCCGGCCACACCAAAATAATCTATTGCGATGCGATAGATCAAATAAAATGCCAGAATTCCAGATATGAACGGAAAAAGGCGCAGAATATAATCTTTGTTCCCCAAAAGAACAATGAAAAATTTCTCGATGAATAGAAAACCTAGTGGGGCTGCTTGATGATATCCAAGCGGGTCGGTCAAGCCGATAAATGATCGAGAGACAATATTAACTGCCAAACTCGCTTCGTCGCCCCATAATGAACGATTTGCAAGGTATTGTCGCGCGCGTAGAATGAATCCTAAAGTGAAAATACACAATCCAATAAACATCAGTTTTGTAATTGGCTTTAGTCGATCTCTTACCAGAAACATGATTTCACCTGTCATCCAATCGCAAATCATTTGGGTTATGTTTTTCCATGCCAGATCAATCAGCATGGCGGGTTACCATTAATTATTTTACCATCCAGTGAGTGTATGATTATGACAGGATTTCGTAGTGAGAAAGCACAAGGGTCAAAAAGAAAACAGGTGTAGCCACTCTGATACTTATTATTATGAGTTTAGAAGTTTCTTGCAAGGCTACGAGCAATTTGCCAATTCAATTGCTCTTTTGTTGGTCTACATTTTGTGTTTCACCAGAGTATCTACGCAAGTTGAACTCACAGAGGGAGTATCCGAGTGGGTTAGTTTGATAATAAGCCTTTAACTCACTGGTGAATCCATTCATTACTAACTTAAGCAATGTGGATTTTCCCATGCCGTTGCGGCCAAGCAAGCCGACCCATTCGCCCTGCTCGATCTGTAGGTTGACCCGTCAAATAGGCGGGCGGTCCGCCAAAGCCGAGACTCACGTCCTGTAAACTGATTAATGCCATAGGGGAGACAATATACTATGAAAAGTGGATTATCAGGAATGAAAAAGGCGGTGAGAAGAATCAAATAGACTTCCGAGGTCACTATGAAATATAGAAGTAGACAAGCTGAATCCCATCTTGCTTTTTAGCCTTATTCTATATTTCAAGTTCTTTCAAAAACTTTTCCTTATTCGCCGAACGCGCTGTCTTTCCGCTGGACGTTTTCACGATCCACTTTTCTCCAACCACCTTGACGTGTCGTAGTGCGATGGCGGAGCTTTTTGTCACATGCTTGCGGATCGCGTCCGCGATGACTTCCTGCTCGGACGGTTCTTCGCTGTCCACTTCGGCGATGATGACGACTTCCTCTGTCCCTGCTTCTTCATCATACATGCCAAACGCCACTGTGCGGCCCGGATGTACGCCAGGCACTTCGCTGGTCAGCGCTTCGATGTCCTGCGGATAAATATTTTTTCCGCCGACGATGATCATATCTTTTTTGCGGCCTGAGACATACAACTCTCCGTTCGCAAGAAAGCCGTAATCGCCGGTCAAGTACCAACCATCGCGCATCGCCAGTTCGGTCGCGTCAGGGCGGTTGTAGTAACCAGTCAACATGCAGTCACTTTGCAGCATAATCTCACCGACGACACGCTCGGGAATATCCATTCCAATTGAATCCACCACGCGGATTTTTGTGTTTGAGAGCGGACGTCCCGACGACATCACTTTCATTGATGAGCGACCAGCCACCGGTGGAGTCACTATGCGCTCCATCATAAAGGACTCGCGGTCGATCTCAACGACAGTTGGTCCGGCTTCCAATGAGCTTTGAGTCACCCCGAAGACGTTTTCCGCCATCGCATAGGATGTCTGCAATATCTGAGAACGTAATCCAAACTTCTCGAACTTCTCCGCAAAAAGTCGATGGCTTTCGCCATGGACGGGTTCGGAGCAATTAATGATCGCGCGCCAAGTGGAGAGGTCAACGCCTTCAAGGTTTCGCTCGCGAATTTTATTCGCGCAAAAGTTGTAGGCGAAATTTGGAAGCCAGCTTAATGTCCCTTTGTATTGCGAGACAGATTGCATCAATTTGTAAGGCGCGCGCACCCAATCGAAAGGCGACATTTCTATGATCGGCACGCGCAGAAGAACCGGCATAAGGAAACAGGAGATCAATCCCATGTCGTGATAAAGCGGAAGCCACGAAACAATGACATCTTTTTCAGGGTCAAGTTGAATGGCCTTACTGTACGCCTCAAGTTGATTAAGCACCGCCTTGTGCGAAAGAGCCACACCTTTTTGCAGACCTGTAGTCCCAGAGGAATGTTGTAGAATAACTATATCTTCTGGCACTGTCTTCATGCCTGGCAGCGAATCAAAATCAGGTTCGGATTGTGACTCAATAGTATGTGTGACTATAACTTTGCGGATCGAGTCGCCGGGTGCGAGTGCCGAACGCGCCTCGGATTCAAATTCTGCAGATGTGATGATTGCCGCTGGCTTCGTAATTGAGATAAGCGAAGCCAAATCTGCGCGATAACGCTCTGGTGACAGCTTCTCACTTAAGAACGGCATAATTGCAGGGATTGCGCCATGAAGAATTGCGCCCCAAAAAGAGAACGCCAGATCCTGACCGTGTTGAAGGATGAGCAGAACCACTTCGCCGGGTTTTATTTCTTCGCGCGCATAAGTCAACGCGTATTGATTTGCCCCAATGATCAACTGACGATAGGTCAACTCTGAATCGGGTTGACCTGCAAATTGCAAAACAATGCTCCTTTTTTCAGGAACTTCCAAAAAGGAGCGATGTAGAAGGTTTGAGAGTGTTGTCATTAATACCCTGTCCGCAGATTTTTCAGAAAATCAACTGTACAATCTGCCAAATCTGCGAATTGATTTCTACTGCCGCGAGGCGATCAAGTCTGTCAGCTGGGATAAATTATCGAAAGTCTGAGCATTCAACTCGGTGTCCTCGATTCGCACGTTGAAAGTATCTTCAACGAATAATGCCAGATCCATCAAACTAAAAGAATCGATCAAGCCGCTGGATATCAGTGCTTCATCAGGTTTCACAATTTTATTCGCCTGCCTCAATATTTTTTCCGCGATAAATTTTGCTAGGGTGGAGGTTATGTTTTCGGTCATGTGTTGTTCTCCTGTTTCATAGTTTAATTATTCAACCCATTTCGGACAGCATCCAACGTTTGTAAAGCAGTGAGATTTCGCCAGGGCCAGGCACTGTCCATATTCTTTGGGTCATCAAAAAAATAATTATTACCAAGCGAAAGATGAAATCCATCATTAAGGCTCAGGTCAAATCCGTTATTTGGCAGGTCATGAACTGCGGCCCAGAAATTCCACAAAGGGATATCGTATTCAATGGCGATTTCGGCGATCTCGGCGTTGATGCTATTATCGCCTTCCTTGTTATCGGCCTTCGTCGCAATGATTGGCACCACTCCTTGCGAAATGGAATATTCAACGATCTGGCGCATATACCCGCCGTACTTTGTCGCGGTCTGTAAATTAAAATTTGTTTCCATGCTGATGAGAATTACCGATGGATGGTTCAATCGAATTTCACACGCCAACGGAGTTTCACCTTTATTGCAAAGTTTCGGATCAGCCCGCAGCGGAGAGAGAACTGCCGCCACATTGAAACCATCCTTGACCGCCATGCTTTGTCGCGAGAATGAGCCATGATAATAATCAATTGTGGATTGTAAAAAAGAATACTCATCTCCCAAACTATATTGTTTGGGATTTTCAAAATTTACCAGAAAGAAATCAGTACTGGTTTGGCAGTCGCCAACTTTTGAAAACGCGTTTGGATCGTTGCCCAACTTAAGTCCACGACGGTAGATCTCGCGTACTGTATCACTGACCGTCGGGATGATTGGCAGGATTTCCCATTCATCCACCGCGAGCGTAGGGTGGGGAGTGGAAGTTGCCGCCGTTTCAGTAGAGGTTTGAGTTGCAACAGGTGCACCAACCTGATGTGGTGTTGATGTGGCTTTTTTCGTCGTGGGGGTAATTGCAGTTTGGACGGCACCACTATTGCATGCAACCATCCAAAACGCGATCAAGACCAACAATGCATATCGAGCTTTAACCATTCATACTCCTAAATCAGTTTCGCCGAAAAAGATTGATCTGCGCAAATTAGTGACTCTGCGGGCAGAAACAAACTCTAAGGTCATCTGCAAACTGTTGTGATGACAGGTTCAATTTTTTCGGCCAGTTGAGTCTCTCCACGCGGGGTGAGATGGATCGCGCTGTTCGTAAATTCATTCGCGGGCACGGCATCCCAAAGATCAACATAATTCCAATTATTTATTTTACTTTGCGCAACCATCAAGGCTCGATACTGGTCATATGCCCAGCGTGGATAAAAGAAATTATAGCGGATGTCGCTATTTTTTCCGTCGCTGATCAAGATCGGTTCATTGACGATTATTATAGGCGTGTCGCCCGCCAAATCCATTCCGGTTTCGAGAGCGTTGATTGCTAGCGAATTTTCATCCAGCACAGGCGGCTCAAATTCATGAAATTTCTGGTCAACTTTAAAATCGGTTTGTGCCTTCGTGAAATCAGATGGATAAATTTGGTCAATGCCAGTGGCGGCCCATAGTACACCATAAAATTGCAAGCGGAAGACATCTGCGAGCGCTCTCTGCTTTCCAATGATGGTACTGCCCCAAAACGAGTCCCGATTAAAGGCAGGGTCATTCGAATCAACCTTAAGCCTGTAGCTGTTTGCCAAACGAAGGAGAGACTCTTGATTGTTAGCGACCAACGGCGATGCGATCTGTTTCTCCAATGGAAATGCTTCCAGTGTTGTCAGCCAAATGATCAGGTCAGGTTGATACTTTATTGCGTGTGATAGCAAAAGCAAATCTTTCGTCAACGAAATGGTCGGATACCCAAGATTATAAACAGTCACATTTTTTCCGCACGCCGAAATGTTTGCAGAATTAAGTTGACCCGCAAGTGACTCTTCAGGTTTAAGCAATGTCCCCCAAACAGAAGAGTCTCCGATCAAAATCACACGAAATTCATCAGCCTGTTTCTGGTCGCCATCGATTCTATGTGAAGCGAACATTGCATTCAGATCAAAGAGACTCAGGTTATAAGCCTTCGCAGAATTCTCTCCAAATGGCAATCGTTCCCGCCCTGGAAATATGATGTTATAAGCCGACAGACGCCCGATCTCTGGCTGCAGGATGGTGAATAGTAAATTGATAATAATAAAAAGAGACAAACCTTTTACGATGATATTAAGTGTTTTCATAAAGTCTCATTATGTCGCTGCAAGAAGCGATAGCACCCTCTCAACGACGATTAGCGCAACCCAAATAATTTCAAAAATACCTGCATTGAAGTGGACGTTGAAGATAATGCAAAAAATATCCAGCCGAGCGCTACGAAGTTAAATGTGATAATTATTCCGCTCACATTTAATAAAGTTTTTCTCGATGGTGTTGTCGCCCATGCCGCAGCGCGGACTTTGGTCATGTCACTCCAACGGTTGTGGATGAACAAACCGACTCCATGCCACAGACCCCACAGCGCAAAATTCCAGGTGACACCATGCCAGAAACCGATCAACAACATGGTGGCGATCTGTGTCAGCGCGATCATGACTGGCGCAGGCATGGGCTTTTTCCAAGACCTCAGCCAGCGAGTGACAGGGTTAAAGAAATACGCGCGGAACCATTGAGTCAGCGTTATGTGCCAGTTATTCCAGAACTGGGTCAAGTTTGGCTTTTGATAAGGCGCAGAAAAATTCTCTGGTAACTGAATCCCCAGCAGGCGGGAAACCCCGATCGCGATATCAGTGTAGCCGCTAAAGTCAAAGTAGATCTGAAATGCGTAGGCGTACAGTAACATCCACATCCAGCCAGTCGAACGGATTTGTAATGCGTTTGTGTCATTCAATGCGATCAATGCCAGGGCGTCGGCGATGACAAATTTTTTGAATAGGCCCATCATAAAGCGTTGACCTGCAATTAATAATTCGTCGTTGTCAGGAGTGGGAGGTGTACGCAGGTCTTTGATAAATCGTTCGATGCGGTCAATGGGACCCGCGGTGAAAGCGGGGAAAAAAATAATATAGGTCACATATTCTGCGAGGTCAACCACTGGCAATCGTCCCATTTGACGGTCACGCAGGGTGTGGATAATACGGAAGGCAATGTATGAAAACCCAAGCCAGCGCAAGTCAGTACTCGCGGCTTCGAGTAATGATTGATTCGCGAGTGACCGAATTCCATAGCTGACCCAGTAAGCAAGCGCCGGAACTTTGAGCGCAAGAAAAACTGCAATAAGTCCGATGATGCTTGTGGATAATAATGATGGATTGAAATGTTTCAGGCGTGTTATAAAAAAGAAAAGCAATCCAGATAACGCCAGAACCATAAATAAAAAAACAGTTTGAGGCGGACGGGAGCGCGTGATTATCGAATCAAATGGAAGGAAGCGAGTTAGATTAATGAATAAGATCATTCCCGCCAAAATTGAAATAGTGCCCCAATTCTTTTTTTCGCGGCGCGATTCTTCAGATGCGCTGATGTACCAGCTGAAAACCGCCACGATGAGCGTTGAAGTGGGAATCCAAAAATCGAATCCGCGCAAAGGCAGGCTTGGCTGCAGCCAGAAAATCACGATGACGCTTGTGATCAAGAGGAAATAGGAACGGCCGCGTTCACGCATGACCAGCCCCCAGAACAAAGCGGCCGCCGCGATGACCAGAATTTGAATGATCGTCATGCTAAAAACCCAGATAGATCCATGTTGGGCTGCTATCCGCTGTGAAGATCACCAAAGCGATCAATATCAGACAGAATAGCAATGCCCAATGATTCTCGCGTGAGAAGATGTGTTTCAAAATATTTACAGCACACCACAAACTAACCAATTGCCGCCCTGTTGTACAACTTGATACGTTCGGGTGGAAAGGTCAAGCTCCTGATTTTCACCGTTGTAGCTAAGGATCATCTTTCCCGTGCAAGAGACCAAGATCATTTCTCCAGCTGCGCCTGATTGTTGGCAGGAAAAACCATCTAGGGTAGATGTCACTGCTTGTAGAGAATCCAGCTCGATCAGCGCCTGTGACTCCCAATCTGCGCAGGAAAGCGCAGAGAGTTTGCTTGCATCGTTAGCAACGATCGCATTGACATAGTTTTCAACTGCATCTGCCGCAGGGCTTGATGCAGCCTTCGAGCCACATGCAGATAACAGTATGCCCAACCCAAATATACAAACGAGTAATATTTTTTTCATAAAATACTCCGAGTAGATCACTAAACTTGTAGTAACGACTTCTGTCGTTCAGGCAAAAGCGACTGAAGTCGTTACTATGCTTTTTTGAAGCGTTGATTATTGAAAAACAAATGCGGATTATAGCACGGAGATATTTTACAGGAATATCTTTTTAGCTCAACGCGGGTTTTATTGTGTAAACCATTCCTTCAGGAGAACCCCTTGAATAATTATATTGCCCTCATTATTACTTTTACCCTTTCCATGTTGTTTCTTCGCTCCATGGATTACATTGCCCATCGCGGCTGGATGGACAGCAAGCTTAGCCGCAAGGTCATCCACATTGGGACGGGGCCGCTGTTTGTGCTGTGTTGGTTGCTCTTTCGCGATACACCCGATGCTCGCTGGTTGGCCGCGCTGGTACCGTTTTCGATCACTCTTCAATTTGCGTTGATCGGGTTTGGGGTCATAAAGGATGACGCCTCGGTCCAGGCCATGTCTCGCACGGGTGACCCGAAGGAAATTTTGCGCGGACCACTTTTTTATGGGCTTATGTTCGTGGTTTTGACATTGCTGTATTGGAAAGATTCCCCGATCGGCATTGTCGCATTAATGATGATGTGCGGCGGCGACGGCATTGCCGATATAGTGGGGCGTCGCGTCGTTTCTGCAAAGCTCCCGTGGAGTAGCAAAAAATCCATGGCGGGGACATTGGGCGTTTTTATCGGCGGCTGGTTGATGTCATTCGTCATTATCTTTATTTATATTCTGGCTGGAATATTTCCTGCCCCGATCACAAGTTATCTTTTACCCATTACGGCAATTGCTCTCGCTGGCGCAGTGGTCGAATCATTGCACTTCAAAGATATTGATAACATCACAATGACTCTGGCTTCGGTGTTGATCGGAAGTTTGTTTTTCTAGTTTTTATTTTGTCTGGCTGGCTAAATCAATTCAATTTCTACTTACTTTTCTTCTTCCTCGTTTTGCAGGATCATCACCCGATAAGCCTCGGCGAACTCGAGGCCTTTTTCTTGGCCTTCTTCCTTCGCCCAATCGCGTATCCATTTATCCACTTCGTGCGTATCCACCTGGCTGATGTGTTTCTGCAAAGCTTCAATTTTGGTGTCGATGGTTTCACTGATATCGATCCACGTATCGGATTTTTCCGAGCCGTGAATATATAAGCGTTTAACGTTGTGCGGTTCATATCCCGTTTCGAGTAGATCGGTGAAGATGAGCCTTGTCCCAGCGGACGGGAAGACCGCGTACGCGGCGGCTTCTGCGGCGGCGCGATGGTCAGGGTGATTGATATATCCATTTCCGTAGAACCAGCCTGAAGGGTCGCCAGTGACGACCACATCAGGTTTGTATTTGCGGATGACGCGAGTCAGCTCCTTGCGTAGTGCCAGACTCGCCACCAGTTCTCCATCTGGATAATGAAGGAAAACTGTTTCGCTAATGCCAATCACAGCGTTCGCTGCTCGCTGCTCTGCCTCGCGCAATTCCGCTAGCACTGGTTTATATTCAGCGCCTTTGGTGACATCATTTGATCCGGAGTCGCCGCTGGTGATAAGCACGCAGATGACTTTGCATCCCGCTTTGGTCCATTTCGCTAAAGTGCCAGCAACAGTAAAATCCTGATCGTCAGGGTGGGCTTGAATGGACATCGCGATCTTGGGGAGGTATTCTTTTTCGTTGGACATGGAAGGTATTTTACTCGAATAATATATGAGTTAAAAAAACGACGGTTCTACTATCCATGTGCATGTCTTTTAAATTGAGAGAGCCGGGCTCGCCTAGGCCCGGCTCTCTTTCACAAGGAGGAGAAGAGAAATCACCTTACGCCCGTAACTTTATCATGGACCTGCAAATAGTACTTGACGCCTGTCCTACGCCTCTCAGACGATTACACGACGTATTTTATTAACCTTTTCTAATACTACAGCGCAAGGTTGCCTTTGAGCTGATTCCCCATATACGAATATAGTAGGCACGCGGACATTCATCACACCGTGTTCCCTGTCGCCACCCGCCACGATATTCCCCGAAGCGGATCGAGTGAGAGGGAAAATGTTAATCATCCGTGAATAGGAGCTTTCATGTCGAGAATTTCAGGAATTGTTTTAGGGTGGTAAAAAAAATAAATTTGTAGTATTATTTGGTTGCCCGTCGTTAGGATGCCCCCCTCATCCTAGCGGCGGGCATTTTGTTTTTAAGAGGAGGTACAATAAAACATATCCCATTCAGGAGAATATCCATGACCATCATTCTTGACGGTTCGTCATTCACAATTGAAAAACTAGTTTCCATTTCGCGGTATAACGAGAAAGTTGAGTTAGCCCCCGAAGCCTTGGAGCGCATCAAAATATGTCGTGTGATGCTGGAAGATAAACTTGCCAAAAAAGAAGTTATGTACGGAACGAACACCGGCATCGGCGAATTCTCTGAGACGATGCTTAACGATGACCAGGTAAAGGAATTTCAAAGATATCTCGTCTACAACCACGCGGCGGGAATTGGAGACCCGGCGCCCATCGAGCATATTCGTGCTGCACTGGCAGGACGAATCAACGTTCACGCGCACGGGAATTCTGGCTGCCGGCCCGAGATCACATTGACTTATGTTGAGATGTTGAACAAGGGTGTCACGCCGGTTGTTTGTCAGAAAGGATCGGTCGGTGCTAGCGGTGATCTGGCGCCGATGGCGCAAGCCGCTTTGCTGCTGATGGGGGAAGGAGAAGCCTTTTATAACGGCGAGCAATTATCAGGCGCAGAGGCGATGCGGCGGGCTGGGATCGAAGTCCCCGGCTTGCAGGCGCGGGATGGTCTGGCCGCGATCAATGGATCCAATCTTCTGACAGCCATGTCGGCGCTTCAAATCTATGACATGGAAAGATTTATCAAGCAGACAGAGATCGCCGCGGCCATGTCTATTGAAGCGCTGCTTGGGAATATGAAACCATACAATACCAAATTGCATGAGTTGCGCGGATTCAAAGGCGCGATCACATCTGCAAAAAATATTTCGAAACTAGTCGAAGGCTCAGATTTGACGACCGGCAAGATGAAAACGAAAGTGCAGGATGCGTATTCGATGCGTTCGTCGCCACAGGTCATTGGCGCGGCGCGTGATGCGATCGGGTATGCGCGAGTACAGGTTGAAATAGAATTGAACGGTGTGGGCGATAACCCGATCTTTGTGCCTGAGTTGAATCTGACCTTGACCGGGGCGAACTTTCAAGGCTCGCCCGTTTCACTACCGATGGATATGGCGGGTATTGCCATCACGATGGTTTGTGTTTTATCAGAACGCAGGCTCAATCGTTTGACCAACCCCGCTTTATCGCAAGGTTTGCCAGATTTTCTTGCGCATGAGCCGGGTTTTTATTCCGGCTTGATGCTCTCGCAGTACACTGCCGATCATTTAATCGTTGAGCAAAGAATTCTTTCCGCACCGGCGTCGATCCTTTCCATTCCTGCCGCGGCAGATCAGGAGGATTTTGTGTCAATGGGCATGAACACCGCGCTGAAGAATGGTCAAATATTGGATAACGCGTATGGGATCCTTGGTATTGAATTCATGGCCGCCGCGCAGGCGCTCGACTTCCGTGAGTTCACGCCGGGCAAGGGCTCGCTCAAAGCGCGCGAAGTCATTCGCCGGTATGTCGATCATCTTGAAGTGGATCGTCCGCTTTATACCGATCATAACAAGATGAAGGCTCTGGTGAAATCCGGTGAGATTTTAGAGGAAGTTGAAAACGAAATAGGGATTTTGGGGAAGTGAAAGAAAAACAAGCCGAATATTTTAACCGCAGAGGTGTCGAGTTAAAAAATCTCTGCGGTAAATCTTTAGGAATTACTCAAAACCACAAGAACTCCCACGAACGCTATCACTGTACTGTGTTCCCTGATTCCGCACTATCGAAAGTACATCGGGATGATGTGGCTCTCGGAGCAAGTGCTCGCGGTTAACAGATTTTGAGCTGCATAAGTCCAATGACTGCTTGTCAAAATTGTTCTGCGAGTATAATTCACTCAATGGACACGCAAAAAATCACGTTCCGAAATTACCTGCCATCCGTACTTACCCTGATCATCTTTGGTTGGGGCGGACTTGCTGCACTGTTTTATTTTTCCCTTCCATTAGTTTGGTCACGCTGGGGTTTCTATGTTTTTGGCATCATGGCGCTCACAGGCACGGCCATGCCGATCGTATATTTTTTGAATCATCGTTTTACCAGTGACCCGCCTGCAGAATCAAACATCCTTGTGCGGCAATCAATATGGGTGGGCGTTTATTTCGCCACACTTGCGTGGCTTCAATTGGGGCGCCTCGTTACGATTTTCATCATCCTTGGCCTCGCGGGTGGCTTGATCGCCACTGAATACTTTATTCGATTACGTGAAAAAGCGAATTGGAAACAACCTACAACTTCTGATGACAACGCTTCGTGATCTTCCCGCTGTCGAACAATTATTGCAAACCCAGACCGCCGCAGAATTGATCGCGCGCTACGGCAGACCTTTGACCTTGATTGCCATCCGATCAACATTGGATGAAGCCCGCGAACGCATCAAACTTAATCCCGAACCTGCTCTGCCCCCAATTGACCTGATCCTCGCCCAAACAGATTCCACCCTTTCCGCGTGGACGCAACCGATGCTCGTTCCTCTCATCAACGCGACCGGCGTCATCCTGCACACAAATTTGGGACGCGCTCCCTTAAGCGCCGCCGCCATCCATGCCATGGATGTAGTCTCACGCGGATATTCCAATCTTGAATATGATCTTGAAAAAGGAGTTCGCGGTTCGCGCTTGATCCACGCTGAATCCATTTTGCAAAAATTGACCGGCGCAGAATCTGCTTTGGTGGTGAACAATTGCGCGTCTGCTGTTTTGCTGGTTTTATCAACATTGGCGAATAAAAAACGTGTCATCATTTCGCGCTCACAACTGGTTGAGATCGGCGGCGGATTCCGCATACCAGACGTGATGAAACAATCGGGCGCAAAACTCGTGGAAGTGGGCACAACCAATCGAGTCCATTTGAGCGATTATGAAGAAGCCTTGCAGGAACCAACGGCGCTTGTGATGCGCGCGCATCCATCTAATTTTAAGATCATTGGCTTTACCGAAGAACCAGAACTAAAAGATATTGTTGAAGTTGCACATCAAGCAGATGTCTTTGTTGTCGATGACCTCGGCTCTGGCGCATTGCTCGATACTGCCAAATATGGGCTCGCTCACGAACCGACCATACAAGAGTCGCTTTCGGCAGGTGTGGATTTGGTATGTTTTTCAGGAGATAAATTGCTTGGGGGTCCGCAGGCGGGAATTATCGTGGGCAAGAAAGCGCTGATCGATAAGATAAAGAAACATCCATTGGCGCGTGCTGTACGCGCGGATAAGGTTTGTCTTGCAGGAATCACCGCCACACTTCTGCATTATCTTAAAGATAACGCGGAGCGGGAAGTCCCGATCTGGAGGATGATGTCACTCACGCTGAAGCAGGTCAAAGGGCGGGCTGAAGCGTGGAAAAATGAATTAGGTCAGGGGCATGTTGTGGAAGGCGAATCCACCGTGGGAGGGGGAAGTCTCCCAGGCGAAACTTTCCAAACATATTTATTATCTTTAGAAATTAAATCACCGGATAAATTTTTGAAAAAATTACGCAAACAACATCCGCCGATTATTGCACGCACTGAAAACGATAAAGTCTTGCTCGATCCACGCACCGTTTTGCCAGAACAGGAAGGCGCACTGCTGGTCGGTTTGAAGAACGCGCTAAGACTATAATGCGAACACTTGCACCTGGCGTAAGTGCAGGTGTTATATATAAATGGAGATTCAATGAAATCAGATCTTGACGCCCTCATGAAAACCAGAAATTTGGATGCACTCATTGTGTTTGGAAATGCCGAGCACAATCCGCCGATGACCTATTTGACAGGCGGCGGGCATGTCAGTCATGCTACCTTGATAAAAAAGCAAGGCGATGCAGCAATATTATTTCATGGCGATATGGAACGCGACGAAGCCGCAAAAAGCGGGTTGAAGTTGATTTCCTATAGCAAATATGATTTTGACGCCTTGAGCAAAAAATCAAACAAGGATGATTTGTTGACAGGCGCTTTACGCTGTGAATTGATGCTCGCCGATGCTGGTGTTAATTCGGGTCGTGTCGGCGTTTATGGAACGTATGATCTTAGCGCAGTTTTTGGAATACTTTCACATTTGCAGAAATTGATGCCAGCCATGGAATTTATCGGCGAAGCGCGTGAAGATTCGATCTTCATGCATGCGATGGAAACAAAGGATGAATCCGAAGTGGCGCGCATCCGCAAGATGGGGAAGATCACCACAGAAGTGGTTGGCAAAATTGCAAACTTCCTGACCTCATGCAATGTAAACGCGGATGAAGTTTTGCTGAACGACGATAGCTCTCCACTTACCGTTGGTGATGTCCACGCGAAGATCCGCTTGTGGGTCGCGGAACATGGCGCAGAACTGCCCTCAGGTTTTATCTTTGCGATCGGTCATGACGCGGGTGTACCGCACTCCTCAGGCAACCCAACTGACTTGATGAAGCTTGGTCAAACCATCGTCTTTGATATTTATCCTGCCGAAGCTGGGGGCGGCTATTACTATGATTTCACTCGCACCTGGAGTTTGGGGTACGCCACTCCAGAAGCGCAGGAACTTTTTGATCAGGTCAAAGAAATTTTTGAAAAATTGAACGACAACTTTGACTTGAACGCACCCTTCAAGAATTATCAGAAAATGGTTTGTGAATTTTTTGAATCAAAAGGCCATAAAACTCCTCTCCATACCAAATCGCCTGTTGAAGGGTATGTCCATGGGCTGGGACATGGAGTGGGACTCAATATTCATGAACGTCCATTTAGCAGTTTATCAAATGGTGACGATCATCGCCTTGCACCCGGGGTTGTGATCACCTCTGAGCCCGGCTTATATTATCCTGAAAAAGGTATGGGCTTCCGCATTGAAGATACACTCTGGGTTCGTCCCGATGGAAAAATGGAAACTCTCGCCGAGTATCCCTATGATTTTGTTTTGCCGATGAAGAACTGGAAGAAATAAAAAGTATGGAGCGCGGACTTCATTCCAACATTTTTGAAAAAACGGACTAAAGTCAGTGCTCCATTTGATACTGGAAAATTAAAACTAATGACTAATCTAAAACCCGCCCGCGTTTTGGCCGTTGAAACTTCTTGTGATGAAACCGCATGCGCCATCATTGAAAATGGCCGCGCATTGCTTTCATCTGTTGTTGCCTCGCAAATGGAAATCCACGCGCGGTATGGCGGTGTGTTTCCTGAAGTGGCTTCGCGTCAGCATGTCTTGAGTATTACCCCTGTTGTGGAGCAGGCGCTCGCGCAGGCGCACATGACACTCAAAGATATTGACGCGCTCGCCGTCACACAGGGGCCTGGTCTTGCAGGCTCGCTGGTCGTTGGCATGAACATGGCCAAGGGACTCGCGCTCGGCTCCGGCCTGCCGCTGGTCGGCGTCAATCATTTGGAGGGACATCTTTATTCAGCCTGGGTCTACAACTCAGATGACATCGTCCCGCCCGAGCCGCAATTCCCTTTGATGGTTCTACTCGTCTCAGGCGGACATTCCGAACTCAATCTCATGACCGATCATTTGACGTATCAACGGCTCGGTTCAACTCTGGACGATGCGGCTGGTGAGGCCTTCGACAAAGTCGCCCGGCTGTTGGAACTTGGCTATCCCGGCGGTCCTGCCATTCAAAAAGCCGCGGAAGAGGGTGACCCAAATCGATTTAAATTTCCACGCGCCTGGCTCGAAGGAACCTGGGATTTTTCATTCAGCGGATTAAAGACTTCCGTGTTGTACGAAGTGCGCGAGTTGCAAAAGAAGAGTACGTCATTGCCTGTAGTAGATCTGGCCGCCTCATTTCAAAAAGCTGTAATTGATGTGCTTTACAAGAAGACCATGAATGCCGCGCGCGAGTTTGAGGCAAAGGAAATATTGGTCGCAGGTGGAGTTTCAGCCAACCGCCCTTTGCGTCAAATATTTAAAGCTCAAACAGAATTTCCAGTTCATATTCCCGCGTTGACTTTATGTACCGATAACGCCGCCATGATCGCATCTGCGGGCTATTATCGCTTTGCCTATGGTCACACATCGCAAATGGATATGGATGTATTGCCGACTTGGCCGCTCTCCTGAAAATAAAGCATGTCCAGTTAACACAGAACCGCCGATGACTTGCCCAAGTCATCGGCGGTTCTGTTAAGGGAGAATGTAATTACAATTATATGCAGCCACTTTAGCGTAACCTGAATAATACATAAATGGCGGATGAGAGTTTTATCTATAAAACCGCCAGCAACTCATCCAATGAAATCGGGCCTTCTCTTAATATCAGCGGTTTTTCTCCAGTGCAATCCACCAATGTGGACGGAATTCCGCCTTGTGTTTTTCCGCCATCTAAAATTAATGGGATGCGCCCGTTGAGTTGGTCATACACTTCCTGCGCACTGGATGGATTTTGTCCACCTGAAATATTAGCGGAGGTGACTGCCATGGGGCCAGCTGCGCGCAACAAGGCGCGCGCATCAATATGATCAGGAATGCGGACTGCGACAGTGGAAGTGGCAGAAACTGACAAGGGGAGAGTCTCCTTTTTGGGGACGATGAAGGTCAAAGGTCCAGGCCAGAAGCGGAAGGCGAAATGGAGTGCCATGTTTGGGATGTCGCTGGCAACTTTGTCGAGGTCGCTCATGTCTCCGATCAAAATGGGAATTGCCTTTTCTATGGGACGATTCTTTGCGATGTAAATACTATTAATCGCATCAGTATCAAATGCCAGTGCGCCGAGGCCATAAACGGTATCCGTGGGGAAGGCAATGATGCCGCCGTTTTGCAGGAGCTTAAGTGCGTTTTGAATTTCACTTGCGGGGATGATCTCGGTTTTCATGGAAACATGATTTCGAGTAAACGATCTCTACCAGCCAGATCTTGATGCATGTGAATGGTGACATCGGAAAATGAATCATAAGCGAGGCTGAGGGCTTTTACTCCAAGTGTGGATTCGATCTCAAGTAACAGCATGCCGCGCGGGGCGAGCCAGTTGGGCGCAAGTTTGAATAGACGGCGATAAATTTCGAGTCCATCAATGCCGCCATCGAGTGCCAGAGTGGGTTCTTTTCCAAAAATGGGAAGTTGGTGTAATGTATCTGTGGGAATATAGGGCAGGTTCGCGCAGATCAGATCGAAGTGACGATCTGTGGATAGAGGTTCAATATGCTGCGGCAGAAGGTCGCATTGTAAAAAGTCGACACGTTGCTGCACATGGAATTTGCGCGCGTTATGCTGTGCAACCTTGAGCGCGTCAAATGAAATATCCGTTGCAAGGATGCGCGCATCTAAGATATGCACGGCAATGGAAGTGGCGATGGCGCCTGAGCCTGTGCCAATATCTGCCACGGTGCGGCGCTCGGGAGAGACTCGCAGCCATGCGATTGCTTTCTCAACCAGTAATTCTGTTTCGGGGCGCGGGATGAGAACATCGCTTGTAATTTCAAATTCGAGGCCAAAGAATTCCCATTTCCCCAGTACGTAGGGCAGCGGCTCACCCGCTGCCAATTTTTCCAGCGCGTCGGTAAGTTGATCTTGTTCTTTTTTTGTCAAAGTATATTCAGGGTGCGCCATTACCCACGTGCGTGGTTTTTGAATACAGTGGGAAAGTAAAACTTGCGCATCGAGTTGGGGAGTGTCACCAAATGGCTCGATCCGAGCGGCCGTAGTTTCAATCAGTTCTTGAATTTTCATGGGGATGGAAAAAGCTGGCAGCCACTTTCTTTATTCGTCGTCGTCCACGCCAGTCGAGGCGAGACGTTCTGATTCGTCTCTGGTGGAGAGTTCATCAATGAACTGATCTATCGCGCCATCCATGACCGTGGGCAGGTTATAACTTGAATATCCAATACGATGATCGGTGACACGGTTTTGCGGATAATTATAGGTGCGGATTTTTTCCGACCGATCCCCCGATCCAACCTGTGAGCGGCGATCCGCCTCGAGTTCTGTGCGGCGCTTTTGTTCTGCAATTTCAAATAACCGCGCGCGCAGAATGCTGAGGGCGCGTAATTTGTTTTGCAGTTGTGAGCGTTCATCCTGACAGGTTACGATCATGCCTGTTGGTTTGTGATACAAGCGCACGGCTGTGGAATTCTTCTGTACATTCTGTCCGCCTGCGCCTGAAGAGCGATAGACTTCGATAATAATATCGGTTTCAGGAATGTCCACTTCCACATCGTCCACTTCTGCGAGCACTGTCACAGTTGCGGTGGATGTGTGAATGCGTCCCTGCGATTCGGTAGTTGGAACGCGCTGCACGCGATGCACACCTGACTCGTATTTCAATTTTGAGTACGCGCCTTTGCCTTTGATCTCAAAGATCACTTCTTTGAATCCGCCCACACCGATGGCGCTTTCAGACATGGCTTCTATCTTCCAGCGTTTGCCTTCGGCGTACCGAGTATACATTCGGAATAGATCTGCCGCGAAAATGGCGGCTTCGTCACCGCCCGCGCCCGCGCGAATTTCAAAGATCACATTTCTGTCATCACGCGGGTCTTTTGGCACGAGCATGCCCCGAATCTCTTTTTCGAGCTTCTCGATCCTTGGGCTAAGTTCCTCAACGTCCGCTTTTGCCAATGCGATCAACTCCGCGTCATTTTCTGTGACGATGAGGGCTTTGGCTTCCTCATAGCTTTTCATTGCCTGACGGTATTCGCGCACCTTTACATAGATGGGTTCCAGATCCACGCGTTCTTTGTTGATCTCGCCGGCGCGTTGATAGTCACTGCCCACTTCGAGCAGTTCGCTTCCGAGTTGTTCATACCGTTCTTCAATTGCATGTAGTTTGTCGAGCATGAATTATCCTTACGCAACGGTGAAGAGGCTGCTTGGTTCGCGAAGTACACTCACTCGCAATTATTTTTTTACGAAAGAAAGCGCGGCATATGTGCCGCGCGTGGGAATATAATATTTCAAGATCAGTTAGAACTTTGAAACTGCAGAGAGCACCATCGATAAGATAAGAATGATCGCAAAAATTGCGAACATAATCTGCGCGGACCTATTCGGGCGCGAAGCGGTATTTTCTGCGGGTTTGGTTTGTTTTTTTGTTTTAGAAATTTTTCCAGTCATTTTCTACTCACTTATAGGATATGTTTGTAAAAGGCTTGAGACATTACCTTTTCAAGTTCGTCAATTGTAACAGGCTTCATCACGTATCCATCCGCGCCCAAGTGCAAAGCTCGGTCAACGGTCACATCCGCAGCCTCAGACGAAAGCATGATAACCGGTAAATTCTTCCACTCTTTACGACGGCGCAAAAACTCCAGCAAATCCAGTCCGCTGACCTCGGGCATATTAATATCCAGGATCATCATATCAGGCAATCCGCCCGCCAGTAAAGCCTGCGCTGTGCTGCGTGCATTATAGAAATGCTTTGTCTGGCATTCGAGCAGGCTAAGCATCAAGCTGATCGCGTTGCCCATCTCTTCGTCATCGTCAACGATCCAGATTTGTTTCATTCCAGATGGGCCTTTATACTTTCTGCTGCACTCATGTTCATACCTTTGACCGTGGTTAGTTCTTCAACGCTTGCTTCTCTAATCTTATCCATAGAACCAAAATATTTCAAGAGGGCTTTTCTGCGCGCTGGCCCAATGTTCGGGATCGAATCCAGCTGCGATGCCAGTCCCTGTTTTGATCGGCGTGCGCGATGCGCAGTGATCCCATAGCGGTGCGCCTCGTCGCGAATCCTTTGCACGAGATACAGTCCCTGCGAGTGGCGCGGCAAAATTAACGGCTGGCTGTTATGCGGAAAGAAAATCTCTTCTTCCTGTTTTGCGAGTCCGACAACGGGTACTTTGTCGAATAAGCCAAATTGCTCGAGGACTTTGACCACACGTCCAAGCTGACCTTTGCCGCCGTCGATAATGATCAGATCAGGCAGGAAGGAAAATGACGCGTCTTTTTTCGCGCCCGGGCTTGGTTCGGTTTCTTCGGCAGATCGCCATCTTTTGAATCTACGCGTGAGCATTTCCTCCATCGATGCAAAATCATCGGGCGCACCGATGCTGGTGCTGTCAATGTTGAATTTTCGATAAAGTTTCTTGGTTGGTACGCCTTGTTCAAACACAACCATCGCGCCGACAGTTGCCACACCTTGTGTGTGACTGACATCATAACATTCGATTCGATTTGGCGGCGCCGATAATTTTAGAGCGGATTGTAATTCGCCGAGCGCCTGCTCCTGCTTGTGTGCATCCGCCTGCCATTGAGCGCGCAGCGCCTGCAAAGTTTCAGACGCGTTCTCAGCGGCCATCTCAACCAATTCATGCGGCTGACCATCCTTCGGCACGAATATTTCCACTTTTTGACCGCCTCGTTTAGACTTGAGCCATTGGCTGATGATACTGGCTTCCTCCATTTTTATTTCTTCTGGGATCATCACCTGCTCAGGAATGTTCGCAGCTTCAGTGTAGAACTGTTTGACGAACTCTGCCATCACTTCCTGATTATCCGTGTCTTCTGTGCCTTCGAGGATGAAATATTCGCGCCCGATCAATTTTCCGCCGCGAATGAAGAAAATCTGCACGCAGGCTTCACCATCAGTGCGCGCCATGGCCAACACATCTGAGTCTTTGTAATCTGATGCGAAAACAATTTTCTGTCGTTCAATAATGGAACTGATAGCCTTTAGTTGATCACGCACTGCCGCGGCTTTCTCAAAACGCATTTCTTCAGAAGCCTTTTGCATTTCGGTTTCGAGTCGTGTCACAATGTCTTCGCTGTGTCCGCTTAGGAACTCCATCAAATCGGAGATCATTTGGCGGTATCCTGTCTGGTCGACAGCTCCGATGCAGGGGGCAATGCACAGCTTGATGTCAAAGTAAAGACAGGCGCGTTTGTCGAGGCCTGTGATCTCGCGGTCACATGTCAGGTATGGGAAGATTCGGCGCAGTACATCCAATGTTTGATAAACTGCCCATGCGGAAGTGTACGGACCAAAATAGCGTGAACCATCCTCCTCCATTTGCCGCGTGACCGTCACATTGGGAAAAGGCTCGTTCAGGTGAATTTTTATGTAGGGATAACGCTTGTCATCTTTGAGGCGGATGTTGTATTTTGGGCGGTGCTTCTTGATGAGATTCATCTCAAGAATGAGCGCCTCAAGTTCCGAGCCGACCACAATCCACTCGATATCCACGATCTCGCGCACGAGGCGGCGTGTCTTTGCATCGTGACTCGAGTCTGAATGGAAATATGACCGCACGCGGTTTTTCAGGCTGATGGCTTTGCCGACATAGATGATCGTCCCCTCGGCATTGTGGTAGATATAACAGCCTGGCTTGGCTGGCAATGTGGTAAGAATGCCCTGTAGTTTTTCAGAGATTTCCATTGGCGGCAATTCTACCGCTTGTTGCGGTATCAGGTTTTGATTCCCCTAATCCGATCTGAAAAAATATTAAAAACGGTATGAGAATGATGTACATTCTGGTTTCATTGATCCCACCAAAGATCATGATATTCACTATCAGAATGATAAACATAGCAAAAGCTTTGATCTGATGGTCCGTATAGTATTTTATAAAATATACGAGATAGATGACCGATCCTATAATAAATATTGAATTCAGGATGTTGATCGAAGTCAGGTTGTTGAAGAAGATATCAAGGATGTTTTTTAGAAAATGAATCTGATTTCCTGTCCGAGCATTGGCAGTATCTAGCAGACCGTTTGGCCGGCTGATAAATAAATAATCACGGATCAGCTTTGTGTAAATGATGCCGCCGATTGTCAGGAAACTCCCAATTGCCAACTTAGGCTTGGATGAAAGATGAATCTTCACGTTATGGATTTGGAACGAGTCAATAACCAGATACAAACTGATAAAAAGCGCGCTCTCCCTATTGAAGATTGCAAAAAAGAAAAGGGTAACAAAAAAGATCATCGATCTGCCTTGAAATATTCCCCATGCAAAAAAAGTAAACAATATTGCGTCAATACTGTCCCATGTGTAGAAGCCATAATCTTGAATGCAAATAAATATGAATGAATAGAATATGATGTAGCTCAATAATCTATTGTAAGAAACCCTCGATTTTGTCAGCAATCCGAATAAAACAAGGTTTTGAATCGTGATCGACAACAGCGTGAATAATTTTATAGCCGATACATTCGAAATTCCGATCGCAGAAATCAAATGGACGAGGTAAGGTCCCAGCAAGCGGTTTTGATACGCGACCCATAGTGGATGACCTGTCAAGACTCCGCTGGCAGTATCCGATAAATCCTGCCAGTACGGGCTGTAGATTTGCGCGATCACTTTGTAAACACAAAGGGATATAAAAAGAAGAGTGAAAAAATAGAACAGCCGCTTCACGTTCGTATTCGTTTGCAATAAATTCATTCCAAAATTTTACCCCTAATCGGGCAATTCAATAATAAATGTTGTGCCTTCGTTTACTTTGCTTTGCACTTCGATCGTCCCATGGTGCGCGAGGATGAGTTGTTTGGCAATCGCAAGGCCGAGTCCGCTGTTTGTCCGTTCAGATCTGGATTTATCACCGCGCCAGAATCTATCGAAAATAAAAGGAAGTTCTTCCGCGGGGATGCCTTGGCCGCTATCTTTGACGATAATTCTGATCCCACTGACCATTGATTCCCCGAAGGGAGCTGTGCTTGTTGCGATGGAAATTATCCCGCCTTGAGATGTGTGCCGAAGCGCGTTCGATATTAAATTGGACAGCACTTGATTCAACCTGTCATAGTCTGCGCTAAATTCTTTGGATGGGTCGGCATTGTTAGTTTTCAAATCAATGCCGAGGGATGCGGCTTGGGCGGAAAAACTTGAAGTGAGATCAGCTAGCAAGTCAGCCAACAGGAATCGAGTAGGGTGAAGCGGAAGTTGTCCCGCTTCGGCAAGCGATAGGGTTTGCAGGTCGTTCACGAGCCGCGCAAGCAGTTTGGTTTCATCCAAAGTGTTGTTGATATGTTCGGAATTCGGCTGATAAACGCCGTCAAGTATTCCTTCGAGATTGCCTTGAATAATATGAAGCGGCGTGCGCAGTTCGTGCGCGATATCAGCGGTGAGATTGCGGCGTTGCTGTTCGGCACGTTCAAGCTCGGCGATCATGTGATTGAAACGCCGCGCAAGTTGACCGAATTGGCGCGGATAATTCTCAGGGACGCGGGTGGAGAGATCACCCTCAGAAATGGAATCGATCGCAGAAAAAATGTCCGACATCGGCCTGCCGAAGCGTCGAAAAGTTAAGTTGCCGATAATGGAAGTGATGAAAATAAAAATAAAGGGGATGCCGCAAAATAGTAAAAGCCATCCGCCACGAATAATTTCCGCTCGTTGTGTCAGTACGAGATAAATGATCGCGCCGATGCCCGCGATGAAGAGCAGGCTCATCAAGCCAAATACAAGAAAAAATGGCAGTATGAAAAAGCGGCGATTGCCTTTCCAGTGTCGGGGTGGGAAATGCGGATGGTTATGTTGAGACATGGGTTTAATGTTTGAACGTTCAAACGATTATATAGCGATAACCGATTCCGTATACAGCGTCGATCAATGAGGTTTTTGATTCTGCTTCCAATTTGCGGCGCAGATTCTTTATGTGGGAATCCACGCTACGGTCAATGCTGGATGCGCCGCCGTGCAGATCGTCAAGTAGTTGTTCTCGAGTGAGAGTTTGTCCGGGGCGATTTGCGAGAAGGGTGAGCAGTTTGAATTCGTTGGGCGTCAGTTGAATGGGTTTGTTGTTGTAAGTGACCGTATGCTTTTCAGAGTCAACTTCAAGCGCGCCTACACGGATGACAGCTGGAGTCTTGATCTCGCCGCGCGTTCTGCGTAACATGGCGCGGATTCTAGCAACCAGCGCGCGTGGCGAAAATGGTTTGGTGATGTAATCATCCGCGCCGATTTCCAGTCCCGTGATCTGATCCACTTCTTCGGCGAGGGCGGTCAGCATGATGATGGGTACGTCACTCTCACGGCGCAGGATCTTGCAGACTTCGCGCCCGTCCAAGACGGGGAGCATAAGGTCGAGGACGATCAGATCTGGTTTTTCGCGGCGGGCAGCTGTCAGCGCAGATTGACCGTCTGCGGCGGTGGTGACGCGAAATCCATTTTTCTCAAGATAATCACGAGCGAGGCGCACGATCTTGGGTTCATCATCTACGATGAGGATGAGTTCTTGCATGGGGGGAGTATAAAGTAGGAATTAGGAATTGGGTATTAGGAATTCTGGCGACAGTGCAACTGTCGCCAGAATTTTTAAGCTTCTTACTTCTTTTCTTCAGGTGATTCGTCTTTCTTTTCGCTGTCTTTTTTCTCTTCGCAATCGTGGTCATGCTGGTGCATCCACGGTGGGCCATGATGACCGTTACGTCCACCCCACATTCTGCGGAAGAAGATCATCTTCATGAAGCCGAAGAAGAAAAAGAGGAAGAAGATGGAGCCGCAGATCGCGCCGAATGGGAAGAAGCCAAAATGATGACCGTACATGGGATAATGGCCGGGGCCATATCCGTATCCGTAACCATATTCGCGACCCATCATCGGTGGGACTGGCGCGACCTGTCCGCTTTCTGCGGCTTTTGAGATCGCGGTGGCAACTGCAGGAGCCTGTGAAATTCCTTGAGAGACTCCAGCGCGGTAAGCCATTGCTCCTCCGCCAACGATGAGACCGATCACGAGCAATAAGCCGACCAGTCTAAAAACAATGAAAGGACCTTTACGAGACATTTTTACCTCCAATAGGTGATTGATTTGATTTGTTCTTTCGCCCTTATAATAGCAATCCATTGTGGAGGAATTGTGGAAGGGTGAGTGAGAGATTGTGGAGACCTTGTAAGAGAAGTGTAAGAAAAAAATTCAGCGCGGGCGACTCCAGAGTTGTCTGCTTGTAACTTTTCACGTTTTCTGGCATCTGATACAATGCGTGACAGTAATAACCTGAGACAAAGCATCGTCCTGAATATGGTTGATAAAAATATCAAAGGTAAACTTCACCTAATAGGAAACAATAATGTCTACCAACAATAATGAAAAACATGTGAAAGTTTTAGTATTGGGAGCGGGACCTGCGGGGTTATCAGCGGCGCTATATGCGGCGCGTGCGGAACTTGAGCCGGTTGTGTTGACGGGGATGCAGTTGGGCGGTCAAGCCGCGCTGACGCACACCATTGAAAATTATCCAGGTTTTCCAACAGGCGTGGGCGGACCGGAGTTGGGTGAGTTGTTCCAAAAGCAAGCTGAAAACTTTGGCGCGAAAGTGGAGTTTGGTATGGCGTACGAGGTGGATCTGTCAAAGCGGCCTTACAAGGTGACATCTGATAACGGCGAATATCTCGCTGACACATTGATTCTCACTACAGGTGCGAATCCAACCCATCTAAATATTCCCGGCGAAGTTGAGCTAACTGGCCGCGGTGTTTCGTATTGCGCCACTTGTGACGGCTGGTTCTTCAAGGATAAGAAAGTTGTGATCGTGGGCGGCGGCGACTCTGCGCTCGAAGAAGGTCTCTTTATTACGCGCTACGCATCCTCCGTGACTGTGATCCATCGCCGCGACGAATTCAGGGCGAGCTCCGTTTTGCAGAAGCGTGCAAAAGAACACCCAAAGATGAATTTTATCCTCGATACAGTAGTGACAGAAGTTATCGGTTCGGATAAGGTCACAACTTTGAAATTGAGAAATGTGAAGACCGCCGTTGAATCCACTTTTGATACGGATGGTTTCTTTGTTTTTATTGGGCATGTGCCGAACACACAAATGTTCAAAGGTCAATTGGAAATGAGCGATCTGGGTTATGTCATTATCAACGACAAAATGGAAACAAATATTCCGGGTGTATACGCGGCTGGAGAAATCGCTGACCCTCATTTCCGCCAGGTGATCACATCAGCGGGGATGGGCGCGGCGGCGGCCATTCAGGCGACTCGTTTTCTCGAAGCTGAATCAGCCTAACGTTAAGCAGGAAGCGGTGCATTTGACGGGTGGTTGATTCGCATTAGTGGTGAAATCTAATCTTGAAGATTCCTCTCGTTAGTCTGCAGTGATGCGTTTTCCAATCGAGTAATTAGAAGGTCTCCTGCCAAATCGGCACAAAGGAGGCCTTTTTTAGGCCAATTTTGTCATTTTGTGTGTCAAAACATGTGACATTTTGTACTTTTGAACTTGTATACTTTCGGATAGAATTATTGAAAATATAAAAAATTTTGGAGGCACAATGAAGAAAGTTTCTATTATCGGCGCAGGCAATACGGGAGCAACTGCTGCTCATTGGCTCGCCGAACGCGAACTCGCGGACATCGTGTTGGTTGACGTAGTTGAAGGTATGCCGCAGGGTAAGAGCCTGGACATGATGGAAGCTATGCCCATCATTGGCAAGGACGTCAAGGTTATCGGCACGAATAATTATGCAGATACAAAAGATTCTGACATCATAATTATCACAGCGGGTGTTGCGCGCAAACCCGGTATGAGCCGTGATGATCTGCTAAAGATCAATGCGGATATTGTTGGCACAGCCGCGACCGAAAGCTTGAAGTTTTCGCCAAATGCAATTTTTATTGTATTGACCAATCCGCTGGATACGATGGCTTATCTAACCATGAAGATGACGAAATTGCCCCGCGAACGCGTCATTGGCCAGGCCGGCATTTTGGACTCAGCCCGCATGCGCGCCTTCGTCGCGATGGAAACCGGCGTGAGCCTGGAGAACATTCAATGCTATGTTCTGGGTGGACATGGCGATGAAATGGTTCCACTGACCCGGCATTCCAATATTGCTGGCATCCCCTTAAATGAATATTTACCCGCTGACAAACTCGAAGCGATTGTCAACCGTACACGCAAAGGCGGTGGTGAGATCGTCAATCTTTTGAAGACTGGTTCCGCCTATTATGCGCCTTCAATGGCTTGTGTCCAAATGGCTGAAGCGATCTTGAAGGATAAGAAGTTGATCGTGCCTTGCGCGGCTTATATGAACGGTGAGTATGGTTTGAACGATATGTACTTCGGTGTGCCTTGTGTACTTGGTGCGAAGGGTATTGAAAAGATCATTGAATATAAATTTGATGACGCCGAAAAGGCCATGTTCCAAAAATCCGCCGCGTCCGTCAAAGAGACGCATGAGGCGTTGAAGAGTTTGGTAAGTTTATAAATCTTGTTGAAGGTCGAAAGTCAAAGGTCGAAAGACCGACTTTCGACCTTCAACTATTGACTAGAAAAAATAAATAGGAGTTAATGATGATTCTTCACGAAAAAATGTCTGCTCAACTGCCCGCGTGGCGCGAACGAATTAAGTCCCTTTCGAAGGAACATGCTGAAGTAAAAGTGGCAGACGTCACCGTAGGTCAGATCGTCGGCGGTATGCGCGACATTAAATCACTTATGTCCGATATTTCTTATGTTGATCCAGCCGAAGGGATTCGCTTCCGCGGTTTGTCCATCCCCGAATTGTTGAAGGCGCTTCCCAAAGGTCGCGCCAATAAAATGCCGTTGGTCGGCGGCTTGTATTACCTGTTGATGATCGGCGAAGTTCCCACCAAGGAACAGGCTCTCGAAGTGGAAGCAGAATGGGCGAAGCGCTCGGCTGTGCCTGATTATGTTTTCAAGATGCTCAAGACCATGCCGAAAGAGACTCACCCGATGACGCTTTTCTCGCAGGCGGTTCTCGCTTTGCAGAACGGTTCGGTCTTCGCCAGCAGATATCACAGCATGAAGAAGGATGCGTATTGGGAAGCTGCCCTCGAAGACAGCCTCGACCTGACTGCGAAACTTCCGATCGTTGCCGCATTCATTTATCGCATGAAATATTTTGGAGAAACATCCAAGCCGAAGTACAGTGCCAAATTGGATTACGGCGCGAACTTTTCCAAGATGATGAAGATCTCTGACAAGAAGGGTTATTCTGAACTCGCCCGCTTGTATTTCATTTTGCACAGTGATCACGAGGCTGGGAATGTCTCAGCCCATACCATGCACCTCGTTGGATCCGCTCTCTCCGATCCGTATCTTTCCTTCTCCGCCTCGCTTAACGGTCTCGCTGGACCTTTGCATGGTCTTGCAAATCAAGAGTGCCTTGGTTGGTTGATGGAAGTTCACCAGAAATTTGGCGGCGTTCCCTCCCGCGAAGATTTGTACAAATTCGCATGGGACACCCTCAACGGCGGACATGTCATCCCCGGTTATGGTCACGCCGTTTTGCGTGTGCCTGATCCACGCTTCACCGCGCAAATGGAATTCGCCAAGAAGCGCTTCCCCGAAGACGAACTCATCCGCCTGGCCGACATGGTTTTTGACGTGGTTCCCGCCGTTCTCCGCGAACAAGGCAAAGCCAAGAATCCCGCCCCGAATGTGGATGCGATCTCTGGCACTTTGCAGTATTACTACGGCGTGCGCGATTTTGATTTTTATACTGTGTTGTTCGGAGTTGGCCGTGCGCTTGGCGTGACCGCAAACTACGTTTGGGCGCGCGCTCTTGGCATGCCCCTTGAACGACCGAAATCCCTCACCACGAAGATGCTGGAAGATGTGGTCGCAAAAGCCGCTGTCCAGCCCGCGTAATTAGATTTCAATAGGCACAAAAAAACTTCCGAGCTAAATTTCTCGGAAGTTTTTTTGTTACTTCACATCAAGTTTATCCAGCAAAAACGCATAATCTTGAGCGATCTCTTTCAGGAAATCATATCGTCCGCTCGCTCCCGCATGACCTGAATCATAGTTGGTATACATCATGATCAGGTTATCATCCGTTTTCATCTCACGGAGTTTGGCTGCGAATTTGGCAGGTTCCCAATAAGCAACACGTGGATCGTTGAGACCCGTAGTGATGAGCATATGCGGATATTCCGTGGCGCGAATATTATTATAAGGTGAGTACGTCATCATATAGTCGAAATATTCCCTGTCTTCGGGATTGCCCCATTGATCATATTCGAGCGTGGTTAGTGGAATTGTCGGATCGCTCATGGTGGTGACTACATCCACAAATGGAACTTTGCAGATCACGGCTTTGAACAGGTCAGGCCGCATGGTGACGCACGCGCCGACAAGCAATCCGCCAGCGGAACCGCCCATGATGGCAAGTTTTTGCGGGGATGTGAATCCAGCCTTGATCAGATGCTCGGCGCTGGCGATGAAATCAGTAAAAGTATTTTTTTTGTTGAGCATCTTGCCGTCTTCGTACCATTCGCGCCCCATATCTGAGCCGCCGCGGATGTGTCCGATGGCGAACACGAATCCACGCTCAAGCAGGCTGAAGCGGTTGGAACTAAACGTCGCGTCTATGGTCGCGCCGTATGAACCATATCCATAAAGCAGGGTGGGATTATTCCCATCTTTATTCAAGCCCTTTTTGTAGACAATTGAAATTGGAACTTGTGTGCCATCTGAAGCAGTGGCATGGATTCTTTCGGATATATATTGCGTCTTATCGTAACCGCTTGGGATCTCATCCTCTTTTTTTAACTCCCATTCTGCGCTGTCCACGTGATAATCTATGATTGAATTGGGCGTGATCAATGATGAATAATTAAAACGCAGAAGATTTGTTTTGAATTCAGGGTTGGTTTCAAGGTTGACGTTATAGGCCGGCTCGGGGAATTGTACATAACGTACGTTCCCCAATCCATCGGGCGCGCTGATACGAAGTTGTTTGAGCCCGCCCTTGCGCTCATGGACAACGACAAAGTCTGCGAACGTGTCCACGCCATCCACGAGGACATCTGCGCGGTGGGGGATAACCTCCCGCCAGTTTTCCTTTTCGGGTTTTCCCAAAGGCGCAACACTTAATTTGAAATTCTTCGCATTATCATTATGGACAATGAAAAAATTTCCGTTGTGATGCGCGGCATAATATTCCAACCCATTTATGCGGGGTTGCAGCACACGCAGATATTCCTCAGGATGATCAGCAGAGAGAAAACGCATTTCGCGTGTTGTGGTGCTGTAGTGATAGGTCATGATATACGCTTCGTCACGCGTTTTGAACATGAACAGGAAATAAGTTTCATCCTGCTCGTGGAAGATGAGCACATCCTGCGCGGGGTCAGTGCCAAGTTTATGCCGATATAATTTGCAGGGTCGCTGTGCGTCATCCAAAGTGATATATAAAAAAGTCTCGTTGTCGTTTGCCCATTCAGTGCCGCCGTGTTCGTAAGCGCTACCTGATGTATTTTCGATCATTTCGGGATACAGCTTTCCGCTTTTCAAATCTTTGAGATGGAGAGTGTAAATTTCACGTCCGCCATAATCAACCGAATAGACCAACTTATTCCCATCGGGACTGACCGAGAACGCGCCGACGCTGCAAAAAGTTTTACCCTCTGCCAGTTGATTCTGGTCGAGCAAAATCTCTTCGGCTGAATCAAGCACGCCTTGTTTGCGGCAAAAGATGGGATACTGTTTTCCTTCTTCGTGGCGTTCGTAATAAAAATATCCACCACTTTTCGCAGGGACAGTTGAATCGTCTTCTTTGATGCGCGCCTTCATTTCGGTAAATAATTTTTCCTGCAACGGCTTTGTGTGCTGCATGATCTCTTCGAGATAATCGCTTTCGGCGCGCAGGTGTTTCATCGTTTCAGGATCGTTCCTGTCGCGCATCCAATAATAATTATCAACACGGGTCTGACCATGCTGGGCGATTTCGTGCGGGTGTTTTGGCGCAATAGGAAATGATGACATGTTATTCTCCTGTAAATTGTAAGAATCTGCTTATGGTATAAGTCTTGCCGTGTTATGTGACAGTAAGGAAACTTGTCTCGATCTTTGGAGATTGGACAAGAGTTTGATAAACAACGCAATAGCGTTCTGTCAATTTTTTGAGGGATGCAAGTTGTTCTTGGTTTGCGTTTGTGCTCAGGTCAAAGTAGATGCGGATGTTTTGAAATCCAACCTGTACATCCTTGGTTACTCCAAGTGTGCCGCGGAAATCAAGATCTCCCTCGGCGCGGACGGTGGCGCTAAAAAGCTCCACACCAATTGCGCTCGCGACCGCGTTCAAAGTCACACCTGCGCAGGCTACCAGTGCCTCCAACAACAAGTCTCCTGAACAAATTGTCAATCCTGTCCCGCCGGTAGCTTCATGCAAACCCGCTTCGATCAGTGCTTTGCCGGTTTCAACTTTACAGGTAATACCTTCACCAATTTTTCCCTCTGCTTTGAGAGTAATTAAAGCTTTTTCAGGATCTTCCCGATACTTTTCCTTAAGCGGAGTTTGGATGGCGCGCAGTTCTTCTGATTTCATAGGTTACCTCGGTTTATTTTTAAAATGAGAAGTTCTCCAAAATTCCTAGAAGAACTTCATAATTGCTATGTTATTTCAATTTGGCCAGATAATTCTCGTGCAGACTTGCCATGTGGTGCTCTACGTGGCCGACCAGCATGTAGATCAATGCCCGCGCGCTGACGGTCACTCCGCTGGCTGTGCCGAGCCGCGAGACAGATTCGTCGCTCATGTTCTTTATGGCGAGAATATTAGCGCGGCGCAGGAATTCAAACTCGCTGATCAGATCATCGAGTGCAGAGTTGTCAAACCCAGCTTCGCGGACATAATCCTCCTGCTCAAAGCCTGGCAGCGGAGTCTGGTCATTGCGTGAGATTCGCAAGAGGCGATAGGAGAAAACGCGCTCTCCATCTATCAGATGGCCGAGCACTTCTTTAATGGACCATTCCAAAGGTCCGAATTTGAAGCGGGCTTGCTGGTCAGAAAGATTTCCAAGCGCAGCTCTGATTTCGTCAACTTGTTGAGCGAGGGCTGCGATCACATCGTTTCTAGAAATTGCGCGCTGGATGTAATCAGAATAAAATGGAGCGTACTCTTCCTTGGTTGGGGGAGTCAGGTTGTGTGTCATTTTTAAATTCCTTTTTGAATTATAGCGCAAAGAGATTCTGGCAATCACTGTATAATATGGAAGATACTAGGAGTTTTCACCGAAGATGGCTGCTTCATCAAAACGCAAAGAATTGTTCCGCAACTCTACCATAAAAGATAAGCTGAATTTTTTTCAGTTGTTGTTTGACTCCCAGACGCTGACAGCGGACTTGGCTTTGGTTTTCCTCAAGATCATTCATGAAGATTTAAATAACCATCAGAAACCTGACCGTACCGTTTTTAGACGATATGCTGGACTAGTTGCATCTATGCGGTATCATCTGCCCGAGATATATAAGCAGGTTATTGATGAATGGAAAACTCAACAAGGCGCAAATCCTTCAGAATGGTTTGATGAAAATAAAAAATAAAAGGTTCCTCCCATGATTTCCCAAAACAATCGAAATTCCGGCACGCCTCTTGACCTTGACTGGGTGATGGGCGCGCACGTCAACAAAAGCGCGGTCGAACGGCGCACCGCCACATTGACTGGACGCCGCACCGTCAAAAAAGACTGGCAGGCGGCCTGGCTTCTGCGCGCCCTCACTTGCATAGACCTGACCACCCTCGCGGGCGATGACACGCCAGGGCGCGTGAAAAGATTATGCGCCAAAGCCAGAAATCCGATCCGCGCGGACATGCTGGCAAAACTTGGACTCGATGGCGAGAAGATCACCGTCGGCGCGGTGTGTGTTTATCCCAACCGTGTTGCGGATGCAGTGCTGGCGCTTCAAGGTTCTAACATTCCAGTTGCTTCTGTCGCGACAGGTTTTCCTGCGGGGCAGACTCCTCTGCCGCAGCGAATTCAGGAGATCGAGCAAGCCGTCGAAGCAGGCGCGCGCGAAATTGACGTGGTCATTTCCCGCAACCATGTTTTAACCGGCGATTGGAATTCCCTCTACGATGAACTCAAACAATTCCGTGCTGCCTGTGGTGATTCGGCTCACATGAAAACGATTTTGGCGACAGGTGATTTGGGTTCGCTTAAACAGGTCTATCAAGCCAGCCTCGTGGCAATGATGGCAGGTTCGGACTTTATCAAGACATCCACGGGCAAGGAAACAGTCAATGCCACGTTGGAATTCAGCTTGGTGATGACGCGTGCCATCCGCGATTATTTGGATCGCTTCGGCTACAAAGTTGGATTCAAGCCCGCGGGTGGAATTAGTTCTGCGAAACAGGCGATGGCGTGGCAATCACTGATGAAGGAAGAACTCGGCGATGAATGGCTGATGAATAACTTGTTCCGCATTGGCGCAAGCAGCCTATTGACCGACATCGAGCGGCAGTTGTATCACTACATCACAGGCCACTACGCGGCGAAACATCACATGCCGATGGGATAAAGAGAATTCCGATGGCCGAGTAGGCGGCGTGTTCGTCGCCGCCGTATTGAGACCATAAGTTGGATGTACATATTGAAATAACAAATTTACCTGGAATTTGTAGCCTCGATACGCCCCTCGAAAAACACTCGGGGCTACCCGGCCACCGAGATTGGATAAAATCATGAGCAAAATTCTTAAAATCTTCAACACTATGGAATACGGACCTGCGCCCGAAGCGCCTGACGCTGTCAACGCTTGGCTGGACGATCACAATCGTAAATTTGGCCTCTTCATTAATAATGAATGGGTGACGCCGAAGGGCGCGAAATTTTATTCATCTATTAATCCAGCGAACGGGGAGTTGCTGGCGGAGACTACGCAAGCTGGACAAAAGGAAGTGGATGCGGCGGTCGCTGCGGCGCGTGATGCGTTCAAAATTTGGAGCAAGACCCCTGGCGTGGTGCGGGCTCGTTATCTTTATGCGATTGCGCGCAACCTTCAGAAACATTCGCGCTTGCTGGCGGTGCTTGAGTCCATGGATAATGGCAAGCCGATTCGCGAGTCGCGTGATATCGATGTGCCATTGTTGGCGCGTCACTTTTACTATTATGCGGGCTGGGCGCAGTTGATGGAAACTGAACTGTGCGATTATCAACCTGTTGGCGTGGTCGGGCAGATCATCCCGTGGAATTTTCCGCTGTTGATGTTGGCATGGAAGATCGCGCCCGCAATCGCAATGGGAAACACGGTTGTCCTCAAGCCCGCTTCTTACACTCGTCTCACGGCGTTGTTGTTTGCTGAAATTGTCGCCGAAGCGGGGTTGCCCGCGGGCGTGGTCAATGTCATCACGGGCAGCAGCAGTGCAGGCTCGATGATTGTTGCGCATCCCGATGTGGATAAAATCGCCTTCACAGGTTCCACCGATGTCGGGCGTACGCTCCGTCAGCAGACTGCCGGCTCTGGCAAGAAATTGTCGCTCGAGTTGGGGGGTAAGAGTCCCTTTGTCGTGTTTGACGATGCTGATTTGGATGGAGCAGTTGAAGGCGTGGTTGATGCGATCTGGTTTAATCAGGGGCAGGTTTGTTGCGCAGGATCAAGGCTGATCGTGCAGGAAAATATCGCAGGGAAGTTCATCCAAAAATTAAAATCTCGCATGGAGCATATGCGTGTGGGCGACCCGCTCGATAAATGTATCGACATGGGCGCGATCGTCGATCAGTCGCAATGGGACACGATTGATGGTTGGGTGAAGACGGGCATCGCGGAAGGCGGCGAATGTTTTCAGCCGAATATTCAGTTGCCCGAAAAAGGGCTGTTTTATAAACCCACGCTCATTACAGGTCTCGACCCCGCGGCGTCAACGGTACAGGAAGAAATTTTTGGACCTGTGCTGGTCTCGCTTACTTTTAGAACGCCGGGCGAAGCCATCGAACTAGCGAACAACACTCGCTATGGTCTCGCGGCGAGCGTCTGGAGCGATAATATTAATCTCGCGCTTGATGTCGCGAGCAAGATTAAGGCGGGTTCGGTCTGGGTCAACTGCACGAATCAATTTGATGGCGCGGCGGGCTTCGGCGGCTATCGTGAGTCGGGCTATGGGCGCGAAGGCGGACGTGAAGGTTTGTATGAATATCTTAGACCAAAATGGATGGATCGTCCGCGCCCCGAATTTTCTGTGGATGCGAAATGGGGAGCACACACACCCACGCTTCCGACTCAGCCGACACCCTTCGATAAAACTCAGGGTAAGTCTGTTCGGGCAAATGGACATTTGCGAAGCATTCCGCCAATAGATCGTACTCCGAAAATGTATATCGGCGGCAAGCAGGTTCGTCCCGACGGTGCATACACAACGACTGTGTTGAACGCCAAAGGAAAAATTGTTGGGCAAGTCGGTGATGGTAATCGCAAGGACATCCGCGATGCGGTCGAAGCCGCGCACAAAGCGCGGACGTCAGGTTGGGCAATGCGTCATGGATACAACCGTTCGCAAATTTTATATTTCATCGCCGAGAACCTGGACGCGCGCAATGCTGAATTTGTAAAACGAATCGTTGAAATTACGGGACGCACACAAAAATCCGCGCAAGCCGAAGTGGATGCGTCTGTTGAAAGATTATTTACTTACGCGGCATGGTCAGATAAATATGGCGGCACCGTGCAAGAGACAACTCTGCGCGGAATCACCGTCGCGGTCAACGAACCGATGGGCTTGATCGGTATTGCCTGTCCTGATGAAATGCCATTGCTTGGATTTATCTCGCTTATGTCTCCTGCAATTGCAAGAGGCAACACAGTGGTGATGATCCCCAGTCAGAAATATCCGCTCTCTGCCATGGATTTCTATCAGGTGCTCGACACGTCCGATGTGCCTGGCGGCGTGGTCAACATCGTCACGGGCGACCGTGATCATTTAGTCAAGACCCTCGTCCAACATGAAGACGTGGACTCGGTTTGGTACTTCGGCTCGGCGGAAGGCAGTTATCACGTCGAGAAAGAATCCGCTGCGAATATGAAGCGCACCTGGGCGGACTACGGTCTGCTGCGCGATTGGATATCTCGCGAGCAGGGCGAAGGTCACGAGTTCCTACAGGAGGCCACTCAAATCAAGAATATTTGGGTGCCGACCGGGGAGTAGTGATCTTTATACGTACAATATAAAAAGGGAATAATATGTCAACTCGCTACAAGATACATCAAAAACTGATCTCTATCGGAGATGATTTCTGGATCGAAAATGAAGAAGGCCAAAAAGTCTTCAAGGTGGACGGCAAGGTGCTGCGCATCCGCAAGACGCTGGTCTTTGAGGATACGAACGGCAAAAAACTGTGCCAGATTCAGGAGCGCCTGCTGACCATCAAGGATACGATGGTTGTTGAAGATGCAGATGGTAAGGATATGGCTGTGATCAAAAAGGCGCTAATCGCTCCATTCCGTGACAAATGGGATGTGAAGGTCAAGAACGGTTCCAATCTCGTTGTGCAGGGTAATATCTTTGATCATGAATATACGATCAATGAGGGGCGTAACAAGGTGGCTGAAATCTCGAAAAAGTGGTTCCGCCTGACGGATACCTACGGTGTGGAGATCGACCCCGGGCAAAAGGACATTCTCATTCTGGCGGTAGCGATTGCCGTTGATATGATGTTATACGATGATAAGAAAGATAAAAAGGACAAAGACAAGAAAAAGGATAAATAAAAAGCGTGATCTGAATATTGTTGCTGAATCAAGCGGAAGATGACGAATGGGTTGTGAGTTTGTTTTCCGCCTGATCATTTGCCGCACGCGCACTGCTGACGGCGCTAAAGATTACGCCCCCGAGAATGATCAATCCGCCAAGCAGTGCTGATGCTCCCATACTTTCTCCAAGGAATAAAAATACCCAAACAGGATTTAATACAGGCTCAAGCGTGCTAACAAGGTTCGCCTCAAGAGCAGGGATATGTTTGATCGCTTTTGCAAATAGGAGAGATGCAATTCCGATCTGAAGCACACCGAGATAGATGATGATAGACCAATTGGTGATTGTCCATGATTCCTTGAGGATGAATGGAAAGCCGAATATCGCTGTAAATAGATTGGCAATCAGGATGCTTTCCGCCGGTGTGCCATCTTTCTGAGCTCGCATGGATACCATCATTACCGCGGATGTTACCCCGCTTAATATGGCCAGGATGTTGCCATAGAGTCCATTGGTGCTGAGCTTGTCTCCAAAGAAAAGCACCAACCCCAGAAAAATAATAATCATCGATCCCCAGTCTGCGCGAGATGGTTTTTCATGTAGGAACCAAAACGCGAGCAGTACAACATAAATAGGCGCCGTGTATTGCAGGAAGACCGCGTTGGCGGCGGTTGTCATTTTTGTGGCGGTGACAAACAGGAATTGTGTCGTGATATAAGCCACTGATGCGAGGATCTTCCAGCGTGTCCAGTTCGTGGGGATGCGCCGCAGGTAGATGAGAAATACAAGGCTGGAGAAAATACTGCGTCCCGCCAGGATGGCCGCGGGTTGCCAGTTGATCAGCTTTATCAAGACTCCGCTGGTACTCCACAAGGAAGCGGCAATTGCGATAAAAAGAAGTGCCTTGCGGCGTTCTGAGAGGGAATCCATTTATATTTATATCGGCAACTTTAGTGAGAGGCCGATATTCCAAAGAATGATCGCGACCAATAATTCCCCGCCCGCCAACCATAGATCACGTAACGCGTTATCCCACTCCTTCTTAACGTATGCCAGCCAGGGAGAACTTTTGTCGTAGATAACTTCAACAGTATCACCAGATTTGTAGCGATAGATTTTGAAGGCACTGCCGTCAATAACTTCAATAGTATGCTCTTTTCCATTTGGAGTTCGATAAAAAATTTGAGGGTAGTTGATTTTGCCCAAAATTGAAGACATTGATCCTCCTGCCGAACCAGCATCCAATGTTACCATCCCAGTGGTACTTGCGCTGTCATGTTTTATCTTTCGCATCCGCAAGAGCTGTGGAATTGCAGGAATTCCTGTTGATAGGCTGAGAATAAAAAACAAAGCGGAAAACCCATAGAGCATAATTTGTCTCCTTTGTAAAGAAAAAAATTCGTTTGATAATATCCAGGGCATACTTTATTTAAAAAAGTCATTGTAAAAAAAATATCCTTTTCAAATCAATTGTACATGATGGCAGGTATCATGCGTCGAAGCAAATGGGTCTTTGTAATTCAGCTCCGATTAGGCTGATAAAGAAAGCTCCTTCTGTCAAGGACGGAAATTATGGTCATTAATGACACGTTACATCGCCAACTTACTACGCTGTTCCTTTGAAAGCAATCTGTGTAATATCTATGTAATCAATTACCAGTTTGGTATTGTGATATCCGAACTTTGGAAATATAAAAACCCTTCCGTATGGAATAAGCATGAAAATTAATCGAAGCACAGGAATATTATCGTCTGATATTTTAGCCATCATGAAAGGAGTTGATTTTGAGTTCAGCTTTGCCTTCCAGCCCATTGTCAATGCTGATACACGCGAGGTCATTTCATTTGAAGCATTGGTCAGAGGCCCGAACGGAGAGCCTGCAACTGATGTATTCTCGCATGTTGACGAAGGCAACCTTTTTGGGTTCGACCAGGCCTGCCGCATTAAAGCGATACACATGGCTAGCCGATTAAAATTGCGCAAGCAATTAAATATCAACTTACTGCCATTTGGAAGTTATCAGACGGGCATGAATATTCGCGCCACACTGCGTGCATCAGAAAATTTTGGATTCCCGATCGAGAATATTGTTTTTGAAGTCACCGAATCTGAGATGCTTACCGATCACCGCCGACTGATCGATATAATAAAAATGTATCAGGAATTTGGTTTCCAAACTGCCATTGATGATTTTGGAACAGGATATTCGGGGTTGAAATTGTTGGTGGAGTACCAGCCCAACTATGTCAAACTTGATCGCCACCTTATTGCAGATATTCACACGAATGAGATCAAACAAACTGTGGTGCAGGGAATTGGGTTTATTTGTAAAAAACTGGGAGTTGGATTAATGGCGGAAGGAGTTGAAAAATTTGAAGAGTTTTCCTGGCTTCGGGCGACAGGCGTGAATCTGTTTCAAGGTTATTATTTTGCTCATCCAGCTTTTGAGTCCCTGCCAGAGGTGGACGCAAGCCTATTTTCAAGTTGAATCAGCAAAAAAAACAGACTTCGAAATCGTCCGAGATTTCAGAAGCCTGTTTTTTTTTGCTGATTCTTTTTTTTAAGTACCAGCAACTAGTTTTTGCTAAATGGGTGGATCAGCATCACGGGGATATGTGAGTGGTGAACTACCCTATCCGCAACACTGCCCATCAACCAGCGTTGAATTCCAGAGCGACCATGTGTGGACATGGCTATCACATCGGCGTGGACCTCGTCTGCCATCTCCAAAATCATTTCAGAGATCGGCCCTTCACGCATGATGCGTGAGGTTTTTGAACCCTCCCCTTTCAATTTTGCCTCTTCTTTTTCAAGATAGGCCTCTGTTTCAATCTCTGTTTCTTCGATAACCTTATTTGCCAAACCGGGGCTGCGTGCGAGAAATTCTATACTCGGAGTTATTGGTATGCTCAAAAGTACGATTTCTGCGCCTTCAGCTTTTGCCAGCGCCTGTGCATGGGGCAGAACTGCTTCTGCTATTGCGGATCCATCAAATGGAACAAGAATTTTCTTGTACATTGGCGTATCTCCTTTACTAAGGACTTGTAAAAGAATAACTCCGCACTTTAAAAAGACTGAAATGGGATTTGGCGCGGCTTAATAGTGTAATTCCACCGCGGACATATTGAATGCCATTCAATATTCAAGGCTTGCATGACCTCTTTCGCGACTTTGATCCCTTTCTCATAAACTTTCTCAACAAGAAAAGCATTGACTTGCAAACCCGTATCTGTGTCTGTGCCACGAATACAAGCCAACATGAATTCAAAGGTTTCCAAGGGCTTGCCCGCCCAATTCAGACTGATTGGACCAAACAGACGATGCTCAATCGGATTCCACTTGGAAGCGCCGGTTGGATAATGACATACGGTCACTTCAAGTCCAAGTTGATCTGCCAATTGTTCCTGCAATTGTTGCTTCCACAAGCGTGGACGACAACCATTACTGCCACCAGCATCTGCGAGGATCAGGATATTATCTGCGTTTGGAAATAGCTCTTGCCCGAATTCTCGCCACCATTTCACGATTACTTCAACTGCGAACTGCGGTGTATCGGCAGATCGACCGACATAGACATAGCCGTGGTTGTGCATCAAGTCATAAACACCATATGGTACAGTCTTGCCAAGTGCATCTTGTTCAAAATCATGATCGTTGACTGCCTTGGCATCCCGACACCACTCTTGACCAGGGTTCTTGAAATTCCCGATCAACTCCTTTTTCTTCGTGTCAACGCTGATAATTGGCCAGCCTGCTTGCTGAAAAATAGCTTTTTGGACAGCAAGATACTGAAATTGCCGATCGCGATCCGGGTGACTTGAACCAGAAAGGCGTTTGATATTTGCCTTAAATGAATAGCCCATTTCTTTCAAGAGGCGCGCAATCGTTGTATGGCTAATCCAATAACCAATCTGTTCAAGCTCATCCATCAAATGCCGCAAACTGCTGCGCTGCCATTTCTGTTCACTCATCGGATTGCCTGCTGTTTCATCCTTCAGTAAATCCTCTATCGCCGTCTTGATCGATGGCTTTTTTTTTCAACAGCGGGTTGTCCCGCACCGGCAATCCGGGTATCTTCCATTGGTCGAGTTGCCAGATCATCATCTAATTCACGCCTGCTGCGGCGGATGGTTTCAACATCCAGTCCCGTGATTTCCGAAAGCTGTCGATCGCCTCCATGACCAATTTTTATAGACTCCAGTGCAACCTACCAGCGACGTTGTTGTTCATTCAGACGACTGAGTAATACGTTCATTTGATGATGAATTTTCCATTCTTCACTTTGATGATCTGCAAGGCATTCGGCACATTGACATTTATGAATGATAGTTGGCATTGTTCCCTCGGTAGTTTCGTATTTTGGATATACAATTCTACTCGCTTGCCAGCAATTCCCGTTTTGGGTAATTAGAAGGGA
>CAIWRB010000204.1 GCA_903914955.1 uncultured Chloroflexota bacterium | reverse complement strand
TCGCGCCCGAGCAAAAATCTGCGCGGTCAACAAGTAACACGTCCACACCGTTGAGAGTCAGATCACGGAAAGTTCCAATCCCATTGATACCCGCGCCAACTATCAACACGGAGACTTCGGGATTGGATTTAAGAGAGGAGAGAATTTCGTTTCGATTCATTTTTTATCCAGACTTCTGAAATCAGTAATCGACTTTCGACAAATTTTATTCAACCCAATCAAAAGTGCGGGTAACGGCTTTCTTCCATCCTGAGTATAAACCCTCACGCTGGTTTGAGGACATTTTAGGAATCCACCGTTTATCCACGCCCCAGTTGGCCCGTAATTCATCGTAGTTTTTCCAAAAGCCCACAGCAAGTCCTGCCGCGTAGGCAGCTCCCAGCGCAGTAGTCTCTGCTACTTTGGGGCGCACGACTGGCACATCCAAAATATCGGATTGGAACTGCATCAGTAATTCATTGAAAACCATTCCACCATCGACTTTAAGCGCGGTCAATTTCACGCCCGAATCTGCTTCCATGGCATCCAGGACTTCGCAAGTCTGATACGCGGTCGCTTCCAAAGCGGCCCTTGCAATGTGACCCTTGTTCACATAGCGGGTCATGCCCACAATCGCACCGCGAGCATCCGATTTCCAATATGGGGCGTACAAGCCAGAAAATGCGGGGACAAAATAAATACCACCGCTATCTTCCACAGTTTGCGCTAACGTTTCAACATCGGAAGATTTTTGAATAATCCCCAAATTGTCGCGCAGCCATTGAACCAATGAGCCTGTCACCGCAATCGAGCCTTCGAGAGCATACACGGCTTTTTGATTCCCGATCTTGTATCCAAGGGTCGTCAGCAACCCAGATTTCGAAGGCACTGGAATTTCGCCCATGTTCATCAACATGAAGCAGCCTGTCCCGTAAGTATTCTTGGCTTCACCCGCGCTGAAACATGTTTGACCAAAAAGCGCTGCCTGCTGGTCGCCCAGATCCCCAGCAACAGGCACACCCTCCAAAATTATTTTCGCCGTGCCATAAATCTCTGACGATGATCTGATCTCAGGAAGAATCGCGCGCGGAATATTAAGCAGTTTCAGGGTGTCAGCATCCCAATCCAATGTATGCAGATTCATGAGTAGTGTCCGCGAAGCATTGGTCACATCGGTGACGTGCGCACCCGTTAAATTCCAGATGACCCATGAGTCAATATTACCGAATGCCAATTCCCCTTTTTCGGCTTTGGCGCGGACACTATCCACGTTATCAAGAATCCATTTTATTTTGGGGCCTGAAAAATATGTAGCCAATGGCAAACCTGTTTTTTCACGCAGACGATCCTGCCCCCCATCTTTAGCTAGCTCATTACAAAGAATATCTGTGCGTGTGTCCTGCCAGACGATCGCGTTGTAGACTGGCTTGCCCGTGGACTTATCCCACACAACCGTTGTCTCGCGTTGATTTGTAACTCCGATCGCAGCAATATCAGCGGACTGAAGTCCGCTCTCCTGCAGCGCACCTCTCATCACTTCCTGCACTCGCGCCCAAATCTCCAGCGGATCATGCTCCACCCAGCCAGGCTTGGGAAAAATTTGGCGGTGTTCCTTTTGGTTAACAGCGATAATATTCCCGCTATGATCGAATATCATAAAACGAGTACTGGTTGTTCCCTGGTCAATTGCGGCGACATATTTTTTCATAGCTTATCTCCATCCCGTAATTGTAAAACAAAACGCAAAAATCCAGAACGACAAATCGCCTGACCATATTCCATAAAAAAGCATCCCCATCAAATTGGCGGGGATGCTTCGGCTTTCGATTATTTGACAATCAACTTTATTTTTGGGTCTTTTTTCTTGAAACGGATCTCTTCGCCTTCACGGGAATTACTTCCTCTTCAACGAGTTCAACCTCGTCCATTATGATCTCATCATCAAAATCCTCTTCTGGTTTGGTGAAGAACTTGAACAGAAGTGCCGCGAATGTTGAGCCAAGCAACGGTCCCAGCAGATAGATCAAATAGGTGTAAACATTTGTAATATCAGGCTTGGAAAAAATTGCGGTTCCAAATGTGCGCGCAGGATTCAGGGACGCACCCGTGAACGGCCCGCCAACCAGAATGGCGATGGTGAGCGTCATACCAATCGCCCAACCCGCAAACTGGCCGCCCTTCCCATCAACAGCCGTGTGCAAAATCGTATTGACCAGAAAGAAAGTTAAGATTGCTTCAACTATCATAGCCAACACAGGCGCCTTGTCTGTAAGGACACCAATGGTCGCGCCAGCTTCGATGGTAAGAGTTGGATCAACAGCATTCAACATGGTTTTAAGTAAAAAAGCCGCCAGGATTGCACCCGCGAATTGTGCGATCCAATAGAAAACAGCCTGTGCCCATTTGATGGTGCCATTCAACGCGAGGCCAAAAGTTACAGCGGGGTTAACGTGCGAACCAGAAATATGCCCGTAAGCATACGCAAACACCGCCAGAGTAAGCCCATGTGCAAGAGCAACTCCAAGGAGCCCTGCATTGACGATCCCTGCACCTGCGCCAATGAACACAAGAGCAAATGTTCCGATAAACTCAGCAAGAAATACTTTCATGTTAAACATCATTTTTCTCCGAAGATAAGATTTGAGGAATATAACCCACTAAAACTGGAAAAGATGCTAAATTTGCAAAGCTTACCAATCTCGTGTGCCAGCCAAAAAGGATTTACCCGACATGATCTTCCTGCCTGCCGGTTGGATTTCATCCAGCACCAACGCTCCCTCAGCGGATTGAACAGCGGGTTTGCCGTCAACGATAAACCTACTCCCACTGGTCAGGCCTTTCTCCACGCTGACAGTGGAGGCGCGCAACACTTTGAGCGGATTCCCCTTACACTCGAACCACGCGCCCGGCCATGGATTCATTGCGCGCACCCGCCGTTCCAACTCAATAGCAGAGTGATTGAAATCCAATAAGCCATCTTCTTTCTTTAACATGGGGGCATACGTTGCGCCGTGTGCCGGCTGAGGAACAGGCGCGAGATTACCTGATAAATATTCTGGCAAAGTTTCAGCAAGCAGATCTGCCCCCAGTGTGGATAATGTTTGTAAAACAGAATCAGCTGTATCGTCAGGTTTGACACGGATGGATTTCATCGCGAACATCGGACCTGTATCAAGTCCCACATCCATTTGCATGATAGTCACACCTATCTCTTCATCCCCGGCCAATATCGCGGCATTGATGGGAGCCGCTCCCCGCCAGCGTGGCAGCAGCGAGGCATGCACATTGATACAGCCATAACGCGGCATTTCCAAAACATCCTTTTTGAGAATCTGACCAAACGCAGCGACCACGATCAGTTCAGGATCCCACACGCGGAGTTGTTCCATCGCTTCAGGCGCACGTATTTTTTCAGGCTGCATGATTGGAATATTCAATTCAAGCGCGAGAGTTTTCACAGGCGGAGATTTAACTTCGCGGCCTCGACCTGAGGCGCGGTCTGGCTGTGTGATGACACCGACAACATGATACGATTTTGCCAATCTGGAAAGTGTCGGCAAGGCAAAAGCGGGTGACCCCATAAAGACAATTCGAATGGACATGTATTTCATTTTACTGCTTCTTTTACAAATTTGTATCACGAGATGAAAGCATTAATACTGTTCGTCACAGTACTGATGGGTAATTAAATCGGTTGCACGTTAGCAGGATTGGTTGTAAAATACTTCAAATTCAAACCAACTTATTCGGAGGAATAAATTATGTCTCAAGAACCAATGTCCCCAGAGATTACCAGCGATGACAAGTTGTGGGCAATGCTCGGTTATGTCATTCCCATCATCGCTATCGTCGTTCTTTTCATGGAAGACAAGAAAAACCGCCCTTACATTAAATTCAATGCGGTTCAATCATTAGTTGCAACTGTTATACTCTCCATTCTCTCAACTGTCACTTGTGGCTTTGGTGCCGTTCTCTTCCTCATTATGCTCTGGTGGGCATATCAAGCGTATCAGGGCCAAGACGTGAAGATTCCGATGGTCAGCGATTTCATTCGCAATCAGGGTTGGGGATAATTTATTCTGCTTACAATAAAAAAGGCTCGCGGTTCGCCGCGAGCCTTTTTTATTGTAAGTTATACTTTCATCATTTCACGGAATACTGCCTGCCAGATCCGATCCGAGCCTGATCTCAATATCAACTGACTGAGCGGGATCAGAATCGAATCTAATCTGGTTGCTGGGAATTCCAAAAACAGCCTGCAAATATCTCAAAGTATATACTTTGGGGCCATACACAATAACAACTGTTGAACTATAGGTATTATCAGCCGCGCCAACTTCGGTCACATTCATGCCTTGAGATTGGAAGTATTGTCCCGCGCGTTGATCGAGCCCGGGAGTGAAAGTACCATCCACAATTCGGATGCGCGCTTCTTCGGCACGCATCAACGAAGCGGGGTCGCCTTGCGCCATGGGGCTAAGCGGACCCGTCGAGGTAAATATCTCATCCCGCAAGACTCGAATCTTGTCAGTGATCGGTTTCAAAACACTGGCATTCTCTCCACCCAGGATCACATTATCAGAAGCAACCATGGTGGTATCGATTACGCCTGTTTTAATGCTTTCGCGTGAAATATCCTTACCAAGCACAGCCAACTTGATGGCATCTTCAAGCGCCATATTGGTGTGAATGCCGTAGGAAAGTTCCTGGAACATTTGAGGGGCTTGAGCGATCAAAGATGGGAAAACCGCCGGATCAAATATCTTTTTCTGCATTGCAAGGATCACCTCCTGTTGACGTTTGGCGCGGTCAAAATCGCCGCCCGAAGTATGGCGGTTGCGGGCATACGCAAGTACTTTCCAGCCCTGACAAAGTGGCCTTGGGCTACCTGGTGTAATTTTATAATGATCAGTGCCTGAGCCAATTGGATCAAGGATCATAACTTCTGAAGGGCTGACTTCGATACAGCCAAGCCTATTGACAATTTTAGTGAATACAACAAAATCAACCTGTAAATAATAATCCACCGGAACACCGATAAATTGCGAAACGGTTTTCATGGCAAGACCGGCACCGCCGCCAGGCAATTTTGCTCCTTCACCGTCAAAATACGCAGTGTTGATACGGCTGTATCCAAAACCAGGAATATTCACAAACATGTCGCGCGGAATGGATAACATACCGGCTGTTTTGCTAAGCGGATCAATGGTTGCCAATATCATTGTGTCAGAGCGAGGCGGGCCACTTTGTCCAATGTCCCGTTCATCCAAACCAATGAAAAGAATATTGATGCGGCTGGCACCATCCCAGGCGGGCGGTAAAATGGCTTCAGGGATAACCTCAAGTGTGGGCGGAGGCAATTCACCTGTAGCAATAGGCGTGCCTTCGGGATTAAATATTATGGGAGTATTCGAATTGTTCGCACAAGTGGCGAGACGTTCACCCGGCAAATCTGTGAGAGACCAGCACGTGGTAAGGTTGCGCACAAAGATAAAAGCGCCAATCCCCAAAACTAACGTCACTCCCCAAAAAATTATCCGCCCCGCTGATAGTTTAGGAAATTTTAATTTCTTCGAAAATTCAGATCGATTCATTTTTATACAACCTCAGGGCTTCATGTACACCATGTCCAGCCCAAGTCGTTCCAAGCCTGTCTGCGCCCAATACTGCAAAACAGCTGATTCTTCGCTGAGTGATTTCATCATGACAGGGATTGCGCGATGATCACGGATCTCAGACAGCACGCGCAAAGCAATAATGCGGATACCTATCGGCGCATCTTTCATCACCTCAATAAGACTCGGCACCGAGGGGCTTCCAATTTTCGCGAGAGCATTTCCTGCCAGCCCTGCGGTCAGAGAATCTTCATCTGCAAGAGCCTTAATTAAGGCGGTCACCGCACTTTCGTGCGGGTGATTACACAGTGCCAAAGCTGCAGCGGCTCGTACTTCCGACGCTGAGTCACTGAGGAGCGGGATCAGGTCAAGGGTTATAGTATGAGGCGATGCGGCGAGAGCACGAACAGCCCACCAGCGAGAGTCTACTTCATCGGCGCGAGTCAAATCCAACAAAGCTGGCATGACCTCCATTCCCAAAGCTGTGATGGCTGGAATGGAATTCTCTGCGCGAGCGTCGTCTCCACTGGTTAATTCAGCCAGCAGGTCTTGCATATTTATTTGGCGGGCGGAGGGATGGGGAGTGCGTCCTGCGCGGTGCTGACCCACTTATCGCCTTCGTCTATCAACATCACGGGAATATCATCCACAATGGGGTATTTGCGGCCGCAATCCTGGCAAATTAGCCAGGCATCTTTGTGTAAAACCAGGTTGCCTTGTTTTTCGCGCACACAATTTGGGCAACGTAAAATTTCAAGCAGTTCTGAGCTAACCATATTTATCTCCTTTTACTGAAAAAGATTGTACCATGCGAAAAAGAGCAATATCGGGAGATTTTGCTCTCCAATTTTATGTATTCGGTGAAAGACAAAGGCCTTCTTTTTTGGCTTTCTTCTCAGGGTTTTCTGTCTCGGGCCCGTACTGACAGACTGCCTGCCAGGGTTGGTAATGCGTTTGAAATTGATCGGAAAAATAGATCTGGCCATTGATCCAAACGGTTCGGGTTACATTTACATCCGCGCCTTGAGCCGCATGATCCACTTCTTTGATCTGGTTCTTATTAAAATCGGGATTTTCTTCAAAGGCTGGTTCGGGTGGCGGAACAGTATTGGAAGGACCAGTCGTATCCCAAGTGATGCTGCGTCCATCAGAGGTGGAATAAAGTTTCCAGGTAATGGTGCGCGCGGCAACATCCACGGTTGTTTCCATCAATAACCATGAGGCGGTATCGTTCTTGAATTTGAAATCCACAAGCGGGAAAAATACGGTTGCGTCCATACCAGCTAGAGTGGAATCAACTGAGCCGCTGGCATCCATTTCATAATAAGAAACTCGATAGGCGTGGGAATATCTTTCAATAACAGGAAAACCCGCGAAAAACACAGTCCGAAAAAGAGTGGTGCTCACCTGGCACACTCCGCCGCCGACGCCTTTGATAGTGCGCCCGCCGTAAATGATGAGCGCTTCTGCGAATCCATTTTCAAGGCTGACATCACCAAGCACACTGCCCATTGAAAAGGTTTCGCCCGGCGCGACGAGCAATCCATGATAACGCGCGGCGGCGGCAACTATGTTTTGGATGCGCGCATCGCTGGAGCCATAGAAGTAGGTGGTTTGTTGTTGGATAAGCTGAGTGACGCCTAATTCCGCGCCGGTAGCCGTATCGGCGACAGCAGGCTGCTGCTCCGTGACAGCGAGCGCAATAGTATGTTCGCCGCGTGCAAGGCCGTTGTTGATGGCGACAATACTGGCTTCCACATCCATCGAGCGACCGATCCTGGATGCTGAAATAGGTTCGATCTGACCAGTACCATTGTTGAAAATAAAACGCGCATTTTCGGGTTGACGATCTACAAAAGTTTTAATTTCTGCCAATGTCTGGCGTAAGGCAGTGGGATTCAATCCAACTTGCATTTGTGCTTTACCGTTTACATCAACGACATCCACACCGAGCATGTTCGCGATCACAGGAACATCGTACGTCCACGGACCAGGATCTCCCTCACGATAATTTGGGATGGCAATGGTCAACGGCTGGCTGAGAATTCCACGCGCAGCCTCAGCTTGAGATGAGACATCCAGCAACTTGGGTGCGGCTTCCTGTATGACGAGAGGCACTTCCCCATCGCGGAAAGATTGCAATTGCGCGCCGAGATAAACAAGCGTTTCATCGAGATTGATCAATCGCCCGACCTGACCGGGTTGGGCAGTCACATTCGTCCCTTCCAAATGCAGGCTGGCTTCCACAATTGGCAGATCGACCTGTGTTGCAATATTTTGTAAATAGTTATATGCCACACGCTGATCAAAAATAACAACCGGCGCCACATCCGACCCAAATCCGCGGGCGCTGATCTGCCCGGCAAGCGCGCTGAACAAGCCGCCGGAACGGCCAACGCCATAAGCAGCCAATGCGCTGGCGGATGGGTCAAAGACCATGCCTAATTCAGAAGGAGATACGACCCATATTTTTTCGACGGCGCGAAATAATATTTTGCCGGTATTGGAATAGGAAAGGGTCTGGCTCAATTTAAGCACAGCCTCGTTCCGGGAAAGACCGGAAAGATCCACACCTGCGACAGAAATACCGGGGAAGATACGTCCGGCATAAATAAGTTGATAGCCCAAAGTCCAGGTGATGGTAATGGCGAAGAAAAGTACAAATCCGCCCACCAGTACAGCGAGGATCTGTCGTGGCAGATCGCGGCGAGAGACACGTTTTGAGTTCATAGTAGAGGATTATAACGAAAAATCCACTTCATTTGTAGCAGGTAAATAAGTTTTGGATAAGGAAGTTATCCGAAAAACGGAGCGCGGACATAAGGACATAAGTCCCCATTTCAGGAGATGAAAATTTCACGGTACAATCTGAAAACTTTAGAGGAGCAAAATGAGCGAAGAACAAATTCCGCAAGAACCAATTGAGATACCGATTGAAGAAACTTTGCAAGAACCTTCCAAGTTGTCTTGGAGAACATGGCTCGCAGTCGGCGGGTGCTTAATTTTTCTATGCGCGGCGGTCTTTGTAGGCGCGTTGATCTTTGTTGGCCCAAAATTCATCCAACGCTTTATTCCTGAAAAAATTCAAGTCTCGGAAAATCCACCACCGTTGGTAATACAAAGCAACAGCATGGGAGATCCGAATGCGCCGATACACATTATTGAGTATGGTGATTTTCAATGTCCATTTTGCCTTAAGTTCTGGAGCGAGACCGAACCACAAATGATCGAAGAATATGTCAACACTGGCAAAGTCTATTTTGAATATCGGTCCGTCGGCGCATTCCTTGGACCTGAATCAGGCTGGGCGGCGCAAGGCGCATATTGCGCGGGAGATCAGAATAAGTTCTGGGAATATCACGACACACTCTTCACCAATTGGACTGGTGAAAATGTCGGAGATTTTACACAGGATAAACTGATCGAATACGCGAAGGCGCTTGACCTGAATATGGAGGAGTTCAAATCCTGCATCAGCGCGGAAAAACACAAAGGGACAGTGGATCAGGATGCGGCGCAGGCCGAGGCGGATGGAGTCCATGCGACACCGACCTTGTTCATCAACGGAATCATATACGAAGGCACGCTGCCATTCCACGCACTAAAATACATTATTGACCAGGCTTTGAATGGGAATTTAGACAAACAAAGTGGATGACGCTTATAATGCAACCATGAAATCTGCCGGCATCCATTTTCAAAACGAGAAATTCACGCTGATCCATGATGACATTTTGACCACCTCGCGCATCGAAGATAACAGCGTGGATCTTGTGGTTACATCCCGCCGTACAAGGTGGATATTCAATACAATTCGCACAAGGATGATGTTTCCTATACAGATTATTTGGAATTCAGTAAAAAATGGATGTTGCACTGTTTTGAATGGTTGAAAGAAGACGGGCGTTTTTGTTTAAACGTTCCGCTTGATAAAAATAAAAGCGGCCAACAAAGCGTAGGCGCAGACTTGACGACGATTGCGAAAGAAGTTGGTTTTCATTATCATTCCACAATCATTTGGAACGAGGGAAATATCTCTCGAAAAACTGCATGGGGATCATGGAAGAGCGCCTCAGCACCCTAAGTGATCGCGCCTGTAGAACTGATCGTTGTACTTTATAAAGAAAAATGAAAAAAAACAAGCGGCAGTAAGATCTCTGATATTGAGCGACAAGAATTCATGGATTGGACAAACGGCTTGTGGACATTCAACGGTGAAAGCAAAAAGAGGATCGGTCACCCCGCACCCTTTCCCATTGAACTGCCGAGCAGATGTGTGAAACTCTTTAGTTATGTAGACGATATCGTGCTCGATCCCTTCAGCGGAAGTGGAACGACGCTGATTGCAGCCATCTCCAACAACCGGAAAGGTATTGGTATTGATGTGGACAAAAAATATTGCGAACTTGCACGTAAACGAATCTTTGAAAGCACAGCAGACCCGCACTTTGAAATTTCAAAAAAGAAGAAGTAAATATGCAAAATGCCAATTCCCGCAATCATTTTGATAAAAAAGACTCGCTCGAGTTGGGAGAAAGAGCTGAAGCGTGTTTCGCCGAAATCGCGCGTCGCTCAGGATGGAAAGTTTCGGCATCATCCAAAGCTGAAAACATTGATGAACATTGGGATTTTCACATCGTAAACGGGGAAGAGAATTCCAATGTTGAAGTAAAGAGCGCGAAACGAGTTCACAGAAATGATGACGGAATACAATTCAAATTTACGTGGGTGGAGATACACGGCGTTCGCCCAAATGACACGGGCTGGTTGTTCGGCAAAGCGAACTTGATCGCAATTGAGAAACAATATTCATTCATCTTAGTCAAGCGGCTGGATTTGCTCTCGTTGGTGAACAAAAACGTAAATTTTGTGGCAAATGTCCCCGACCCGCAAAAAGCACTCTATAAAATTTACAGACGCGATGGGCGCAAGGACAAATTGACATTGCTCACCGTCAGCGATATCGAGGATATCAAATTTATGAAATTGGAAAAGGAGAGAAAATAATTAGCATGAACAAAATTATCGCGACGATCGTCATCTTCATGCTGACAGCCTGCTCTCCCGCATCCACCGATACTCTTTCATCAACCGCTGTACAATTGACAGCACTGCCGTCAGACATGCCAACTCCATTTCCTACATCCACATTCACGCCAGTCCCACCTACAGATGCGCCGACGCAGACACTCACCGCTACCGCGATCCCATTTGTTGAAAACTTGAAGGCTACCGTCACCACAGATCTGCTTAGTTGCCGCTACGGGCCCGGCCCAGAATATTTATATTTATTTGCCTTCAAAAAAGGGGCGAACATAAAACTCATTGGCCGAGCCGAAGGAAATAATTGGCTTTTGGTGGAGAATGAACCTCAAAAGTGTTGGATCAATTCAAAATTCGTCGAAATAATGGGCGATCAACAAACACTCAAATCCATCTACCCCGATGGATTTACACTTATTGTCTCACCTTATTATGGACCCACAACTGTGCTGAGTGCGAAGCGCCAAGGAGAAAAAATTACAATAAGCTGGGTGGATGTACCTGTCAGCCCGGGGAAATATGAGGACGAAAATATGTTCCCCTATATCATTGAAGTATGGCGTTGCGAGAATGGTGAGATCATCTTTGACCCGCTTGTCTCCAGATTGCCTTTTATCACCTTTGTAGACCAAGCAGATTGTAATGCGCCTTCACATGGGCGGGTGTATGTACAGGAAAAACATGGTTATGCCGGTCCCGCTGAAATCCCCTGGCCGGTACCATAGAGTTTATCCACAGGTTTGAGAGATTAAAATAAGACCTCCGAGCTTATGCTTGGAGGTCTTATTGGCTCCTTGCCTAGGACTTGAACCTAGAACCTAGCGGTTAACAGCCGCTCGCTCTGCCAATTGAGCTAGCAAGGAATGCGACCGACATTATACGGGTCAGTATGGGGAATGTCAAGGTAAGATTCAAAATGTTGATTTAATATATTACAATCTTGTCATGATCGAAATTAATCCATCCCTTTATGATCTGATCGGCGGCGAGACAGGCTTACGCTCGCTGATCGACCAATTCTATGACATTATGGACTCTTCACCAGAAGCGGTAACGATCCGCGCATTACACCCGAAAAGCTTGAAACTAGCCCGCGAAAAACTTTATATGTTTCTTTCCGGCTGGTCGGGTGGACCCGCTTTATATACAGAAAAATATGGTCCGCCTAAATTACGTCAGCGGCACATGCCGTTTTCCATTGGTCAGATCGAACGGGATCAATGGCTGTGGTGCATGAACAAGGCACTGGATGAAAGTCAGGTTCATTCGGCTGTGATTAGCCAACTCAAATTTCGTTTTGCTGAGATCGCAGATTTTATGCGGAATAAATCTGAGGGTGAATAATACAGCGCACCTGATTCAATTTGATCGAGGTTGAGGTCCAAACCTTAATCATATTATTCCCAAATATTATTCAAAGCTTCGCATACTCGCTGATAAGTATCTTCCAAAGACTCAGGGAGAACACGCATATCTCCCAGCGTGGACATGAAATTCGTATCCCCAGCCCAGCGCGGCACGATGTGAATGTGAACATGTCCCAGCACACCCGCGCCTGCGGCTTCACCGATATTGATGCCCATATTAAAGGATTCTGTTTTATAAACTTTTCGCAGGATGGTAGTACAAAGTGAAGCGAGCTCCATCATCTCGCCGCGAGTCTCTTCATTCAACTCTTCCAAATTAGACCTGTGTTCGAAAGGGATGACCATCAAATGTCCGCTAGTATATGGATAGCGGTTGAGGATCACATAAGCGTTTTTTCCACGGAAGGCGATCAGATTCTCAATGCTGTCCATTTTGGCTTTAGCGACGCAAAATACACAGTTTTCCACCTTTCCATGTTTTTCAATATATTTCATACGCCAGGGTGCCCAGAGGTGCTTCATAGTGTTTAAAATTTGAAGGTTGAAATTTTGGAAATTGATTTTCCCATTATAGGCGAAAACATTCAAACCTGTAACCTTCTAACCTTCAACTTTGAACATTCGACCTTGAACCTTCACCATTTTTCGATTATCCTACTTTCCAATGCAACCAACTTTATTTTCCTCCGTTCACTTAACCGTTTCCCAGCTCACCTTCCGCATTCGTAAATTACTGGAAGGCGATCTTGAAATGCAGGATGTTTGGGTGGAAGGCGAAATATCAAATCTTGCAAAGCCAAATTCAGGGCATATCTACTTCACGCTCAAAGACAAGAATGCTTCTCTTAAATGTGTGATGTGGAAGCCCGATGCATCGCGGTTACGTATCAACTTGCAGGATGGCATAGCGATCGAAGCGCATGGCCGCATCACCGTCTATGAGCCGCAAGGTGCTTATCAGCTTGCTGTCAATCTTATTCAGCCCAAAGGCGAAGGCGCACTTTATCAGGAATTCCTGCGCCTGAAAGCCACGCTTGAGTCCGAGGGACTTTTTGATAGTGAGCGCAAACGTCTTATTCCGATGCTGCCAAAAAAAATTGGAATTGTCACTTCGCAAACAGGCGCGGCTTTGCGCGACATGCTCCACACCCTGCGCCGCCGGCTGCCGCTCGCGCAAGTCATTCTCGCGCCTTCCCCCGTGCAAGGCGTAGATGCCCCGCCTGCGCTTGTCAAAGCAATTCAATTACTCAATTCCCAATTACCTGATGTCATCCTACTCGCGCGCGGTGGCGGTTCCATTGAAGATTTGTGGGCATTCAATGATGAACGTGTTGTGCGCGCCGTAGCGGATTCAAAAGCGCCAGTCATTTGCGGCGTGGGGCATGAAACTGATTTTACGCTCTGCGATTTTTCTGCGGATTTGCGCGCGCCGACTCCGACCGCCGCGGCAGAACTCGCCACTCAAACGACAGTGGATGATCTGAAAGACCTTCTTACTTCCTACTTTTCCAGCATCTCTTCCCTAACCTTGAGCCTGCTCGCCGAACAAAAAACGTTTATCGAATCTGTAAAAACGCGCCTGAAATATGTATCGCCAGAAAGACACATTCGATCTGAATATCAACACCTTGACGAACTCGCGCGCCGCGCATTTTCTGCATTGACTCACCGCATCCAACTGCAGACCTCGACAGTAAATGGAATATCAAAACAATTGCAGTCACTCAATCCCGAAGGGATTTTATCGCGCGGATATGCTATCATCACAAGAAAAGATGACGGCACACTTGTGTCTAAAGTATCGCAAGCTCACGGTGAGTTGAAAGTCCGCGTAAGTGATGGTGAGTTTGAATCAACCGTAGATCGTAGATCGTAAATCGTTTGGAGAACTTATGGCAAAATCAAAAGTTTTATCAAAACCAGTGGAAGAATTAACCTACGAAGAAGCATTGACTGAACTCGAAGGCATCGTCGAATCTCTGGAAGATGGGCAGAATCCTCTCGACGAGTCACTGAAGCTGTTTGAGCGGGGGCAGGCTTTGGTCACGTATTGCGGCGTTTTGCTTGAGTCTGCTCAACTCAAAGTGCAAAAACTGGCTGGGGATTCGTTAGTCGCATTCGAGGAAGAATCCGAATGAATCTTCTTGCGGTTTTTGATAATAAAGTATTGATCGCCGTGCTGATCGGCTGGCTGGTGGCGCAGGCGCTCAAGATCCCAACCGAGTATTTGCGTTCGCGCCGTTGGATGTGGGCCATGTTTTTTGCCGCTGGCGGTATGCCATCTTCACATACTGCGTTGCTGGTGTCTGGGACGCTGGCTGTAGGGTTGTATCATGGGTTTGATAATCCTTTGTTTGGGATTGCGGTTGCCATTACCATGATCGTCGCGCACGATGCATCAGGTGTACGCAGACAAGCCGGCATGCACGCAGAACGTATCAACCTGCTGTTTGAAGAATTGCTAAAAGGTCACTTTTGGGACGAAAAAGAATTGAAGCAAGTGATCGGTCATACTCCACTCGAAGTGATCGGCGGAATTTTGTTGGGTCTGCTAGTGGGATTTGTACAATGGTTGGTTTGGCCGTAATACTGCAAAAGTGCGTTCCATCCGTCAATTACGTTTCAACCTTCTAAAAAGCCCACTCACCAAATATTGCAACTCAGGCACACGCAGAATCCATAACGTGGCAAAATAAACAAGTCCACCGATCATCACACCAGCGAGTGAGATGACCCAGACGTTAAAATCCTGTGCAAAAGATAGCCATCCAAAAATGGAAAGTGACATTGCCAGGGCGGCCATAAGGGAGGCCATCACTCCGCGCAAAATTTGATTTCCTTCAATTCCATTTAAGTGTTTACGCATCACAATAAATAACACAACGGCTTCGAGCGCAGTTGCAAACGAATTCGCCAGCGCGAGTCCGCCGTGCGGCATCCAGCCAATTTGCTTGAAGAGCATAGCAAAAGCAAAACTGAATAGTGCATTTAATCCCATTGCAATTGTTCCAATTATGACCGGCGTTTTTGTGTCATGCAGCGCATAAAAAGCGCGCGAAAGAATCTCAACAACGGAATGTCCCACCAAACCTGCGGTGTACCACATCAACGCCCACGAAACCATTTCGGTGGAGTTCGCGTCAAATGCACCATATTGAAATAATGCGGCAACGAGAGGCTGACGCAGCAAAATCAATCCAAGGGTTGCTGGAATTGAAAGCAGAAAAATGCCTCGTAAAGTGGCGGCGAGAGATGAGCGCATATCGCTCAATTGTCCACGCGATACCTGCATCGCGAAAGTCGGCAGCGCAGCTGTGGCAATGGATTGGGCAATCACAAACAACGGCATTGTCATGACCATGCGGGCAGTATTGATGGCAGTGACACTCCCTACTCCCAAACCTTGGGCGATCATAACGTTGATCACAAAGTTTATTTGTACAGCCATCACACCCAGCAGGCGAGGTCCCATCAGACGCGCCACATCATATACAGCTGGGTCGCTCAATCCAAGTGTGGGGAAATAGCGCTGTCCTGTCAGTTTCAATAAGCCTGGTATTTGGATGCCAAGATGCATCAGCGCTCCGAGGACATATCCCCAGGCGAGTCCGTAAATTCCAATCCTTGGAACCAGAAAAACAATACCAATGATCCAACCGATCCAATTGAAAACAGGCGCGAGCGCAGGCATTAAAAATTTTTGATGCGTATTCAAAATCGCCATGCACAAACCGCTAATGCCGAAGATGGCGGGTGCGATCAAAATAATCCGTAACAGATCGGTCGTCAGGGTTTTTAGCGCAGGATCAAGCTCGGGTTTGAGAATGAATAAGAGGGCAACCAGCTGAGACGCGAAAAGAGCTGAGAGTCCGCTGAAGAAAGCCAATGCCAATCCGGAGATATTCATCACCGAGGAAGCGAGTCGCCATGCGCCATCCCGATTTTCTTTTGAAAGAAAACCGGTAAAAGTTGGGATAAACGCCGATGCCAACGCACCGCCCGCCATTAAGTTGAAGAGGAGGTCGGGCAGGGTCGCAGCGGTATAGAAGGCGTCTAAAGCTGCGCCTGTGCCGAACGCGCGGGCCACAAGGATCTGGCGCACCAAGCCAACCAGATTGCTCAACACGAATGCGAGCATCACTATTCCAGTGGCGCGCGCGATCTGTTTATTTGCGTTTGATTCAGTCATAGGGTGGCGGGATTATAATCGCTTCGGGAGATTTTTTTATGAAGAAGACGCTGATAATCATTCTCGCTCTTTTGACCCTTCTAACCGCATGTCAATCTATCACGCCGACAAGTCCTCCTGCGGCTCCACCCAATCTGACGCCTGTTCCCGATACTCCAACATCAGCCCCGTTGACAGAAATTCCGCTCGGCGCAGGCTATGGGGTGCGCGGCGCATGGTTTGAATTATATTTTACGAATCCACAAAGTCCGCTGGCTTCGCAAAAAACGGGCGGACCCGACGGCCCGCTGGCCGCAGCAATTGATTCCGCGCGATTAAGTGTGGATGTGGCTATATACAGTTTGAGTTTAAATAGCATCCGCGATGCGTTACTGCGCGCACATGAGCGCGGGGTACAAGTCCGCATGGTGATGGAAAGTGATAACCTTGATCGCGCCGATCCGCAAAAGTTGGTGGATGCGGGCATCCCTATTTTGGGAGATCGGCGCGAGGGTCTCATGCACGATAAATTCGTAGTAATTGATAATTCCGAAGTGTGGACAGGTTCGATGAATTTCACAGATTCGGGCGCTTATGCCGACAATAATAATCTGATGAGAATCCGCTCGGTGAAGATGGCAGAAAATTACACCAAAGAATTCGAGGAAATGTTCACGGATGATAAATTTGGCCCCGATGTGGTTGCTAAAACCCCATATCCGCGCGTGACGATTGACGGCACGCCCATTGATGTTTATTTCTCGCCTGATGATCATGTGCAAGCCAGCTTTTTAGATCTGGTCAATAACGCGCAGGAAAGCATTTACTTTATGGCATTCTCCTTCACTTCCGATTCAATCGGAGAAGCAGTACGCGCGCGTGCCGCTGATGGCGTGACGGTGGCCGGCGTAATGGAAACCGACCAGGTCAAATCAAACATCGGCACAGAGTTCGATGGCTTTAGTCAGGCGGGTTTGGATGTTTATCAGGATGCAAACCCCGGCCTCATGCACCATAAAGTAATGATCATAGACCAAAGTATCGTAATTTTCGGCTCGTACAACTTCACAAACAGCGCAGAAACCAAAAACGATGAGAATCTTCTCGTCATTTACAACAAAGATATCGCTTCGCAGTTTATCGCCGAGTTCCAAAGGGTGTACGCTCTGACGAGATAACCCGATTCGTCTGATTTTGTCTAAAAAAGCGGCTGTTTCCAGAGATCTGCTGGAGATAGCCGTAACTTTTTTGGTCCCCGTTCGACTAGTAAGTGTAATGAAAATAAAAAAGAGGCAAAAATAGGACTTTTGGCACCTCCACTATTTTGGGCAGCACCATTAACTCTGGCGGCTAGCAAATCACAATAAGGAGCGAGTAACAGGCCTTGATCTGAATGGTATACTCCAATGAAAGAACAAACGATACCAACAATTTTTCAACGGAGAGCCGCTTCCCCTATGTCTAACCTAGATGATGGACATGCTCTTGAAGGCTTGCAAAACCTCGATCAACAAGTCATTGGCGCAGTCTACGATCAGTATTTTTCTGAGGTTTATCGCTATGTACTTTACCGGATGGGCGATTCATCGCTAGCTGAAGATGTAGCCAGCGATGTTTTTGTTCGCCTGCTTGAAGCCTCGCAAAACGGGCGAGGCCCAAAAACGAATCTAAAAGGCTGGTTGATCTCGACCGCTTCTCACATCGTAATGGATAACTTACGCCGAAAATACCGAAGACCTGAAGAAGAACTTTCCGATACCATGCCTGACCTCAGCCCAAGTATAGCCTCTGAAATTGATCAGCGCGAACAAAATCAGATTATAAACAGTGCGTACGCGCAATTAACCCCTGAACAACAAAATGTCCTTGCATTGCGTTTTGGACAAGGTTACTCTCTCGAAGAGACAGCTAACCTCCTGAACAAAAATGTAAACGCAGTCAAGGCTCTCCAATTCCGTGCGCTGGCCGCTCTTCAGCGCGAGGTTGGTGAGGTGGATTATGAATAAACTATATGATGTACTGGAAATTTGTCTGCAAGAACTTGAGCGTGGCGTAAGCCTTGAAAATATTCTCGCGCGCTACCCTAAATTTGCCGGCGAACTTCGTCCAATCTTAAAGGCTTCCATCCAAGCACGAGGCACTGCCGCATCTAATCCTTCGCCCGAGGTCCTCCGCCGTGGACGCGCAAGATTGTTACAACGCGCCTCAGAGATGCGAGAAGCAAAAACTACATCCCGTAGACGCGTGATCCCGATCTTTCAACGGCTCGCCCTCTCTTTAGGGCTGACGGCTACGTTCCTCTTAAGTGGGACCGGTCTTGTGGGAGCATCCGCTAATGCTCTGCCGGGAGAGAATCTGTATCCAGTCAAACGCACATGGGAAGATGTGCGGCTACTATTTGTCTTTAATGATTCTGCGCGTAATGCGCTTGAAAGTCAGTTCGGAAATGAACGCCTGCAGGAAGTGACCGAATTGATTACAGAAGGCCGCCCCGAACTTATTCAATTTTCGGGTATTTTTATGCAATTGAATGGAATAAACTACGTCTCAGGCCTGGCAGTCCTGGTTCCCGCCAATTTACAGATCCCTGAAAATGGCACGGCGATAATCATTACTGGCCGAACCAATGCACAAGGGTTTGTAGAATTGGAATCAATTGAATTGCTTCCAGATGGTGTGTTTGTTCCAATAGGTCATTCCGTGGAAGTGGAATCAGAGTCAAACTCCAATTCTGCATCAAATACAAATGAAGGCTCAGAGAATGGTTCAAACTCCGAGTCAGAGAACGGATCGAGCGGGAACACCAACCAATTAGAATCTGTGGTGAAACCGGAACATCGAGACACCTTTGAAGTGGAAGGTATAGTTGCATCCATGACGGAGACTACTCTCATTATCAATGATTCAACCGTTTATTTGGATAATGCCACGATCGAAGGCGATCTAAAGACGGGTGCGAAAGTTGAAATTAAAGGTTACTACGAAGGTGGAAGATTTATAGTCACAGAAGTGAAAGTCTTGAGGTCTGAATCGGGCGGCAATAAAGAAAATTCTGGTTCATCTGATAAATCTTCAGGTTCAAATAACAGTAACGATAACGGAAGTGGAGGCGGGCATGACAGCGGTGGTGGTGATAGCGGCGGTGGTGACAGCGGCGGCGGACATGACAGCGGCGGCGGACATGACGACAACACTAATGGTTAGACAAAAAAGCTGCGAGGCGACCCCTCGCAGCTTTTTTGTCTAACGAAATTCGAAAGCTCTGTAACATATCATTGCCATTTAGGCTAAAATAGATTAAATTAACTAGTAGCACGCACGTTCTACACAAACTCCAAAGGGAACCAGAATCTTTAGAGTTTATCAAGAAATTATGGAGAGAATTTCATGCCAGACTCGAACTTTTATATTGGCCGTTTATTTGACGCAAAAAGTGGAAAAGTTACAACCCAAAATGTTGAATACAACCCCGCAGATTTAACCACCCACGCCGTCGTCACAGGAATGACAGGCTCAGGCAAAACCGGTTTGTGCGTTGCCTTATTGGAAGAAGCAGCGTTACAAAATATACCCGCCATCATCATTGACCCCAAAGGCGACCTAACCAATTTACTATTACATTTTCCTGATCTGCTGCCAAAAGATTTCCAACCGTGGATCGACCCTGAAATGGAACGCCGTACGGGTAAATCAATGATAGATATTGCGAAAGAAGCTGCCTCCGCATGGGGCACCGGATTAAAAGAATGGGGCATTGGCAAAGACCGTTTACTTGCTTTACAAAACGCCGCAAAATTTGCGATCTATACCCCAGGCTCAGATTCAGGGATTCCCGTCAGCGTGCTTTCTTCACTCGCCGCGCCCGATCTCGATTGGGCAAGCAATCGCGAAGTCTTGCGCGAACGCATTTCCAGCACCGTCACCGCTTTACTCGGACTGGTCGGCATGAATGACATTGACCCGATCCGCTCGCGTGAACACATTTTGCTTTCCAATATTTTTGAATTTCACTGGAGCACAGGCAACAACCTTGACCTGACTGAGTTGATCCTGCAAACACAAACTCCACCATTTCAAAACCTCGGCGCTTTTTCTGTCGATACTTTCTTCCCGCCCAAAGACCGCATGGAACTCGCGATGATCTTAAACAACATCCTCGCCGCGCCCGCCTTTGAAACCTGGCGCGAAGGCGAGTCGCTTGATATTAAATCCCTGCTCTTCACAGCAGAAGGCAAGCCGCGTCACAGTATTTTTTATCTCGCGCATCTTTCCGATGGCGAGCGCATGTTCTTCGTCACACTGCTACTCTCCGCAGTTGAAACATGGATGCGCACCCAAAGCGGCTCTACCTCCTTGCGCGCACTGCTTTACATGGATGAAATCTACGGCTACCTGCCACCTACCGCTGTCCCGCCATCCAAGGGCCCGTTATTACGCATGCTAAAACAAGCACGCGCTTTTGGCCTAGGCCTTTTACTCGCCACACAAAATCCAGTCGACATGGACTACAAAGCCCTCTCCAATACAGGCACATGGTTCATCGGAAAACTCCAAACCGAGCGCGACAAGAATCGTTTGCTTGACGGACTCGAAAGCGCCGCTGGCGGCATCCCGCGTGCCGAAATGGATAAATTAATTTCATCGCTCGGCAAGCGCGTCTTTGTTATGCATAACGTCCACGAGAAAATGCCCGTCTTAATTCAAACCCGTTGGACGATGAATTTTCTAGCGGGACCCATGATGCGAACACAGATCCCTGCCCTCAATCAATTAGTAAACGCTGGAAAAGCTCTTCGCACCGCATCTGCTTCAGTTTCGAAAACAGCATCGAAGCCTCAGCCTTCCGTTGAAACCCTGCAGCCTGTAGCGATTCCCTCTGCCTCTCAGCATGTACCACAAACTATTGCGCAACCAAATCGTCAATCGTCAATCGTCAATCAAAAATCGGACGGCAGTCTCACCAAACCCTCCATCCCCGCTGGCGTTCGCGAATACTTCCTCCCGCAAAATTTCAGTCTACCCGAAGCATTTCAATCTGCTCAACGCGCCATGCCTTCGCAGGCTATGATCCAGGGTGTGATCTATCATCCCGCGCTTCTTGCCGCCGCCCAAGTAAGATTACTTGACCGCAAATATGGCGTCGACTCAGAGATCACCAAAGCCGCTCTCGTTGACTCATTGGATCGACGCGGCATTGTCCGCTGGGATGAATTTTCATACAAAGGTCCTTCGTTGGATAAAGTAGAGAATGAGCCTCCTGCCTCTGCGCGCTTCGGCAGCATAGACTCTCCATTGAACGACTCAAAATTAATGACAGCGCTGCAAAAAGATTTCACTGATTGGCTCTTCCGCAATTCTGAAGTGACTGCGCGCGCCAACCTCAAACTTAAAGTGTTCGGCGGACCAGACGTCAGCCAGGCAGAATTTATGACGGCTTGCTCCGAAGCAGCCCGGGATGCGCGCGATGCCGAAATCGAAAAGAAGACATCCGTAATCGAAAAGAAAATCAAATCCTTGGAAGATAAATTAAGTCGTGAAGAACGTGAGTTGAGTGAAGATCAATCTGATCTGACGAATCGCAATATGGAATCAGGCGCGAACCTGCTCGAATTAGGCGCTGGCGTATTAGGTTTTGGGCGCAAGAAAAGTGTCTCAACTCAATTCACAAAACACCGTCTCGCGCAAAACGCCAAAGCCGCTGTGGAAGAATCGATTGACAGCATTGCTCAATACAAAAAAGATCTGAATGAATTGCTGCGTGAACGGGATGGCATGACAACCGAGATCAATAACCGCTGGGGCAGTTTGGTCAATGAGATCAGTGAAGTAAGCATCAAACCCAAGAAAGCCGATATTTACATTAATATTTTTGGCGTATCGTGGATGCCGTATTACATTGTGCAAGCTGGTGATGAGACGATGGAATTGCCCGCCTTTGGTGCAGAGTAAACCACGATGAGTATTGTGATTCTGTTATTTGCATTAGCATTATGGGGAGTCGTTCATTCGATACTGGCGTCCAACTTTGCAAAGGATATGCTTGGCGGTGCGAGTTTTTATCGGCTGGGATACAACATCTTTGCCGCAATAAGTTTTGCTCCCATTTTGTATTTGATGAAAACTTTACCCGACGAATTGATATATCAAATCCCCACGCCGTGGAGCATGTTTATGCTGGGCGGACAGATGTTCGCCGCGGCGATGTTGCTGATCGCCTTCCTGCAAACAGACTCTTTATCCTTTGTCGGCTTACGTCAATTGTTCGAGACGGAGAAATCAGGTCAACTGGTTACACGTGGACTATACCGAGTCGTGCGGCATCCGCTTTATACATTTGGCTTGCTGTTTATCTGGCTCACATCAACAGTCTCGCAGAATTCACTCACTGTTTATATTGGCGCGACCCTCTACACTTTGATCGGCGCGTATTTTGAAGAACGAAAACTCCTGCGCGAGTTTGGCGATGCTTATGCGGAATATAGAAAAAATACGCCAATGCTAATCCCTGGGTTGGCATACGGCAAAAGATAAAACAAAAAAGCTCCAAAAATAATCTTTCACCAACAAGTTTTCAAGAGTAATGGGACGCAGAAAAACGCTGATTCCGCCGATCTTTTTCAGCGTTCTCAGCGTTTTTCTGCGTCCTAAATTCTTTATAAATTTTCGATCTGTACCGGTTCTATTGTCTCGGCTGGTTCAAAGCCAAATATTTTAGCGTAGAAATACAACTCCGCTTCCAGCGAGCGTTTGATATTCTCTGCTTTTCTGAATCCGTGCTGCTCACCTGAGAAGAGCAAATAAGCGACTGGCAACTCTTTATCACGCATTGCCTCGAACATCATCTGTGATTGACTGGGTGGGACAACTTTATCTTCATCACCCTGGAACATGATCAGCGGACAGGATAGGTTTTGAATGAAGTTGATCGGGGAGCGATTGAAATATATATCCTTGCGTTCAGGATATGCCCCGATCAGAGAATCCATGTAACGAGATTCGAATTTGTGAGTATCCGTTGCGAACACTTCCAGTTCACTAATTCCATAGTAACTTGCGCCTGCCTTGAAGACATCATTCTTGAAAGTGAGGCAGGCCAGCGTAGTGTATCCACCCGCACTGCCGCCGCGGATGGCGAGCCGCTTTGAGTCGGCTAATCCCTGTTCAACGAGATGCTGCGCGCCGTTGCAACAATCATCCACATCCACGATGCCCCAATTGCCATTGAGCCGCTGACGATATTCACGCCCATAACCAGTCGAGCCGCCGTAGTTAACATCCAGCACTGCGAAGCCGCGACTGGTCCAATATTGGAGACTAAGCCGCAAGGCAGTGGTTGTGGAGCCTGTCGGGCCGCCGTGACTAATGACCATCAATGGCGGGCATTCTCCCTCCAACCCAACATAATCTTTATTCTTTGGCGAATAATAAATGGCGTGCGATTCCTTTCCATCTGTGGTGGGGAATGTGATCGGTGTTGCGATTGAGAGGTATCCCGCATCCACGGTGACTTCGAAGGATTGCTTGATGATTTCAATTTCATACGTTGACGTATCCATGCGGACCAGACTGTATGGCTGAGTGGGAGAACCAGCAATAAATAAAGCGAATCCATCTCCAAGAACGATGTCTCCAAATTCTATAAGTGAAGTTTCAATGTTTACAATTTCTTTGGTGGACGTATCCAAAAAAGCCGGATGCCAGATCCCATCCTTTGAATAGCGGCAGAAGATTTTTGTTTCCGACACAAACCCATATGTGGACATGCGGAAGACCCATTGCGGTTCGCCAAATTCAGCATTCATTGGACAGAGAGCTTCAATCTTGTCGTTATCGTAGCGATAGAGATTCCACCAACCTGTGGTTTCGCCAACGAAATGGAGAACTCCATTCGGCGACCATTCAGGTTGAAAAACTGATTCGGTAACGGAACCAGCTATCAGATTATGGTCATGAAGCGTACCATCCGCGTTGATATCCGCTAGCCAGAGTTCGCATCCATCCCACGGCATGTTGGGATGATTCCAAGTGAGATACGCCAGCTTCGATCCATCAGGGCTGAGTCGAGCGGATGAATAGAAATTATTACCTTCAACGAGAATTCGCTCATCGCCGTTCAAGTCTATGCTGACAATTGTGTTGACGGCCTCGCCTTCAACAGTGTGATCTTCGCGGATGCAGATAATGCGGCCGCGTTGTTTATCGAGAACGAGGTCGGCGTAATAATAACCATCAGCCAGAGTGAGAACTTCGGGCTGGCCGCCAATAGGCTGACGATAAAGATGATGATCCTTGAAGTTTGAAAAATAAATAACACCGTCTTCCACCATGAACGCACCGCCACCATATTCGTGGACAGTGGTGCGTGCGTAAAAATCAGGAGGCGTGCATTCAGTGACTGTCCCATCTGCTGCGCGCTGCATGATGACATAACGGCCAGACTCGCTGGGACGGCTTTCGATCCAATATATATCCTTGCCGCTCGCAGCAACTTCAACTAGTGAGATCGTTTTGGCGATGATCAGGTCGGTTGTGATGGGAGATTCCCAACTTCCATAGGATGCTTGTTTCATTTGATTGCTCCTGCTGATAGGATTGAGGTGACTCAAACCCATTATAGCATTTGGAAATTAGGTCGCAAAATGTCAATGGCTTTATAATTACGGTCAACCAGTTTCCCACAGGAGGCACGATGAGCAAAGAAAATGAAGCAGTGATCTTAAGTGCGGCGCGGACGGCCGTTGGAAAATTTCAAGGTGGGCTAAGCAGTATGCCAGCAACGAAACTCGGTGCGTTCGCGCTCAAAGCAGCGGTGGAACGAGCAGGCGTTGACCCGAATGACATTGAAGAAGTTTTGATGGGCAACGTGATCCAGGCTGGCAACGGACAAGCTCCCGCACGTCAGGCCGCCATCTATGCAGGGCTTCCCGCAACTGTCAGCGCGACTGCAATTAATAAAGTTTGCGGCTCAGGCCTGAAGGCCGCCATGCTGTCGGCGCAAGCCATCCGCGCGGGCGATGCCAATCTATTTGTGGCAGGCGGAATGGAGTCGATGAGCCGCGCGCCGTATCTTGTCAACGGGCGTTCGGGTGAATTAAAATTTGGAAATCAAACCTTAACTGATGCCCTGCTCAACGACGGCTTGTGGGATCCTTTTGAGAATTGGGGCATGGGCAACGCCGCTGAATTTATCGCGGACGAATACAAGGTCACACGCGAGGCCATGGATGAATTCGCGCTTCGCTCTCATCTGAAAGCTGTCGAGGCTCAAGAAGCGGGACGATTCAAACTGGAAATTACTCCTGTGCAAATCCCCGGCCGAAAAGGTGACGTGACCCTCTTCGACACTGACGAAGGTCCGCGCAAAGATACATCACTTGCATCGCTGGCAAAATTAAAACCCGCATTCAAAACCGATGGCAAAGTGACACCGGGCAACGCATCCTCAATGAATGATGGCGCGGCGGCGGTTGTGATCTCATCCCGCGCTTATGCTGAAAAAAATAAACTCAAATCTATGGCGCGCATTGTCGGGTACGCTCAAGCTGCGCTCGAACCTAAATATTTATTTGCCGCACCTGGTTACGCAATTCCAAAATTATTAAAGAAGATCAACTGGCAGCTCAGTGACGTTGACTTATTTGAAGTCAACGAGGCATTTGCCGCGCAGGTCCTCGCCAACGGATATATCCTAGCCGATCAAGGCTGGGACTGGGACAAGGTCAACGTCAACGGCGGCGCAATTGCGCTCGGTCATCCGTTGGGAGCAAGCGGCGCGCGTGTGCTGACAACGCTCATCTACGCCTTGAAAGATCGCAGACTGAAACGAGGCATCGCATCCTTATGTCTTGGCGGCGGCGAAGCAGTAGCGATGGCAGTCGAGATCGAGTAGGAATGGATTATTCATCCAAAGCCTCGATTGGATTGTTAAAGCGCATACCGTCAGGAGTATTCCAGATGGGAAGCCGCTTCCATCCGCGTGAGAATCCACGGCGATTGGTATCGATGTCTGAGTTTCAGATATCGCATGTGCCGGTCACAGTCAACCAATACGCGGCGTTTATAGACAGCAAAGCGGTCAATGAAAAACGCTTTTGGAGCGCGGAAGGCTGGGCCTGGCAAAATGGTGATTCAGATGGATGGGGACGCGAAAACCGTCGAGTTCCCGAAGGCTGGGAAGCTCAATTAATAAAATCGGTGCACCCCGTCACCGGCGTTACCGCTTATGAAGCGGAGGCCTATTGCACCTGGTTGAGTTCAGTCAAAAATAAAACTGTGCGCCTGCCCACCGAAGAGGAATGGGAATATGCCGCGCGAGGCGATGACGGACGTCCCTTCCCATGGGGAGAAGAATTTGATGCGCAACTCACCAACACAGTGGAAACTGAAATTTATTCCACAGTGGAAGCCGCCAGTTTGGCGGGAGACATCAGCCCTTTCGGAGTGATGGATATGGGCGGCAATGTACAACAGTGGACATCTTCCACTTATACTCCTCTCCCAAAAGAAATAGTGCCGCCCGGTCATTTACGAGTGGCGCGCGGTGGTTCGTTCAACGATACCATGTTCGGCGCGCGCTCATCCTATCGGCGCCCATATCCGCCGGGTTTCTTTTTTACATTTCTCGGTTTTCGTATTGTTGTTGGAGTTGTGTAAGCTTAATAATTAGATCAGGAGGAGAATCATGTCTTATTCTGAAAAACCAAAAGTCCCTTGGGGAGCGCTCGTAGTTGTGCTGGCAGTGGCGATCTTTGCCTGCATCGTTATCGGGGTAATGTTAATTCCCAAACTCATAAATCAAAATACACCAGTCTCAACCGTCACCGGAACCGAGGCAACGCCCGCGCCGCCCAAGAATGCAATTGCCATCGAAATTTCATCCTCCAACACCAAGGAAGATTGGATGAATGCGGTCGTGGCACAATTCAATCAGGAAGAACACAAGGCAGCTTCGGGCGAGGTTATTTTTGTGACCGTAAAACACGTCACATCAGGCGGATCACAAAAAGCGATCCTCGATGGAAAGAGTCTGCCCGTTGTGTGGAGTCCCGGCGACCAATCCTGGGTGGATGAAGCGAACCGCGTCTGGCGTGACCGCAACGGCAAGCTCCTCATCCCAGACCCATGCGTGCAAACTGTTCTGGCTCCGATAGGTTTTGCAATGTGGCGCCCCATGGCCGAAGCGCTCGGCTGGCCAGACAAACCCATCAGCTGGGATGATATTGTCCAGCTCTCAGCAAATCCACAGGGCTGGGAAAGCCTAGGACATCCCGAGTGGGGACAATTCAAGTTCGGGCACACGCATCCAGATTATTCCAACGCTGGCCTACTTAGCATGACAGCCCTTGCTTACTCCACGATTGGAGAAACCAGAGGATTGACCGCAGATCAAGTGTATTCGGATGCGGTTGTCGAAGCGTTTCGCGGTGTCGAGCAGAACACATATCATTACGGTTTGCAAAGCCGCCCGCTCATGCAAATTTTGGCGCAGCGCGGACCTGAATATCTTCATGCCGTGTCAACCAGTGAAGCGGAAACGCTTAAGACAAATGCGGAATACGCTTCGACGATGCGTTATCCCCTGGTGTTCATCTTTCCATCCAAAGGCACATTTTGGAGCGAACAACCCTACTGCATTCTCGATGGCGATTGGGTGAGCGATGACCAGAAAGATGCCGCTAAAATTTTCAAGGATTACCTGCTCGAAAAGAAACAGCAGGAAATGGCGATCACCTATTACCTGCGCCCAGTGGATATTTCAATACCACTGCATGCCCCGCTGACAATTGAAGGCGGCACCGATCCGCGAGTCACCGCTGATACGGTACCAGCGTTGGAAAGTCCATCTGCTGAAGTTTCATCTGCAGTCAAGGATGTCTTTCATCAGACCAAGAAAAAATCCACCATTGTCATGATGCTCGATATCTCCGGCAGCATGGAAGGCGAAAAGATCAAGAGCGCCGTTGCAAGCTCCGTCAATTTCATTGGGCGGCTGGACCCGAATGATGAAATTTTCCTGATGGTATTCAGCGGAGACAAAGACATCTACGAACTTGGCGGCGGGCGCGCCGGTGACATCAGCGAGGATTTAACCAACAAACTCAACGGGATCTATGCCAACGGCAGTACACCTCTTTATGATGCCGTATGCCAGGCTACGCAAAGAATCGACACACTTAAAGCAGACCACGATACCAACAATGAAAAGCGATTGTATGGAATTGTCCTGCTTTCAGATGGACAGGATACATCCAGCAATAACTCAGAGAATCAAATGTTCAATTGTCTGCCCAGCGGAGAGAGCGTTGAAGGCACCAAACTCTTTACGATCGCCTTTGGCGAAGATGCGGATGCTGACTTGATGCTGCGCATTGCCAATCGTACCAACGGCAAAACTTTCACCGGCGACCCGGCCACCATCGAATCGATCTACAATGCTATTTCAGCGGAGCAATAACATATGCAACAGAGGCGTCCATTTTGGTTTTTACTGGATGGCTACGGTTGGACCGTATTCATCATGAGCATTGTCACAGCTTTTATTATTCACCAATGGTGGGCCGTTCTGCTCGGCATGATCGGCTATCTGCTCGCTCTGCTAGTCGATCTGATCGGAGGTCGCGCCCTGGGTCGGACTGGCGCGATGCGTCTGGCGCGCGCCGAACAGGAAAATCTCGAATTGAAAGCCGAGCAGGCGCGTCTGCTCGGCGCGATCCGTGAACGGGATGAAAAAATAAATCAACAAGGTAAACAATCAGTCAAGGAGCCCTAATGGATAAACAAGAACGTAATGAAAAACTAGAACTCTATGGGAGTGGATTCAGCCTACTGAAAGCCGCGCTAGCCGAGGTCCCGGTTGAGGCGATGAAGTACAAACCTGAACAAACAGAATGGAGCGTCCACGAAATTATCATCCACATCGCGGATAGTGAATCCAATGCAGCATTACGCGCGCGAAAACTGATCGTCGAGCCGGGTGGAACATTGATGGGTTATAAACAGGCTCAATGGGCAGAAGCTTTGAATTATCACGATCAAAACCTTGAAGACTCGCTGGAAGTAACACGGCTGGCAAGAAAGACAACCTATGAATTACTTATCAGACAGCCCGAGGAAATTTTCACGCACTCCATCGTTCATCCTGAAATGTCCGAGCCTTTTACCTTTGAAAAATGGCTCGATATTTATTCACGTCATATCCCCGGTCATATTGAACAGATAAGGAATAATATTAAGTTGTGGAGAGAAAAGAAATGACCATCAAAAATATCTTCATCATCGGCGCAGGGACCATGGGCAACGGTATCGCGCAGATCGCCGCGACATCGGGATATAACGTCACCTGCATGGACGTGATGCCTGCCGCGCTTGAAAAGGCAAAAGCCGCAATCAATAAATCCTCCGCCAAAATGCTAGAAAAAAGCATTATTACTGAGGAACAAAAAACATCCATCGAAAAAATCCACTTTGCCGCAGATATGACTCACATCGTTGAAGCTGACCTGGTCATTGAGGCTGCTACGGAAAATCCAGAATTGAAATTCAAGATATTCCGCGACATGGATGCGCACGCTCACGCAAACGCCATCCTCGCGACCAACACTTCATCGATTTCGATCACCAAAATCGCCGCCGTAACCAAACGGCCTGAGAAAGTCATCGGGATGCATTTTATGAATCCTGTACCGCTGATGAAACTGGTCGAAGTCATTCGAGGACTGGCTACCTCGGATGACACGTTGACCGCCACACTCGAAGTTTGTAAATGGATGGGCAAGGAACCCGTCGAGGCAAATGACTCGCCGGGATTCATTTCAAACAGAATCCTCTGTCCGATGATCAATGAAGCGATCTTTGCCCTGCAGGAAAATGTCGGCACGCCTGAGGCGATCGATCAAGTGATGAAGCTGGGCATGAATCATCCGATGGGACCACTCACCCTCGCAGACTTGATCGGCCTGGACGTGGTGTTATTCGTGATGGAAGTCCTGCAAAGGGATCTGGGCGAAGATAAATATCGACCCGCATATTTGCTGAGGAAAATGGTGGATGCGGGATATTTGGGAAGAAAGACCGGAAGAGGGTTTTATAAATACCATTAATCGATTATCGATCAGCCGCCGGCAATTGCTGGCGGCTTTTTTATCAGCTTGGCGATCCAATCTGATAATGCAATATCCCCGATGATTTTGCGATCGCTGGAAAATGGCGGATCCAATAATATTTTTTCAGACGAGGTTCAGGGTGATCGAAATAATACCATTCCTCCAACATACGGAAGTCTTCGCTCCATTTCTCAATATCCCTGACATTCTTCAACCCCCAATGAAGACGCGCTTCCATTTTGGCATGTTTCAGTTGAAGGTTGTCGGCCCAGATGACAAAGGGGGACATGGCGTCAAAGACAAATTCTGCACCAGGGAAATGATCCCGCAATTTGCGGAACAACAATCTAACCTGATCTTCTTCAAAATATGGCAAAACGCCCTCAGCCAAAAAAAGAAATGGAAGCTGACGATGCATATTTACAGTTTCCAGCCAGTCATCCTCGAAAACCGAACTGCCAACCAGATGATATCGGCCTCGGTCCTCACCCATCAATTCACGGCGTAAATTTATAACGTGAGGCAGATCAAGGTCATACCATTCGACAAGACCATTATCCACTCGATCAAAGCGTGTATCGAGGCCGCATCCAATATGGACGACAACTGCGTCGGGATAGCGTACCAGGAATTCACGTGTGAAACGATCGAACTCGCGCAGGCGTATGATGATCGCCGCCTCGTCATGGGCTTGCATTCTCGCCCCGTGAAAAATCATAATCGATCTGCTTAACCATTTCTACAGATTCTTCATCCTTGAAAACGACATCGGGACGTTGAGACTCACAAGCACGCGTGTACAGCGTAATAAGCAATGTCTCAGAGACATTATCCAAATCTACACATTTTTTTTCAGCCATGTTCGTATTCCTATATTTCATTGTACGCCGCATCAAGTAAAATTCAAGAGGTTTTGAATAACAAATTTAAAACAGGGAAATGCTATAATCACTCAATTCGCTGCGGAGGGTATTGTGATGACTCAAGTCTATGATTACGTGATCATTGGTTCAGGTTTCGGAGGAAGTGTTTCGGCCATGCGATTAACCGAAAAAGGTTATTCGGTCCTCGTCCTCGAAAAAGGAAAACGGTTTAATGAGGATGACTTTGCCAAATCCAATTGGCAATATTGGAGATATGTTTGGATGCCTGCCATACACGCATATGGGATTCTGCAGATCAGCATTCTCAAAGGAGTGATGGTTCTGCATGGCGCAGGCGTGGGCGGCGGGAGTCTTGGCTATGCCAATGTATTGGAAATTCCCACCAACGAAACCTTTGCAACACCCGCGTGGAGTCAAAATGTGAAATGGGGGGAAGTGCTCAAAGAACATTATGCAACAGCCAGAAAAATGCTCGGCGCCGCACGCAACCCCAAATTATGGCAAGCAGACGATCTGCTCAAGCAAATGGCAGAGGAACGCGGCATGGGGCACACCTTCCGCGCAACGGATGTAGGCGCATATTTCGGCGAAGCAGGTGTGACGGTGCCTGACCCATTTTTCAATGGCGAAGGGCCCGCGCGAGCAGGATGCCAGCACTGCGGCGGATGCATGGTGGGATGTCGTCACAACGCTAAAAACACATTGCCGAAAAATTATTTATATTTTGCCGAGAAGCAAGGCGCCCAGATCAAAGCTGAGGTTGAAGTAGTGGATGTGCAACCAGTGACAGTTGACAGCGCCCGTTACGAAGTCACTTTTCAAAAATCAACTGCGCTTTTCAAGAAGCAGGAAAGAGTCTACGCTAGGAACATCATTTTTTCAGCTGGTGTGATGGGGACAATGAAGCTGTTGCTAAATCTGCGGAATGTAAAGAGATCGCTACCAAATCTATCACATAGGCTCGGCCACATGGTCAGGACCAACTCAGAAGCGTTACTCGGAAGCGTCGCTCGCAAGTCGGATATTAATTATTCAGAGGGCGTCTCCATCTCATCAATATACAATCATGATGAGATCACCCGCGTTGAGCCAGTCCGTTATCCCGACGGGTCATCGTTGATGCGATTCCTTGCCGCACCGTTAATCGATACCGACGTGAATGTGCCGATGCGCCTTTTGAAATTCATCTGGTGGATGCTGACACATCCCATAGATTTTTTGAAGGCGCTAATTTTACCGGGCTGGGCGCACAACGTCACAATTCTCCTGGTGATGCAGCACGCGGATAACCGCATGCGATTCCAAATTGGGCGCAGCGGATTCACGCTCTTCCGTCGCGCAATGGTGGCTGAGAAGGAACCTGGTTTTGAGATCAGCGCACAAGTGAAAGGCTCGCACGAATTGACGCGTGATTTTTCGGCGCGAATAAATGGAGTCCCACTTGGCTCTATAGGTGAGAACCTTCTGAATCTGCCAACGACTGCCCATATTCTCGGTGGTGCGCCGCTAGGTAAAAATGCGGATGAAGGCGTGGTGAATGAAAATTTTGAAGTACATAATTATGCTGGTTTATATATCATCGATGGCTCGATCATGCCTGCCAATCCGGGCGTAAATCCGAGTTTGACAATCACGGCTCTGGCGGAATACGCGATGAACAAAATTCAAACGAAGCAATAACAAAGAAACAAAAAGGTCTCGTCCGAACTGGGTAACTATAGTCCTCAGCTCCTATGTCCTTTAGCCCACCATTCACACTTGATAAGGGTATTGAAAATCAATTCTTACTATGCTATAGTTACTCGACTTTTGCAGCCCTTAAAACCGAAGCTTCAAGCGACTGTGTGCCGCCCAATTGGGCACAATTTTTCTAGCCTGGGCAACACTCAATTGTCCCATACACCGCATTTTTGCGAGTAAGGTAGATTGACCCATGTCTGGCAGTACACTGTCATCACAATTTGTGTGATGTGACATTGAAGCATTGATCCAAAGCATAAACCTAATGAGCAGATTGCAGTAATCAAAGTCCTACGGCGAAACAAACTTTACGGGTAGAAGCCGCTAATCCCGTGGGCGATACCAACTGTGCTTCTCGGTTTTACCTTTTTCAGCACTGGCTTCGACAGACAATGTTGACATTGGGTGCGAGTGTTGCCGTTCGCTAGATTAATTGTACTGCACAGCTAAGCTTTAGGTGTCAAGGCACGGCTGCAAAAGTCGAGTAGTTATTGTGAAATAATTCATAAAAAATCCTGTTTATGATCTTTACTTAGGATCTGTAAAAGTATTAGTCCGCAGAATGATAAATTAAGGATGGCAAGCGAGCAGCTATTCCCGTTATGAGTTAGTTCAGGTTGATTTTTCGCAAGCGACGGGCAAAGATCGAATTGCATACACATTTGATACAGAAGTTACGCAAAAT
>CAIWRB010000203.1 GCA_903914955.1 uncultured Chloroflexota bacterium | reverse complement strand
TATTGCGTATCTGATCCTGCTGGGCGGCATTTTGCTCAGCTTGATGGCAATCGTTACTCCAGGGACAGGCCTATTTGAAGTGGGGGCGTTTTTCTGTCTGGCGCTGGCGGGCTATGCTGTTTACCATATGTCTTTTAATTGGTGGGCGATTGTCTTACTTGGTTTGAGTATCGTGCCTTTCATCTATTCCATTCAAAAACCAAAACGTGAACTTTATCTTGGGCTGTCTATATTGTTACTCGTTGTTGGCTCAGTTTTCCTGTTTGCCGTGGATGGTTGGAAGCCCGCCGTTAATCCAGTCGTTGCGCTTGTCACCTCGGGGTTGATGTCTATCTTTTTGTGGATCGTGGTCCGAAAAACTGTGCAAGCTGCTGGGTCGCGCCCAGTGCATGATCTTGAAACTCTGATTGGCTCAACAGGTGAAGCCAGATCTAATATTCACGAAGAAGGAAGTGTGTTTATCTCAGGGGAGATGTGGTCTGCCAGAAGTGATGAGCCAATTTCCTCGGGCAGTACCATTCGTGTCGTCCGTCGCGAGGGTTTTATCCTCGTTGTTGAAAAAAAATAATCCGTCAAATTATATTCAAAGAAGGAGAAATCGTATGTATCAAGCCTTATGTTTTGTAGGCGCGGCACTGTTTGTAGGCCTAATGATTGTTTGGAGTGCGATTAAAATCGTACCTGAATATCAACGCCTGGTTGTCTTTCGACTGGGTCGTGTATTACCTGAGCCGAAGGGTCCGGGCATCGTTCTTATCATCCCCGGGATAGATACTGTCAAGTGGGTAGACCTTCGCGAGCAGATCCGCGAGGTTCCGCATCAAGTGTCAATTACCAAGGACAATGCGCCCATCTCAATTGACTTCCTGTGGTACTACAAAATATTAGACCCAGCCATGTCAGTTTTGCAGGTTGGGAATTTTGAATTATCTGCGGCTGGTATTGCGGCAACAACCTTGCGCGCAGTCATCGGCGGTATTCCATTGGATGACGTGCTTTCAGAACGCGAGCACATCAACAATATGCTTCGCACCCGTTTGGATGAAGTCACCGAACGCTGGGGCGTCAAAGTAACCAACGTTGAAATCCGCGAAATTATTCCTCCGCGCGAAGTGCAGGATGCGATGAACCGCCAAATGACAGCAGAGCGTGTGCGCCGCGCGCTGGTGACAGAATCCATGGGTGACCAGGAAGCTGCCAAGAACCGCGCAGAAGGTACAAAGCAAGCTGCAATTCTGACAGCAGATGGCGAGAAACAGTCCAACATCTTGCGCGCTGAAGGCGATAAGCAATCTCAGGCTTTACGCGCAGAAGGGTTTGCCGTCGCCTTGGAGGCCATCTTCAACGCCGCCAAATCTGTTGACCAAAAGACCATGACCTTGCAATATTTTGAAACTCTCAAGGCAATTGGCACAAGCCCATCCACAAAATTCATCTTCCCGTTGGAATTCACCAGCATGCTGGATAACTTCCTCGGCAAAGATGCAAAGAAGTAAACACGTAAACAGGTAAAAAATAAAAAGTAGAAAGTGGAGCGATGAAATTCCACTTTCTACTTTTTTATTGATACAATCTCACGTCTATGGAAATCGCCAAAGCCTCAATCCTTGATCTTAACTCGCTTCGCAAAATTGAACAGGAAAGTTTTGGGAAAGACGCATGGCCTTTGCTGGATCTGATCGCCGTTTTAACTTTCAATGATGTGATCCGGCTTAAAGCAGTGGAGGATGACCAAATGGTCGGATTTGTAGCCGGAGATCCGCATCCAAGCGACGGGTGGGGTTGGATCTCCACTATCGCAGTTGATTCACGCTACAGGCGCCGCGGCATCGGGCTTGCACTGCTCCATTCCTGCGAAAGCAAACTGGGCGTACCTCAATCCCGTTTGACGGTGCGCATATCTAATCAAAGTGCGATCACGATGTATGAAAAAGATGGCTATAAAACCAGAGATATTTGGAAGGCCTATTACAATGACGGCGAAGACGGCCTTGTAATGGAAAAGAATTTGAATCAACATGAACACAATTGAAGTAACGTATCCACTTTATTAAAGGTTTATAATCAGCCAATATGCCTGAAATATTAAAACCACCCATTTGGGTAAACACAAAACAATTACTACAAAAAATGATGGAAGATCTTGTCACACAAAGCCGTGTGGCAGTTGATACTGAATCCAACAGCCTGCATGCTTTTCGTGAGCAGGTTTGCCTCATACAGTTCTCTTCAACCAATGCGGACTATCTCGTTGATCCGCTGGTGTTGAAGGATCTGAGTCTGCTTGCCCCTATTTTTTCAGACCCAAAGATCGAGAAGATTTTCCACGCCGCGGAATATGATCTGGTTTGTTTGCGGCGGGATTTTAATTTCTCGTTCGCGAATCTGTTCGACACAATGCAAGCCGCACGCATACTGGGTTATCCCGCCGTTGGCTTGGATCGGCTGCTGGGCGATAAATTCAAGATCCAAACCGATAAGCGCCACCAAAAAGCAAATTGGGCCGCCCGCCCACTGACGAAAGAGCAGATCCATTATGCGCGCCTCGATACACATTATCTCTTTGCCTTGCGTGATGTCCTTGAAGATGAGCTAAGAAAAAAAGACCGCCTCGTCTCTGCAAAGGAAGATTTCGCACGCGCCTGTCTTTTTGAAGAGCACAAAAAAAAAGTAATCGGCGAATCATGGGGCCGGTTTGCAGCGCGCAAAGACCTTTCTCTACGTGAGCTAACCATCCTGGCGTTTTTATGCAACTGGCGCGATACGGAAGCTGAGAAGTTAAATCGCCCGCCTTATAAAGTGATTATGGATGATGTCTTTGTTTTATTAGTCAAGAATCCCCCTCAGCAAAAAGTAGATCTATCTGCCATGGGGCTGAGCGAGAGGCAGATCGGCTTGTGGGGTGAAGGGGTCTTGGCTGCGATACGGCGCGGAGTGGCTGCTCCACTAGTTGAACGGAAACAGGTCGAGGCGAAGAACGATGCATTCCTTCGTCGGCTGGAAAAATTAAAAGCATGGAGAAAAAATCTTGGGTTGGAGATGGGCGTCGAGTCAGATGTCATTCTACCCAAACCTTATTTATCGGCGTTGGCGGAAAATCCACCGAAGAATGCAGCTGAACTGGCGCTTGTCATGAAAGACTCTCCCTCGCGTGTGGAAAAATATGGCGCGCAAATTTTGAAGTTACTCGGAGTCAATAATGCGAATTAATTTTCATGGCGCGGCCCATACGGTAACAGGCAGCCAGCATTTGTTGGAGATCAACGGCTCGAAGTTGCTCTTGGATTGCGGGTTGTATCAAGGTAAGCGCGCGGAAACGTATGAGCGCAACTTGAATTTCGCTTATAAAGTGAAGACTGTGAACGCGGTGATCCTTTCTCACGCGCATATTGATCACGCGGGGAATTTGCCCAATCTTGTCAAACAGGGCTATGAAGGATATATCTTCGCCACACACGCCACAGTGGAATTGGCGAGTTTGATGATTCTCGACTCGGCGCATATTCAAGAGTCAGATGCGCAGTTTGTGAACAAGAAGCGCGCCCAGCGCGGCGAGACTCCTATCGAACCATTGTATACAACTGAAGATGCAGAAGACGTTGTGGCCATGTTTAAAGGCGTGGATTATGGCGAGGCGTTTGAGCCCATCCCCGGTGTAGTGGCACGCCTTTTCGAAGCGGGACACATTCTTGGTTCGGCAGGCATTTCACTTGAGATAGAAGAGAAAGGCCGCAAGACCCGCTTGTGGTTCTCCGGCGATATTGGCAGATATAGAATGCCATTATTACGGGACCCTATTCTGCCTGACGCGGTGGACACCTTGATCATGGAATCCACTTATGGCGATAAATCGCATAGCGACCCGGAAAAAGCTTTTATCGAATTCCGTGATGTCGTCAAACGTACCATCGAACGCGGTGGAAAAGTGATCGTACCGGCCTTCGCCGTTGGACGCACACAGGAACTGGTTTATAACTTAAATGAAATGATGCAATCTGGCGATGTGCCGCGCGTGCCAGTCTATGTGGATAGTCCACTGGCGGTGAACGCCACGCAAGTTTTCAGGAATCACACTGAATGTTTTGACGACGAGACTCGTCAGTTTGTGTTGGAAGCGCGTCATCCCGCGCTTGATTTCAAGATGTTGACTTATGTAAAATCTGTAGATGAATCGAAAGCCTTGAACGAACGCAAAGACCCCATGATCATTATCTCCGCTTCAGGTATGGCTGAAACAGGGCGCATCGTACATCACATCCGCAATAATATTGATAACCCTAAAAATACAATTTGTATTGTCTCGTGGCAGGCTCCCAATACGATGGGTCGTAGATTGGCAGACCGCGAGCCGCAGGTAAATATCTTTGGCGAAGTCTATCAACGCAAATGTGATGTGGCAACCATCGGCGGACTCTCCGGTCACGCGGGGCAGGACTTGCTCATGAAATACGCGATGGGCGTCAAAGATACAGTCAAACAAATATTTTTGGTACACGGTGAAGAAAAACAAGCCATGACCTTGAAGGGTCTTTTGAACGAACAAAAATTAAGTCAGGTGTATTATCCTGAACTTCACCAGAGCGTGGAACTGTAAAGCCATCCGCTAGATTCCCCAGTTTTTTTTTCGGTTATAATTTTGCCCGCTAGATAAATATGGGGAGGTGCCAGAGTGGCTGAATGGGATAGTCTCGAAAACTATTGTGGGCTCCGGTCCACCGAGGGTTCGAATCCCTCCCTCCCCGCAGCAACGACCCTAAAGGTTTTCAAAACCTTTAGGGTCTAATTTTTAATGGTAAGATTCGCTCAATGAAACTAAACCTCGCGCTTGCACAGATCAACACCAAATTGGGGGATGTGGATGCAAACCTCGCCAAGCATTTAGATTACATTAAACAAGCGAAATCTCAAAAATCGGATTTGCTCGTTTTCCCGGAACTTTCTCTAACTGGATATGTCTTGCAGGATTTGGTTGCCTCGGTCGCACACAAGCCGACAGAGGATGACCCCGTCTTCAAGCATCTACTAAAAGAGAGTCATAATCTCGACCTGGTGGTTGGATTCGTCGACGAGGATTCTCGTCATCGCTTCTACATCGCCTCTGCCTATCTTTCCGGTGGAAAAGTTATACATGTACACCATAAAATTTATTTGCCAACATACGGCCTCTTCGATGAAGGCCGCTTCTTTGCATGGGGCGATTCGATCCGTGCCTTTGATACCCGTTTTGGCCGTGTGGGCATGTTGATTTGCGAGGATTTCTGGCATGCTTCCCCGCCATATTTACTCTGGCTCGATGGCGCAGACATTATGATTTTCTCCTCCGCCTCGCCCGGACGTGGCTTAAACGACAAAGAGAAACTTGAATCCGCGCGCTGGGTGGAACGTGTGACCAAAGCCTACGCCAGCATGTTCACTTCCTTTGTGGCACATGCCAACCGCGTAGGCTATGAAGACGGTCTGCACTTTTGGGGCGGGGCAACTCTCTTCGATCCGAATGGGGAAGAAATCGCAATCGGCCCATATAACGAGGAAGCCCTTACCTTCGCACAGATGGATCTAAATCAATTACGCCGCACACGCACTCGTTTGCCATTGTTGCGTGATGAACGCACCAGTCTCGTGCAAAAAGAATTGGACAGGATACTTTCCCGTGGTTGATTTGACCCTCTCTATCAACACAGATCTGGCGTGCGAAATCCTCACAGGATTTATTAAATCCGAAGTGACACGCATCGGCATGTCTCACGCAGTCGTCGGGCTTTCTGGTGGACTCGATTCTGCGCTCTCCTGCATTTTGACCGCCAAAGCGCTTGGCGCTGAAAATGTACTCGCTGTGCGAATGCCATACAAGGCATCCAGTAAAGATTCTCTTGATCATGCTCAGTTGTTGATCGATCAACTTGGGGTGCAAAGTAAAACAGTTGAGATCACAGACATGGTCGAGCCACTCTTTAAACTTGATCCTGATATTTCAAAAATGCGTATGGGCAACATCATGGCGCGTGAACGCATGATCGTATTGTTCGATCAAAGCGAAGTTTTTAAAGGACTCGTCATCGGTACGAGCAACAAGACCGAGATATTACTCGGCTACAGCACGCATTACGGAGATTCTGCCAGCGCAATGAATCCGATCGGTGACTTATATAAAACCCAGGTGCGCCAACTTTCGCGTGCTTTGAATATTCCCGCTCCGATCATTGACAAGCCGCCTTCAGCGGATCTATGGGAAGGTCAAACAGATGAAATTGAATTGGGATTCACTTATGAAGAAGTGGATAAACTCCTCTACCTGCTCGTTGACCAGCGCTACTGTCCGCAGGAAGCCATGGAAGTGGGTTTCGACGTGAAATTTATCAACGCTGTGATGACCCGTGTTCGACGCAATCAATTCAAACGCATGCAGCCGCCGATCGCAAAAATAAGCAACCGCACTATTGGCTACGACTTTTTATATCTTCGCGATTGGGGAACTTAAATTTAATTGAAAATAAAAATCCCACCTGCTTTAAAACATTATCGTTATCGTTATTTGTGGTTCGGCTTATTGATCTCAATTGCCGGGTCGCAGATGCAGAGCGCCGCCATTCATTGGCATATCCGTGATCTGACCGGTGTCCCTGACCCGATGGCTCTTGGCGGAATAGGACTCGCGCGCATCCTGCCCGTCATCATTTTTTCCATCATCGGCGGAGCAGTTGCGGATAATTACAACCGCCGCAATATTTTATTTGTCACACAAAGTATATTGGCTTTGCAGGCGCTTGTTCTCGCATATCTAACTTTTAGCGGATCGATCACCATCCAATACATTTATATCTTGACTGCGATTCAAGCCTCCGCCATGGCATTTGATCTTCCCGCGAGACAATCTCTCGTACCAAATCTGGTTCCACGTGACGTTCTGCCTTCCGCCTTCAGCATGAACACCATCGCCTTCAATGTTGGAGCGATCGGAGGACCGCTGCTTTTTGGCTTTGTCCCTGAAGGCGCTCTGGGCTATGCTTATATTATCAATTCCATCTCATTCGCCGCAGTGCTCGTCGCTTTATTACTAATGGGAGATGTACCGCAAAATGTGAATCAGGCGGGCGGAATTAATTTTTCCGCCATGTGGGATGGCGTCCGTTTTATTTTCAAACGCCCGTTGATTTTCTCTACCATGCTGATGGATTTCATTGCCACATTTTTTGCGTCCGCTAACACTATGCTCCCGATCGTGGCGCGTGATATTTTGAATGTCGGCAAAACTGGTTTCGTCTGGCTTACCTCTGCTCAAGCGATCGGTTCAGTTGGCGCGGGATTGGTAATTTCGCAATTTCCAAAAATACGCAAACAAGGTCGGTTATTTTTCGGGTCAGTTCTTATCTTCGGACTTGCTACTGTCTTGTTTGGTTTCAGCACAACTTTTACCCTTGCGATGATCGCGCTATTCCTGATCGGGGCGGCGGATGCGGTCAGTACGGTCATCCGCAACACGATCCGCCAAATGCAAACCCCCGATCATATCCGCGGACGAATGACTAGCGTGACTCAGATCTTTTTTATGGGAGGTCCCCAACTTGGTGAAGTTGAGGCGGGCTTGGTGGCTGTTGCATTTGGTGTGCCATTTGCCATCATCAGCGGTGGGGTTGGTTGTATTCTTGGGCTGGGATTTGTCGCGTGGAAGTGGCCGCAGTTATCCAAATACAACGGCGATGAGCCAATCCCCACCGATACAACAGCAGATTAACTAAACCTTCGCCAAAAAATCCATCTGATGAGCAATGTAGACCAACTCGCCGCGTTCAATTTGAGCGCGGCGTTCTTCTATCCAATTCGCAAACGCAGCGGTATTTAATTCAGCATGACCCGCCAGAGACTCTTCAAAGAAATGCAAAATGAAATGCAGGAAATACGCTTCGTCGGCAGGGTATATTCCATTCACAGAATGTACTACCCAATCAGACGCGCCCGCAGCCAGCACCTGTGCGCCCGCCATTTGCAGGTGGCTGAACAAATGCCGCCCCGCGCGGCTATCGCCGCCAGTAGAACGCGCATCCATCGTCGCGTGATACAAGCGCTCGATCCGTTCATCCAATGCTGAATCAATGGACGGCTCAAGCGAAGTCACTCCGTCGAAATTAATTGTCAGCCACGCTAAATTTTTTGTGAGTGCGAGCAGCTCCGGCATACTTTCAGGCATCGGCAGCAGATCCAAAAACGCGTGCGCGATCAATAGATCCGCAGGCGCAGGATTCTTTTTTATGAAATCGAAGACATCTGCGCACTCAAAGCGGATGAGGACATCGCGAGTCTGATCGAACACTCGAAGTTGATCCTGCTCGATTCTTTCCACGCTCAAGCCTGCTTCGACAGCCCAAAGTGGAATCCACTCTTTGGCAGATTCGATGTTCTCTGACATTTCGTCTATGAGAATGTAATTAGCTTTTGCAAGCAGTTTCCAGCGCACCAGACGCGTCAGCATTGTCCCGATCCCCGCGCCGACTTCGATGATCCGAATCGGCGCGGAGGGTAAATTCGCCTTCAAAGAATCGAGCACGGTTTGGTTAAGCGCGCGGTCATCCACGCTTTGTTTGGATAGTAAATAATGAGGGAAGGAATATTCCATTAAGGTTTTTCAGACCACAAAAGCCAAAGTAGCGCAGCTTCCGCGATCTTGGCAGGCACACCGTAAATGGAATCATGCCCGAAGAAAGACTCGCCGCTGATGATGACATATTGGATGACCCAGATAAAGACCCAAGCCGCGATGGTCAGGATAATGTAACCGAATAAACCTTGCCATACCAATTTGTGACGATCCTGAAAAAACTTGATCGGTAAAAAGTATGCGCCGAGCAAACCCAGAAATCCCAAGCCATTTAAAATAAACAGCGGATCTGGGGAGGATGGAAAAAGCACCTTATCAAAAGCTGCGGCAAGATGCAACAGCGCGGTGAAAATAACCAGCACGACGATCCCAATTTGTTTATTATTAAGTTTCATAGTTTATCTCCTTATAAATAAAGTTTTTTACTAGACGGAATTACATCTCATATTATTACTTCATTACCCCGCGGCCTGCCAAAAGTAACCCTAATCCACCGATCAAAATATCACGGGCGCGAATAAGCAGCGTGACGCTGATTGCGGAAGCCGCGGAAATTCCAAATGCGCCCAGCGCAAATACCTGACTTGCTTCCAGAGCGCCCAATCCGCCGGGCAATGGGACGAGGAACGCCAGCCAGCCTGCCGTCCACGCGGCGATGGTTTGCCAGAACGATAAATTGATTCCGAGGAATGATGTGATCAGAAAAAATTCGCTGACCATTCCCAGTGCGGCGAGAATGGAAACAAAAATTGCAGATACCAAAGACGATAAATGTCTGCGGCAAAATGTGCCTGCCATTCGTTCTGAGGCCGCGATAAAGCGCACGGATTTATTATTGGAAAATTTTCGCAGGATTGCCGATACTGGATATTTTCCCTTGTACAAAAAAATGATATGGATGGGCGGCCATAATAACAGGACGACCAATCCGCTCAGACTCAGTAGGGATTTGCTTCCGCTTGCAGAAAATATCCCAGCCTGAAGGATCGCTGTTAGCCCAACGCTGAGTAAAACGAAGTTTGCCAGAAACTCCAACAGTTTATCCATCACAACCGTGGATGTAGCTCGCGTGTACGTCATGCTGTATTTGCGTTCCAAATATAAAACTTGAAGCGGTTCTCCGCCCACCTGCGGCCCAAGCGTAAAATAGCTAACGCCAAAGACCGAAAGCCGAATTGCCAGCAAAGGAAAAAAAGAAATACTCTTTTTTTCGGCGCGGACGATCAACCACCAACGTAAGGTGATAAGCAGGTATATGAAAATATTAATTCCCAATAACGCAAGTATTTGCCAGAGTTGTAGATTTTTCAGTGAATTCCAAATACCCGTCAACGGCGCATTGCGCAGGGCAAAATAAAGTAACGCGGCCAGCACGAGATAGATGACGAAGGTGCGCGCCTTCACCCTGATCCTCTCCCCAAGCGTGAGGGTCTGATTCCCTTCCGGGGATGAGGGAGAGTTTTTCATAGTACGCTAACACCTTCGCCTGCAGGTGGGCTTTCTATGAGACGTGTCATTTCTGCGAGCACCGCCTGATGAACGATCTTCATATCGGTTGTTCCCAATTCTTTCACAGTGATCGGTTTTCCAATTTGCACAGTCACACTGACAGGTTTTACGTTCCATACGATCATGGCTAATAATTGGAATGCGGCGGCTAATTTCTCTCTTTCAACTTTTGTTTTTTTTATCTTGAGCATTGGAGAATTCGCGGCTTTGTCCCAGATCACGTTTCTGACCAGCACAGGTAGAATGGCAGTCTCAGGTGCCATGCGGATAAAAATGCCGACACTGTCTGTCCACGATTGCAGGGATTCTTTCGCACCAGGATATACCTGCGGGTCGGGTTCGATCTCGCCTGCGGGGAAGGTCAGCGCCGAGCCGCCTGAACGTAAATATCCACTGACCTGACGGATAAGCGCCATGCGTGAAGTGGGATCATCTTTTACAAAAAATAGTTGTTTGCTCATGTTGGGAAGCGCGATCAGGAAGGGACGGTCAAGCGCGATGATCTTTAGCTGTGGGATATTAAGCGCGCAAAAAATGGAGACGGTGTCGGTCATGCCTGGGTGGTTGGATAATGCCAGAAAAGCCGAATCAGGAATCAGGTCAAGACCAAAGACACGTATATCTTTGACGAAGTGTTTTGCAATCTGACGCGAAGCATCCACCAAGCCTTGTTCTTCTACAGCGTTGTCAAATTTAGCAACGTATTTTGCCAAAGTTCGCGCGGGCTTGAGGAAAAGTTTTCGCAACAAACGCGCCAGAAGCGGGCGTTGCTGCCAGCCAAAAGAGGAGACGAGATCGTCGAGGTTAATGGAAGTGAGGAGATCGAGGTTGGATGTCATTCAGGTTCTATTGAAAAATGAAGAGGAAAGCCTTCAAGCCCCGCCGCGAAATGCGCTTTGTTGATGCGCTTCTCTGCTTCAGCTTTGGGGAGTGTTTGCACATAAGCCGCGCCGTTGAAATGCGCGACGAGCATGGTGTCCATTGCGCCAGACTGGCTGAGGCAGAAAATGGAAGTGAGTACATTCACAACAAAATCCATCGGCGTGACATCATCATTGTGGATGATGACTCGGTAAAGTGGCTCAAGT
>CAIWRB010000202.1 GCA_903914955.1 uncultured Chloroflexota bacterium | reverse complement strand
TTGAGACCCTAGAAATTGCGAGGGCTTGACTGAGGACTGAACGATAACCGGGCTTCTCTTTACAATAGCCGCATCGATCACAGCTACAAACTGGATCAAATCAGTGATATTGAACGCGCCCACAGCCCATCCCTCTTTCGCCGCGGGGATCATGATTTCTTTTGCATTTACGATAGACATTTGTTACTCCTTATGTTTAATGAAATTATTTCATCCTGCATGCTTGCCTACTTGCTTTTCTTCCCAACATCCTTCAACCACTGATCCCAGCGATAATCTGTGACGTGCTGGCGGAAGCGCGCAAACCACAGATCTGCATATCCCTGGAAATCCTCTTCGAGTTTAGAGATGCCCGTCTGTGTTGTTCCCCACATCGACTCGTGAAGTTCAGACATCGGCCACATCAGGCGCAAACGCGCATATTGCTTGTCGGTCACTTCACCAAAATACTCATATAGGAAGTTATCCACCTGGTCTTCATTCAACCGATGGTGGTGAGAGAAATTTCCCAGGTCAAAGAAAATATCACCCATGCCCGCGTATTCCCAATCGAGCAAACGAATCTCGCCAATATCGCCGGGCACATCCTCTTCAAGCCAGTTTAGATTGAGAAGATCGTTATGCGTCGGAGTGGGGATGTAAGGATCTTTCGCGAGCGCCTTCTCCACTTCCTTTGTCTTCTGCATGATCCAATCCCAATCGTGCGGAAACTTTGCATTATTTTTTTTTGAAATCTTCGTCAGCATTTCCACACGTCGGAATACATTAAACTCGCCTTTTAACTTTGGCCCGCGCATATGAAAGAGGCGGATCTTTTTTGCCACGCGCGCAAGATAATCAGGTGTCTTGATCAGATCAGGCGGAATGACCTTTCCAGCGACAAAGCGCGTTACGATGTAATTCTCAGGCTCAATAAAAAATACAACTTCGGGTGCGATCCCCATTTGTCCCGCCGCGTAATTCGCTGCATATTCCACATCGCGTTTAATACCGAGTTGTTCCGTGCCCTCGCCTGCGAGTCTTATCACATACGATCGGCCGTCTGCATCGATCCGGAAATTCAAATTTGTGATGCCGCCGCTCAAAGGAGTCTTCTTGATATTCTTTGACCCGGCCAGAAATGGGACTTTATCAATGGCTTTATCAATTGCGAGTACTGACATGGCATTTTCTCCAATTTAGGATTAGGATTTTTGCTTGCGTGAGCGCTTTCCATGATTAATATTTCAGACGGCCACCTCCAGTTTATTTTTGGATGAAGAACATAGCTTCTTCCTAAACTTTCATTTTGATCCAGCTTACTGACGAATTCTCTCAGCCTTCGGGTCCCATAACACGGCTTGCGCCACTTCCGCGCCGACTTGTTCCCCGAAACATTCAACCTGTAATTTTGTTCCAACCTTCGTGTACTCCATTGGAAGATAAGCGTAGGCAATGGACTTGTTCACCGAATAGCCGAATCCGCCTGAAGCCACCCAGCCGACAATGATATCGCCGGCGCGGATCGGTTCCTTGCCGAGAACGATTGTGCGGTCATCAGCAAGTGTGAGTGTGCAAAGCTTGCGTTTGATGCCTTCAGCTTTTTGTTTTACTAACGCATCCCTACCAGTGAAGTTCGCTTTATCCAACTTCACTGCAAAACCGAGGCCTGCTTCATAAGGAGTGTAATCGGGGGAAATTTCACCGCTCCAATAACGATAACCCTTTTCAAGGCGCAAAGTGTCTATGGCCTTGTAGCCGCCAGCGACCATGCCTTCGGGTGCGCCTGCTTCCCAGAGTGTGTCCCACAGCCGCAGCCCGTACTCCGTCGGGCAGTAGAATTCCCAGCCGAGCTCGCCAACATAAGTTACGCGCGAAGCGAGCACAGGGATGTCGCCTATGGTGATGCGGCGATTTGTCATATAGGGGAATCCGGTATTGGACACGTCATCCGAAGTGACTTTCTCCAGGATCTTGCGAGCCTTCGGTCCCCATAAACCGATACAGGCGTACGCCGAACCGACATCTTCGATCGAGACAGTGCCGTCTTCGGGCATATTAAGTGAGAGCCACGACATATCATGCTGGCCGAACGCTGTGCCAGTTACAATGAAGAAGCGATCTTGCGCAAGGCGTGTGACGGTGAAGTCACATTCAATTCCGCCGCGTTTGTTGAGTGCTTGCGTATAGATGATAGTGCCGACCGGCTGGTCTATTTCATTCGCGCAGACTGTGTTGAGGAAATTTAAAGCGCCAATGCCGCGCACTTCAAATTTATTGAAGGATGTTTCATCGAAGAGACCCGCATTCTCGCGTGTCATCAAGTGTTCGTGACCGATGGCGCGTGACCAATTTTGGCGAGCCCAACCCCGCGGTTCGTGCCCATGTGTGGCGAGTTCCTCGTATTTCTTAAACCAGTTCGGGCGTTCCCAGCCCATCTTTTCGCCGAAGTAACAACCGAGGTCGCGCAGTCGATAATAAGTGGGGGAGGTGCGGACGTTGCGTTTTGACAGGCGCTCTTCACCGGGGAAGTGAATGTCATAATACTGCGTGTAGGTTTCGAATGTGCGCGCCACAGTGTAATTGATGCTATTGTAGTTCGGGCCAAAGCGGCGAACATCCAGGCGCCACATATCCCATTCGGGACTTCCATCAATGATCCATTCAGCCATGACTTTGCCGATGCCGCCCGCGCCGGCGAGTCCATGTGCACAGAATGCACACGCCACCCAGAAACCCTTGACAGTTGTGGGACCGAGCAAAAATTCGCCATCGGGGGTAAAGCCTTCGGGGCCATTCAATAGTTTGACAACTTCAGCATGTTCAATAGCTGGCACGCGCCTGATCGAATTTTCCATCAAAGGGGTGAAGCGTTCCCAATCTGGCGGGAGTAGTTGGAATTTGAAATCCTTTGGAATACCGTTCATGCCAAAGGTCGCGGGCTGACGTTCGTAGCCACCTGTGATCAATCCGCCAACTTCTTCGCGCCAGTAAACCAAAAGGTCAGGGTCACGTAAATTGGGGAAGCTGTGGGTAACGCCTTCTATCGGCTTGGTCATAATGTAAAGATGAGCCATCGGCACGACAGGTAGATTCAAGCCAACCATCTTGCCTACTTCGCGTCCCCACATGCCTGAGGCGTTGACTACGATTTCAGTTTTTATCACACCTTTATCAGTCACTACTTCACAGACGCGGCCATCTTTGAGGTTTATCCCTTCAACGCTTGTGTTCGTGAATATCTTTGCCCCGCGATTCTTTGCGCCAGCAGCCAGTGCATTGGTCATGCCGGTCGGGTCAATACTACCGTCGTTGGGTGTGAATGCTGCGCCGAGCACACCCTCAATAGACATGAGCGGGAACATATTCTGCGCTTCTTTTGCCGAGATCAATTCCATTGGAACACCAAATGAGCGCGCCATGCCGACCAGTCTTTTATTCTCCTCCATGCGTTCAGCGGATGAAGCCAGACGGAGACCACCAACTTCACGCCACGAGGTATCAACGCCTGTTTCAGCTTTGAGCTTGCGATACAGGTCGGTGCTGTAGTGCATCATGCGTGTGAGATTCGCATCCGAACGCATCTGACCGACCAGCCCCGCCGAATGCCATGTGGATCCTGCTGTTAATTCGTGTCGTTCAAGAATGACGACATCTTTCCATCCCATGAGCGTGAGATGATAAGCAATGCTCGCCCCGCCTACGCCGCCGCCGATGATCACTACTTGTGCCTGTGTTGGGAATTCTGACATGCTTTACTCCTGTGAAAATTTATGTGCTATTTTTTTACCTTGACAGCAGATTACGGTCTACCGTTAAAGTTAATTTTTTTGCCAAACCGAATCAGGGCGCGCCATTTCGGCGACAATATCAAAAGTGGAGATTACGCCGAGCGGGAATGCGTCAGGGTCGTCTTTGTCGATCACCACGAGTCTGTGATGATGATTCTGTATCATTAAGTCTGCTGCTTCGCGCAGACTGGCGTGGATGTCAATTGTTAACGCGGGGTGCATTACATCACGTACGATCAATTTTTTGCGCGCATCTTCATTGACGAAGCGCAGCAGGTCGTGCCCGCTGACCACGCCGAGGATCTTCCCTTTTGCATCCACAACTAAAACAGAACGCCAGCCTGAGGAGGTCATCGCGCGCGCAGCGGATGCCACCGGAGTTTTTCCGCGGCAAACCAAAATGGCGTCAGACATCACGTCGCCGACGGTATCACGTTTTGTTTTAATTTCACTAGCTATGCTGGCAACAAAATCAGAGAGCGAAATAATGCCGACAGGTTTTCCGTTATCTGTCACCAGAAAACGACTGATCCTTTTTTCCATGAATTGATCTACTGCTTGAGAGAGGGGAATGTTTGCTTCTATAGAATCAACCGGCTGGGTCATCAGATCTGCGGCTGTTAAATTCCGCATGGCTGTTAAACTTTCAGAGTCTGATGAAAGCCATTCGCCGGCCAGCAGATCGAAATCCGAAATGACCCCAATGATGCGTCCATCGCGGTCGGTGACGAATAGCGCGTGTACTTTGTGCTGGTTGAGCAGCACGGCTACTTGCCCCAAGGCGGCTTTGGGTTTGCAAGTGATCACGCCTGGGTGCATCAGATCTTTGACGAGTTTGGTCATGGAGACTCCAATAAAAACAACCCCTACAAATTTGCCTGTAACAGGCAGGTTTGTTATTATCAAGAGAACCTTTAGGGTTTTCTTGTGAAAGGAATTGAACGGATTATAATGAAAAAATCAAAAACTTGCAAATTCCTTCAAATTCTTATATAATCCTCCTAATGGGAAAACCCCTCATACCCGCACAACGAAGAGAGCGAATTCAGGAATATCTGGCAATTCACCAAATCACCCGCACGGTTGATCTGTGTAATTTGTTGGAAACTTCTGAAGCAACGGTGCGGCGTGACCTTGAGTGGCTGGAGCAAAAGGGGATCTTGGAACGCACACACGGCGGGGCGATCTTAAGTCAGCGCGTGATCTTTGAGCAGGAATATCAACAGCGCGCGCAGCATTATCCTGAAGAAAAAAAACTCATCGGCCAGCTCGCCGCTTCGCTTATCGAAGAAGGCGATATTGTTTTTATCAATAGCGGTACAACCGCCACACAAGTACTTCAACACATCAAACGTGATTTTCGAATTACGATATTTACGAATAATGTTAATGCGGCGATGGAAATCGGCGACCCCGGCTTTCACTACTATTTGACCGGGGGCGAGTTCCAGCCACGTTCCAACTCTTTGGCAGGCCGCTTCGCGCTGGACAATTTGAATCTGGTCTTTGCCAACAAGGTGATCCTTGGGGTTGATGGAATCTCATTAAAACATGGCTGCACCGTACCGACGAATGCCGAGGCGGAAGTGGTGCGCCGCATGATCGATCGTACCAAAGGGCAGGTAATCATTGTGGCGGATCATAGCAAATGGGGTGCGGTATCCAACTTCCCGGTGGCGGATATTGACGAGATCGACAAGTTCGTTACCGATGAAGGTTTTAGCATGGAAGCAATCGAAGACCTAAAAGAAAAATCCATTGAGACACTAATAGCAAATAATATGAACATAAGTATTTAAAATATAAAAGGTGAATCAAAATGAAAGATCAAGCACAAATTGTCATCATAGGCGGCGGGATTTTTGGAGCCAATATCGCATATCATCTTGCGAAGTTTGGCCGTAAGGATGTTGTGATTTTGGAAAAGGGTGAAATAGCCAGCGGAGAGTCATCGCACGCGGCAGGACTTGTGACGCAGTTCGCCACATCACAAGCCATGTTGAAATTCCGCATGTATAGTATTGAGTTGTATTCGGAGCTCGGTTTGTTTGACCATGTCGGCAGTTTGAGAGTCGCTTCGAGCAAGGAGCAGCTCAAAGAGCTGGAACGAAGCGTCAGCCGCGCAAAGGCTTTGGGACTCGAAGTGGATGTGATCTCGCCGAATGAAGCGCTCAAGGTCATGCCGCAGATTTCTCAAAAAGATCTATATGGCGGCATTTATCTTCCGCGTGACGGACAACTCGACCCATATACAACAACAACATCAATGGCGCGTTTTGCAAAGGAACTCGGCGTGGAGATCTATACCAACACGCGCGTGACGGGCATCGAACTTTCAGCAAAGGGAGAAGTTCAGCGCGTATTAACAGATAAAGGCGCGATCCGATGCGAGATCGTCATCAACGCGGCAGGGCTATGGGCGCCGCGCATCGCCGCGATGGTGGGAATCAACGTCCCGACGACACCCGTAGATCATCAACACATTGCATTGAAAGCTGTGCCTGGTCACGAGTTCACACAGGAAACACCATGTTTGCGCGACCCTGACAATTTGGTTTACATGCGCCAGGAGCAGGGCGGACTTGTTATCGGCGGTTATGAGCCGACCCCGATCGCGCGCTGGATCGATGGCGTGCCATGGGAACATGGCGGCTCATCGCTGCCGTCTAATTTTGATCAATTTGAAATGCTGCTTGAAGGAGCGATCAAACGCCTGCCATTCTTGGACAAGGCGGGAATTATCACGCTGGTTTGCCACCCTGGCGCATATACACCTGACTGCCAGCCCATGCTTGGACCGATGGCAGGCGTGCGCGGATTCTGGATGGCGGCAGGCATGTCGTTAAATGGATATGGCGGCGCTGGCGGCATGGGCAAGTTGATCGCCGAGTGGATCATCGACGGTGAAGCGCCGATGGACGTGTACGCCTATCGTGCCACACGTTTTGGAAATTATTATTCCGACCCTGTCTACGCGGCGGAACGCACGAAAGAAAGCGTGAAATATTATTATCGCTTGCGCTTTCCGCATGATGAACATGAATTAGCACGGCCTCATCGAGTCAGTCCCGTGCATTATCGTTTGCTGGAACATGGCGCGGTCTTCGGTGAAAAATTCGGCTGGGAGCGTGTCAATTATTTCCAACCAGGAAAACCTTCGCGGCGCATGGGTGAAGATCAACGTCAATGGGGATGGAGCAAGCCTCCGTTCTTTGAGCGTATGGGCGAAGAGCATAAAGCCACTCGTGAAAGAGTCACGCTTTTTGATCTGACTTCTTTTGGAAAAATAGAAGTAAAGGGAAAAGGCGCATTGCCTCTGCTACAGCGGCTGACCGATAGCGATATCAATAAACCGGTTGGCAGCGCGGTCTATACACAATTCCTGAATTCACGCGGCGGTATCGAATCTGATTTAACCGTCACCCGTTTGGGCGAGGATTATTTCTGGGTCATCACGGGTTCTGGCTTTATCGCCAATGATCTCGCACGCCTCCAAATGCACGTGGATGAAAAAGACGGCGAAGTGTCTATTCGTGATATCACGCAGGAGTATGCCTGTCTCGCTTTGTGGGGACCGAATGCCCGCAAGGTTTTGGAAAAAATATCAAACGATGATGTCTCCAATGCGGCGCATCCATACCTGCAAACCAAATTGATCCATGTCAATGGCGCGAAAGTGTACGCGCAGCGCGTCAGCTACGCGGGCGAACTTGGCTGGGAGCTTTACATTCCCAACGAACGCGCCACCATGCTATGGGATAAGTTGATGGAATTCGGCAAGGAATTCGGTATCGAAGTCGGCGGTTACAAAGTTTTAGATTCGCTGCGCCTAGAAAAAGGATTCCGCTATTTCACGACCGACCTCACTCCGTTAGAAACTCCCTTCGAAGGCGGCCTCGGTTTCTGCGTCCATCTCGATAAAGGTGATTTTATCGGACGCGCTGCGTTGATCAAACAAAAAGCGGAAGGTGTTCAACGCAAACTCTGCACGTTCATTCTTGTCGATGGCGATGAGTTCACTCAAATTTATGGCGGTGAAGCGATCTATCACGAAGGCAAAGTGTTGACCCGCGTCCGCAGCGGCGGATATGGATTCACGATCAGGAAGAATATTCTGTATGCATATCTGCCAACGGAATTGGCTCAAAAAGGAAATCGATTCAGTGTTGACCTGATAGAGGGACGGCGCGAAGCGGAAGTGACCGCTTCTGTGTTATTTGACCCCAAAGGCGAGAGGTCCCGTGCGTAATTTCCTTCATCCCCGACCCTTCCCCTTGCGGGAAGGGGAGAGGGCAAGTTTATTATGACTACCAAGAAAACAACATCTCCCGCTTACATTGGCTTCGGTATGTTAACTCCCGTCTATATTATGGCATTGGATAAACTTCCCAGCCATAATACAGGCGCGATCGTTCATCAGGTCAGCGAATATATTTACGATGACGCCGCCATCATTGCATGCAACCTGCGCCAGTGGAATATATCCACCGGCATGATCGGCACAGCCGTCGGCGATGACATGCTTGGGCATTACGTCGCAAATACTCTTGAAGAAATGGGCGTGCAAGGCAGTGTGCGTTTTACAAAGAAATACAAAACACCGCTCGAAGTAAATGTCTCTGATAAAACAGGCGCGCGAACTTATTTCTGGCAGCGCTCGCCGGAGATATTAAGTACTCTCGATACAGCGGATTTATCAATGCTGAGCGGCGCGAAGTTGATGTATGTGGATTGGTACGATGGGGACCATATCATCCGCGCGATGAATGAAGCCAGACGGCGCAATGTTCCAGTGTTCTTAAATCTTGAACACGGACACGCCGACCCTCAGATCCTGGAGAAATACGCCAGCCGCGCCACGATCTGTCAGGCGGTCACAGACGCCGCACAGATCGGAAAAAAAGGCGCCATGCTTAATGTCGCGAAAAAACTGCTCAAGGCAGGCATCAAGACCGCGATCATTACAATGGCTAGTCAGGGCTGCTTGGTCGTTCAGGATGATGAAATTGTGCGGGTGTACGCGCCAAAGGTCAAGGCTGTCGATGGTTCCGGCGCAGGCGCGACTTTTTCTTCAGGTTATATTTATGCGTATCTAAAAGGATGGAGTCTCGAAGAATCCATTCGGTTTGCGATCGCCGCTGCGTCACTAAAGGTCACGCGCTCCGGCTTGAAGATGTTCCCTGTTAAAGAGATCAAGGCGCTGGCAAATACTTTGCGCGTTGAGCGCATGGTTTATCGCGATAATCGGTTTTATGAAATTGATAAATTATTATCGCAGGCCCAGCAAAGTCCGCTGGTGTTGGAAAGTAAAAAGTTTGCAGAAAGATTGATGTCAAAAAAGAAGTCTCAACAAAAAAGAAAGATCAAGAAATCACTGGTTGGATAGTATTTTATAAATAAAAGGATGTGTCCCATGGCATTTGCAGAACTTCTTACACAAGAACAGGTCCAACGAATTCATGACGCTGCGCTTGAGATCCTTGAAGAAGTAGGTTTAAGAGTCCGTTATGAACCTGCGATCGAAATATTTAAACAACACGGTTGCAGTGTGGATGGCGAACGTGTTAAATTTCCGCGCGCGGTGGTGGAAAAATACCGCAAGATGATCCCGCCGACTTTCACGTTTTATGCGCGCGACCCGAAATTTGACAAAACGATCCCGCGCGATAGCCCGGTCATTGTAACGGCCAGTTCTGCTCCAGATATTATTGACCCTGTGACAGGCGTGGAGCGACGCGCTGAATCTGGTGATATCGCGCAAATCGCGCATCTGATCAATGAACTGCCCGGCTACGATGTCTTTTCCATTTCCACTTTGGCTGATGATGCGCCTGAGGATCAATTCACGATCTCGAGGCTGTATCCGACTCTCAAGTATTGTCTCAAACCGATCAGAGTCACCACCACCGATCACAAAGATACATTGAGCGTTATGAAGATGGCTTATATGGTGGCGGGCGGAGAAGCGGCGTACAAGGAACATCCATTTCTGACGCACCATTATTGTCCGACGGTTTCACCGCTCTCGATGGATAAGCTTTCAACTGAAAATGTGATCTACTTTGCCGGCGAGGGCTTGCCTGTCTACCCGACCATTGTACCGAACGCCGGGTTGACTTCGCCCATGTCTATGGCGGGGACGCTTGCCCAGGGCAATGCCGAATTTCTTGCCACGGCTGTTTTGATGCAAATGGTAAAGGAAGGCACGCCAACGATCTACGCCACGCTTGCCACGGTGGCTGACATGCGTACTGGCGCATATACCTCCGGTGGAATTGAGTGTGGTATGCTGCACATGGCTTTCGCGCAGATCGCGCATTTTTATAATGTGCCGTGCGGCGGATATATCGGGTTAACCAATTCCAAAGTTAATGATGCCCAGGCGGGATATGAAACAGGCATGTCCGCGATGGGCGGCCTGGTTAGCGGAATGGACATGTTCAACATTGGCGGTTTGATCGACGCCCTAAAAACTTTTGACTTTGCCAAAGCCGTGATCGACGATGAAGTGGCCCAGATGATGAAACGCGTCCAGCGTGGAGTGTCATTCAGCGAAGATGATCTGGCTATGAACTTGATCAAAGAGGTCGGTCCGGGCGGTTCATTCATTGTTGCCAAGCACACCATCAGCCGCATGAAGACCGAAGCTGTGATGACCAAGCTGGCAGACCGTGATGCGCGCACTGCCTGGGTAAAGAAAGGCGCAATGGATATTCAAGCGCGTGCCATGAAGAAAGCCAAAGAGCTCATGAACAATAATACAACTTCACTGGTCGCGCCTGAAATGGAAGAAAAACTCCGAGCAGAATTTCCGGGTCTGGTTTCAGGGAATCTGAAACCCATTGAATAGTCAAAATTAGCCCAGGAATTCCTGTGAAAAACGCCTCCGCTGACAGTGGAGAGATTTTCGATGATCTAAAATTGGAGAATTTATGTTAAGGTTTTTTAAACGCAAGGAAGACGTATTTCAAAAGTTGATCGAACAGCAGGCCTCCATTACCTATGAAGCATTAAGGTTATTGGTTAAATATTTGGAAACCCTTGATTCAGAAGTTGCTGAAGAGTTGTCTATGAAAGAAAAAGAAGCGGATGAAGTACGCCGCATCTTGATCGACGAATTGAATAACACATTTGTCACGCCATTTGACCGCGAGGATATATTTTCCTTATCCCGCTCGATCGATGATATTGTAGATTATGCGGATACGACCGTCATGGAAATGGTGATCCTTAAAGTGAAATCGACGCCTTATATGTTGCGGATGGCGAATTTGCTGAAGGATGCCGCCTACGAGATCTGGCACGCGGTTCAACGCCTTCCAACTCATCCAAACGTCGCTACCGATCACGCGCAGCGCGCCAAGGCTCTCGAGAATCGCGTGGAAGCTGTTTATCGCGAAGCGGTCGCGGATCTGTTCAGCGGCCCTGAAGATATTCATCACGTTGTCGAAATGTTGAAAATGCGCGAAGTGTATCGTCATCTATCCAACGCGGCAGATCGCGGGGATGAAGCCGCGAACACCATTGCTGATATCGTTGTAAAGAAAACTTAACCAGGTGTTCATGTCCAGCCAACTCATATTTGTTATTATTCTGGCGCTGATCTTTGAATTCCTTAATGGGATGCGTGACTCGAGCAATATCGTTGCGACCATGATCTCATCGCGGGCATTTCGTCCACAAACCGCACTTGGATTGACAGCCATCGCTGAATTTTTTGGTCCCTTTTTATTTGGCGTGACCGTAGCCAAAACCATTGGAAGTGATATCGTTGACTCGCGTATCCTGACACTTGATGCGCTGATCGCCTGTTTGATGGGCGCCGTTATTTGGAATTTGATCACCTGGTTTTTTGGAATTCCCAGCAGTTCCTCACACGCATTGATCGGCGGGCTGATGGGCGCGGTCTTCGTCTCAGTGGGGCTGGGCGCCATCAAATTTCAAGGCCTGGATAGAGTGTTGATCGCTTTATTCGCTTCGCCTGTCATTGGGTTTGTTGTGGGATTTATTGTTATGCGGGTCATATTTTTCCTGGCGCGAAATGCAACCCCGCGCGTTAATGATCTTTTCAAGAACGGACAATTCTTTACAGCTGTGGGATTGGCTTTTAGTCATGGCACGAACGATGCGCAAAAGACAATGGGCATCATTACTTTGAGTCTGATCATCAGCGGGCAGTTGACCAATTTCACAATCCCTTTCTGGGTGATCCTCGCCAGCGCTTCGACCATGGCGTTGGGGACAGCGCTTGGCGGCTGGAGATTGATCCGCACACTTGGCGGCAAATTTTATAAGATCCGTCCTGTGCATAGTTTTGCCACGCAGATGACTTCAGCAGTTGTAATTTTGACAGCGTCATTCATCGGACTTCCTGTCAGCACCACTCAGGTAGTTAGTTCTGCGATCATCGGTGTCGGTTCGTCTGAACGCTTGGGTAAAGTCCGCTGGAGTGTTGCAGGTGATATTCTGACAGCCTGGCTTGTGACGATCCCGGTTAGCGCTTTATTTTCTGCAGGCATATATTGGTTGATTACGACTATGAAATAGCCAAGCTCTGTGGAAAAATTCACCAGTATCAATATATTTAAGGTCGAGCTATTTGACTTTGAATATTGATAATGCTACAATCAAAAAGCCTTATTAATAAGATTGGAGGTGTGCAAGAAAAATGTTTGGTTTGTTCTGTTCGTCCAATCAACAATAATCAAATAGGAGTAAGGAAGAGATATGAATAAAAAATTTGCTTTTCAATTGTTCGCTCTGTTCGTAATCGCGGCAACTGTTTTGTCCGCATGTGGTGGCGCTGAATCTCCAGCAAAAGAATCATCAGAAGGTGCCGCGACTGAAGCGCCTGCCGCGGTGGTTACCGAAGCCCCCGTAGTCGCTACCGAAGCCCCTGTTGTAGTAGCTCCCGCTGTATTTGCTGGTACGGGCGTAGCTCAAGGCTACAACGGCACAGTGGTTTCAAGTGTGCCAGCTGATCTAGTTGCTGCCTGCCAAAAAGAAGGCATGTTGACGATCATTGCCACGCCGCCCAACTGGGCAAATTATGGTGAGATTTTCGCCGACTTCCAAGCCACTGTCGGATCGGGTGTCGAGCTTAACTCGTTGGACCCCAATGCAGGGTCTGCTGATGAACTCGCTGCTATCGAAGCCAACAAAGGTAACACCGGACCACAGGCTCCTGATATCGTTGATGTTGGATATGCTTATGGCGCGCAAGGCATTGCTGCCGGTGCCTACCAGGCCTATAAAGGTACGTATTCCAGCAAGCTTCCTGCGACTACCCTGGGTATCCCCACAGCTGATCCGAATGGAATGTGGTCGATCGGTTACTTTGGCATCATGGTGATCGAGACCAATACCGCCGTTGTCCAGAATCCGCCGAAGAACTGGTCTGACTTGCTTAAGCCCGAATACAAGGGTCAGGTTGCTTTAACAGGCGATCCACAAGCCTCCAATCAGGCGATTATGGCTGTTTACGCTGCCGGATTAGCCAATGGTGGTTCTTTGGATAACGCCCAGCCAGGTCTTGATTACTTCAAGAAGTTGAATGATGCAGGCAATTTTGTTCCAGTGACTGCCAAGGTAGGAACCCTTGCTCAGGGGGCAACTCCTATTGTATTGGCTTGGAATTACAATGCCTTGAGTGATCAGCAATCTCTCGCTGGGAACCCAGAGATCGAGATCGATTATCCGTCTCCTAGCATCGGTGGTGCATATATTCAGGCCATTAGCGCTTATGCGCCCCATCTCAATTGTGCTAAAGTTTGGATGGAAGTCATTAACTCTGATGAAGGACAATTGGCTTGGATTAAAGGCGGAGCTTCTGCCGTTTCCCAGGCAGATATGCAAACACGCGGTGTAATTCCTGCGGATGTATTAAAGATGTTGCCAGATCCTGCAGTTTTGGCTGCCGCGGTTGCTCCTACTGTCGATCAACTGACTGCTGCAAAAACATTGATTACCGGTGGTTGGATGTCGACCGTTGGCGTTTCGATCCCAACTGCTACACCGTAAGGTCATGGCTACTTTTGATGTTGTAAAGCGGGACGCGCCTAAAGCGCGTCCCGCTCTTTCCAAGTTTTCCTGGGCATGGCTCGGCGTATTGCCCTTTTTTCTGTTTGCGTTTATGTTCTTGATTTATCCCTCCTCAACCATCGCTTTGGGAAGTTTTCAAGACACAAAAACGCACACCTTCACATTCCAAAACTTTGCCCATCTATTGCAAAGTCCATCCCTGATCGCTTCCTATTGGATCAGTATTAAGATCAGCCTGATTACCTCTATAGGTGGTGGCATCTTTGGATTCTTGCTAGCTTACTCGGCTATCCGAGGTGGATTACCTCGCTTCATGCGTTCCAGCCTCATGACTTTTTGCGGGGTTGCATCAAACTTTGCCGGGGTACCGCTGGCTTTTGCTTTCATTACCTTGCTTAGTCCATCGGGAGTATTGACGGGTTGGTTGAAAGCAATGGGGTATAACCCGTATTTCCACGGCTTCCAACTCTACAATTTCTGGGGCCTAAGCATTGTATACATGTACTTTCAATTCCCCTTGATGGTATTGGTCATTGCACCGGCAATTGACGGCTTGCGGAAGGAATGGCTAGAAGCCGCTGAAAACCTTGGAGCGTCCAGTTTTCAGTACTGGCGCTATGTGGCTTTTCCGATACTCTTACCCGCTATATTGGGCACCATGATCTTGCTCTTTGGAAACTCCTTTGGTGCATTCGCAACCGCACAGGCACTTACGGGGGGGGCGATTAATCTTGTGACCATCGTAATTGGTTCCCAGTTGCGAGGCGATGTTCTAGGTGATGCCGGGTTAGGCTACGCCCTGGCGTCTGGGATGGTCGTAGTGATGGTGATAGCAATTACTGGATATACGTTACTTCAGAGACAAACTGAAAGGTGGTTGCGATGAAGCGAGGCGGCCTAGTTTGGTCCTGGTTTTGGATGATACTCGGCATCCTATACTTCTTTTTGCCGCTGTTGGCGACCTTTCTGTTTTCGCTGCGTGCGATCAAAGGAGTACTAAGTTTCAAAGCCTATCAGAACCTATTTGTTACCACCGATTTTGTGACGAACTTCTCGTATTCGTTGGTTTGGGCGATTTTCACCATTGTTGTGGGAATCTTGATTTTCGTTCCTACCGCATACTGGGTCCGACTGAGGGTGCCGCAGTTTCGAACCGCGGTCGAGTTTGTCACTCTGCTCCCCTTCGTAATTCCCGGAATTGTATTTGTCTTTGGCTTGGTGAGAACTTTCAGCCATCCGCCGTTTCTGATCGTAAATAGCCCGGCTTTGTTGATTGCTGCATACACCGTTCTATCAATGCCCTATATGTATCGCTCGATTGATACAGGTTTGCGAGCCATTGATGTGCAGACCTTGACAGAAGCTGCCCAGAGTTTAGGTGCGGGTTGGGAGACAATCCTTTTTCGTATCATCCTGCCCAACATACGCGTTGCCATCCTGAATGGCGCTTTCCTGAGCTTTGCCATTGTGATGGGCGAGTATATTTTAGCCCAGTACCTTGCCAAGCCTGCCTTCGCGCCTTATATGGCATATCTGATCCAACAAAAAGCATATGAGCCGGCGGCCCTGGCGGTCATCAGTTTTGCTCTTACTTGGGGATGTTTGGGGATTATCCAGTTGGTAGGTCGTGGTAGCCAGCAGGCACAAATCGCCGGTGGACATTAATGCAACCGAGGATAATATTGATATGACACATCTTAAACTTACGAATATATCCAAAGAATATGGTGGAACCACTGTGGTTCAGGATTTCAATCTTGATGTGGAACAGGGTGAATTCGTTTCTTTCCTTGGACCGTCGGGATGCGGCAAGACAACCACTTTGCGCATGGTTGCAGGATTTGAAAAGCCAACCAGCGGCACGATCACCATTAACGGCCAGGATATTACGAATATCGCTCCGAACCAGCGTAACGTGGGCATGATCTTTCAGGCTTATGCGCTCTTCCCCAATATGACCGTTGCGCAAAACATCGGCTTTGGCATGCAGATTCACAAGGAATCCAAAGGAGCCATCAAAGAACGCGTGAATGAAATGTTGGCTTTGATCAATCTTGAAAAACATGCCAATAAATACCCCTTCCAACTTTCGGGCGGACAGCAACAGCGCGTGGCTTTGGCGCGTGCCTTGGCGAATCGTCCTCAGGTGCTTCTGCTCGATGAGCCGCTCTCTGCGTTGGATGCGAAGATCCGCGTCCAACTTCGCTCTGAAATTCGTGCCATCCAAAAGAAAATGGGCATAACTGCAATCTTCGTGACGCACGATCAGGAAGAAGCTTTGTCTATTTCAGACCGCATTGTTGTCATGTATGAAGGCAGGATTGAACAAGTTGGCACTCCATTCGAAGTATACAACTTTCCCAATACTCGTTTTGTGGCGAATTTTGTCGGCTCCTTGAATACTGCAGACGCCGAAGTGGTTGACCCTGTCAAAGGATTGTTGAGCATGGACGGCATCCATTTTGAATCAGCCGAAGGCACAAAAGACAGAAAGAAAGGTGATAAAATAAAAATCGCCATTCGCCCTGAACGTTTTGGTTTTGCCTCGGAACAAAAGAAAGCCAATGTCGTTGATTCCACCATAGAGAACATTACGTTTTTGGGTTCAGTCGTTCGTATTCAATTGAAGATCGGCAATACCAAATTCAACATGGACACATTCAATAATCCATTCCTTGAACTTCCAAAGATCGGTGCAATAGAACAGGTTACCTGTTCGCGTGAAGCCGTGCTTGTGCTGGATGAATGAAAATTGATTTGTTATAAAAAATGGTTCAGAGTAATTAACACTCTGAACCATTTTTATTTGAGGTGAGTTATGAGTAAAGTTATCCTTATTTTGTCTGACGCGTTGCGCTATGATGTTGCTGTGGCCAACATGGGATTTCTTGGCCATCTGGTGGAATCAAAACTTGCGACACTTTTTAAAATTGTTGGCGAACTGCCGAGCATGTCCCGCCCAATGTATGAGACCATTCATACAGGTGTTCCATCAAGTGTGCATGGGATCGTTGCCAATTCCGTTGTTCGTCGTTCGAGCATGCCGAATATTTTCCGCTCAGTTGCAGAAGCCAAAAAAGTTACAGCGGCCGCTGCGTACTATTGGGTCTCAGAGTTATACAACCGCGCGCCGTATGACCGTATTGACGATAAAGAAACCGATGACGGATCTTTATCCATTCAGCACGGCCGTTTTTACACCGAGGATGATTATCCTGATATTGAACTCTTTGTAACTGCCGCGCACCTCATCCGAAAATTTTCCCCTGATTATCTTTTGCTTCATCCCATGGGTATGGATTATCACGGCGAAACTTATGGCTCTGATTCAAAGGAATATCGCAACCATGCCATTCATCAAGATATGTGGCTGGCGCCTTTAATTCAGGAATGGATGGAACACGATTACTCCATCTTCGTCACAGGCGATCATGGCATCAACAAGGATGGAGCGCATGGCGGTACTACCCCCGAGCAAAGGGAAGTTCCGTTGTTCTGTTTCCAGCCAAAAGTTAAAGGTAGAGGCGATACCGGCGAGATCATCTCGCATTTGCAGATCGCACCCACCATCCTAAAATTATTGGATGTGCCAATCCCGGAAACGATGGGGCAAAAGCCATTATCCCTCGACTAAAGCCTTCACCAACTCGCGATTGAAATCTGGAATATCCGCAACCACCCGCCCCCAAACCTGATTGCCGCTTCGAAAAGCAGGTTCGTCAACCCAAACCGCGCCCGCGTTCACGAGATCATCTTTGATGCCAAGTGAACCCGTGGCGCGTTGACCTTTTTTGATGACCCCCGCCGAGATCGCGATGGAACCGCCGTGACAAATTATGCCAATGATTTTATTTGCCACGTCCATCTGGTTGACGATATTTTTTACCACGGCATATCTTCGTAATTTATCCGGCGCCCAGCCTCCTGGAATGATGAGCGCAAAAAGGTCTTCCGCATTAAGTGAGTCGATCAAAGTGTCGGGCACGATCGTTAAACCGTTTTTTCCTTTTATGGGTTTTAAGTCAAGACCTGCGGAGAGCACCTGTGCGCCTTCTTCCTGCAGCCGCATGGTGGGGACAATATATTCATAATCTTCCACGCCTTCGGCGATCAATATCGCGATTTTTTTATTTTGTAAACGCATATAATTCTCCTATTCACCAATAATTTTAACCAGGACTCTTTTCTTTCTTTTACCGTCGAATTCGCCGTAAAAAATTTGTTCCCATGTGCCAAAGTCAAGTTGACCATTTGTTACGGCAACAACAACTTCGCGCCCCATAATTTGGCGTTTCATGTGAGCATCTGCGTTGTCCTCGCCGGTGTCATTATGCCGATATTGATCTACAGGTTCGTGTGGGGCAAGGGACTCCAGCCATTTTTCATAATCATGATGCAAGCCGTTTTCATCATCATTTATAAAAACAGAAGCTGTAATATGCATGGCATTCACAAGACAGAGTCCTTCTTGAATGCCGCTTTCGTGCAAACATTTCTCTACCTGCGGGGTGATGTTTATAAACCCACGCCGGGTTGAGATGTTAAACCAAAGTTCTTTGCGATAGGATTTCATTTGCTTCTCTTTTTGAAGGGATTTTTGACATTAATGATTTTACTAGCAAAACTCGCTTGTTTGCGGAATTCGTGATCCAAACACGCCTAAGAAATCATAACTCGTCAATCGTTTTCCTTGGATGCGAGCCGATCTTAGCACGACCGTCGTTTCAAAAAGTACAGACAACACAAAACATTACCTGCTTTTTAGTACGTCGAGAGATGCTTCATACACTAATTCGAGTGAGTGGATGATCTTATCCAATCGCTCGGGTACTTGCCAGCGAAAGTCAGACAGGCCATCCATGCCGACCACTACCGAGACGGTTGGTATTTTTCGTACCTGCCCGACAGTGAACAATCCGGCGGACTCCATTTCGACGGTCTTCACGCCTTCGGATTGATATTGACGAATTTCATCGACTGTTTCGCGGAAGGGAGCATCCGTGGTCCAGGATGTTCCGCGTATGTATTGACCTCCACGATCTTTGATCGCTCTGATCAATTGATCTGCCAATTGTAGATCTGCTTCGACGTATTTTGCCGGGGGCAGGTAATGATAGGAAGTCCCCTCATCACGGATTGCCTTATCAACAACCACTATGTCTCCAGGTTTTAGTTCAGGTTGAAGCATTCCGCCCCAGGTCATGAGAATCATGCACTTCACACCCATCGCTGCGAATTCTTCAGCGAGTTCCACGGTCATCGGGGATCCACCACCAAAACCGGTCATAATCCCGATTTTGCCTTTTGGTTTCTTTAAGGCATACAAATCACCATTCATCCCGCCAACCCGAGTGACTGGAACCCGCCAACGTAATTTCCATGGCAGGCCGCGTTCGAGACAAAATAAGACTCCCTTCGGTGAAGTCAGTGCAGGCATTCGTCCAATTCGTTTACGATAATCAACTATTTCCTGAGCACCATAAAGCTCCTTTAGCTTATATTTATCCGGGTAGATCGGATAGTTCATATAATACTCCTTTGGAATGATCGGCGTCTGATTGACGGAATAGATCGATCATCCACACAATTAAAAATAAGACCGCCTGCGCAATTTCAGAAAAGAGAAATGCCCAACCCGCGCCGATTTGTCCTGCAAGTGGAATTAAGGATAGATTCAACAAGAATAGAATTACCAAGGAAGCCAGGAGGATAAGAATAACAATCATTTCTTTATTTTTCACCAGAAATGCCAAGGTTAGGAAGGTATTAATCGTGTATGGGATCAAAGTAAAAGCTAAAATTTGTAAAACAGGGATCGATAATTGATAGTCTGTTCCAAAGAAAATAATCACAACAGGTTTCGCGAGGAAAAATATTAAAACAGACCCGATAACGGCCATGACCAGAAGCAGAAACCATGAAAATCTGAAATCTTTGACAGGGTCTTTTCCACTTCTGATACTCGCCATGGCAGGAAATAATGCTGTAAACACAGCGAAGTGACCCATCCGCGCTGCCTCCAGGACACGTGCCGCCGCAGAGAATATCCCCACCATTGAGGCATTTCCGAAAAACGAGAGCATGGCAAAATTCAATTTTTGGTAGATAACACCAAGGATAGCTATCATCGCGATCGGCAGGCAAGCTATGAAGATGTGAATTATTCCATTGAGCGAAAATCGTAAGTCCATCCAAAAACGAGGGAAAATAGTTGAGCAAAAAATAACACCAAACATTGCTCCCAGTGTTTGAATGAAAAGCAATAGGGTTGCAAGCGTCACTACGCTTGTGCCGCGTTGAATAAAAATGGATATGCTTACGACTTGAAGAATTGGAATTACAAGACTTAGCCAGGCGTACGAGATCATTTTTTGTGACCCGCGCAGCGCAGAGGTAGTTACGGTAAAAAAAGCAAGAGGAATTAAAGCGAAGCTGTAAATTTTCAAAGCAGCGTTGCTGCCAGCTGACTGGTTTGGCAAATATTGGATGAACAATAGAATAAATCCAATAAACAAGCAGGATAGGGCAAGCTGAAGAAATAGTACTGACGGCATTTTGGAGAAATCTGACTCTGCGGCAATTTCACGGATGAGATACATGTCAGAACCAAAGGAGGTGAGTGTATTGCCGATCACGATCGCGCTTGCAATGAAACCGTATTCGCCAAACCCAACAATGCCCAACCGTCGCGCGAGAATGTAGGTGATGATCACCATGGAACCCTGCGTTCCAACTCGCGCGATCAATAACCACAGACTATTACGAGTAAGCCGTACGAGCAGATTCATTCTCCTTTAGGTCGATATCGTAACGTGATGATGAAAAAATCGCCCCATCCGCTCCAAGGGCGGTGAAGTGCCAATCGTGCATCGAGCAAGCTCAATGCACGATAAAGACGCGTATAGCGTTTGGCAAAGTTCTTACTTTCGGCAGTCGGAGTGAAGACCGATAGGCCTTCTATCGCAAGACATTCATAATCATCTCCAAACCATTGTAAGACTTTGGCTGGAGTGAAGTAATACACCAAAAAATCCAAGCCCTCGAGATGCGCGTGAGTGCCATTGCGCGAAAAACGGCGAAACGCCAAACGCGGATGTAAGCGAAAGACCTCAGCTAGTTCCCATAAACAAATGGGCGGCATCAACACCCAGGTGACAAGGCCGTTCGGCCGCAGAACTTCCGGTAACTTGGCAATTACCGGGGAAAGGTCGGCAAGACAGTTTAGCCCGCCCAGGTTGGAAAAAACCGCATCGAACGGGGCTCCTAGCACCTTATCCAAATCGGTGAATGAACATTGCTGAAAGCTTATTTTTTCGCTGATAGTTTGCTCGTCAATTTTTTCGGGGATTTGATCCAACATGCCGGGAGCATTGTCTGTGGCGTGGACCGTATAACCACGTTTGGCCAGTTCAACAGCATCAATACCAGTACCGCAATTTAATTCAAGTATACGGGCGCTTTTTGGAATGAAGCGTTCCACGTGCGTATAGACCTTATTGCGCATCTGGGTTAGGTGGGGATGGTCTTCGGCGAACGCATCATATTTTTTGGCAGTACGTGAAAAAGCCGTGGAAATGATCTCGTCATGATCGTCAATCTCCAGTTTACTGATAATTACCCAGGGAAATGGTGAGATGAAGGATCGTAAAAAACCTCCCCAGCGGAGGAATTGCAAAGGCTGGCGAAATTGCAATTTTGGATTAAATGAGTTCAGTTTAGATTCGCGGTGATGAAAATAATGTCGGGCCATTTCAGGAAAGCCAAGTCTTGAATAATATTGTTCACTGCGATTCACCGCATCGGAAATTTCAGAGTCGGCGTAAAGTGGGCTGTCCACGATATGGATACTCCCATTTGGTTTTAGATATTGGAGCAAGTTCATTAGCAGAGCAGGGAGATCATGGAAATATTGAATAACGCTGGCAAGGATGATCGCGTCGAAACTCCCTAGTATAAATGGCGCGGAAAATATATCTGCATCAAGAAAGGATAAGCTCGAATTTGATGAGAAAACCCGTGCGGCTTGTTTAAGTTCGTAGAGATTTTGATCCAGACCGATTACATGGTGACCCGAATTACACAATAGATTCGACAGCCAGCCATTGCCGCATCCGATCTCAAGAATGGTGAGTGGTCTCGAGTGGCGTGATAGGTAGCGGGTCAAGCGAGATGCAGAGATTGACCGTGCGCGCCATTCGCTCGAAAGAGGGTTTCCGTCCGGTATGAAAGGAAGTGCCGCGACAACAGCATCTGAATAGAGACGATTTTCCTTTTCGCGCACACGCAAATAGAGGTCAACTTCCATAAAAATAAACCTGTTTTCGAAGTTTCAATTCTGAATAAAACAATCCAATCAGATAATAGGGCGTTCGTAGAATTTGCAGCCAATTATTTTTTCGCCAAGCCTTTCGTATTCGAAATTCATAATGCACCCGGCCATGCAAAATTCGATAAAACCCGGTCGGGAACGGACCTTGATGGAGCATGGCCAGATCCTCCGAGTCTATCCAGTTTTGTTTATCACCCAGTTCTAACTTCACCCGTTCAAAGAATTTCGTCCCGGGCAGGGGATAAGAGACTGAGATGCCAATATCATCTGGAGCGCATTCGCGCACCATTTTCAATGTTTTTTGCACATCCTCCCATAACTCACCTGGATACCCGAACTGCAAAAAGAATCCAATTTCGATCCCATTTTTACGCAGAAGGTTTGCGGCCTGGTAAATATCTTCCACTTGAGCGCCCTTGTCCATCGCGTCGAGAATTTTTTGTGAACCAGATTCTGCGCCAAGCCACACGGTTTTACAGCCGGCTTTTGCCAAAGCAGCAGCAGTTTTTTCATTCACTAGATCTGCTCGTTGTAGACATTTGAATGGGATCGCCGCATCCATCTTTTGCAGCAAAGTTGCAAGCGCTTCGATCCACCTTGGTTTCAAACCAAAAATATCATCTGCAAACCAAATGTGATCAGGAGCAAAATTTTCTTTCAACCATTTCATTTCCCGCGCCACGTTTTCGGGCGATCGTGAATTATAGCGCTGGCCCCAGATCGGTTTGGCACACCAATTACAATGATACGGACAACCGCGGGTCGTGACCATATTCATCGAAAAATATCCGTGCCGTTTTATCCAGATGGCGCGATATTTTTCCACATCCACAAGATCCCATGCAGGAAAAGGAAGCTTGTCAAGATCAGTTATATCGGGACGATGTGAAGGGTGTATGGTATTGCGCGACGCCAACCCGATCACTTGCGCCGCATGCGCCTTCTGGCCAGCCGATAACTGACTCAGTAATTCGATCAGCGTATCCTCCCCTTCGCGGAGCAGACAGTAATCCGCGCCTTTTTCTAAATATTCTGAATAGTGATCGGTTGCATCCGCCCCGCATAGGATGACGGTGCATCCATGCTTCTTGGCCATTCCGATCATTTTGAACGCTGCTTCACGCATCCGCAACAAACACATCTTGGAAAGATAATTGAAGTTATCTTCGTATAAGATCGCATATTTTGGTTTGTGTTCCTCGAGCAGCTGGTCCCAATCATCTTCTGAGTTTGCGAGCATTGCATCGAATAACGCAACCTGATAGCCATGTTGACGCAACCAACTCGCGGCATACAATGTCCCTAATGGCGGGTAGGGTTGCATCGCATCCCATAATTTGGGGTCAAATCGCAGGAAATAGGATTGACCTAGGAGAATTTCGGTCATATCAATTCCTTGTCATTCTGAATGACCGCAGGTTGATTTGATAAATTTCGTTCGTGAGAGGAATTTGTTTTTTCCCCGCCAGTATTCGCGTTGATGTATTGTTGCAATCTTTCCTGTAAAGCTTCATTAGTCCGCTGATTGTGATGGGCAAAATTTCCCTGACATATATTAGCATTGAAGACCGTCTCGTTGCCAAAATCAGCCTGTTTAGAAAGCTGCGTTATCTTACGTTTCATTTCCCATTGTTCGATGTGATCCCCTAATTTACCGCGCAGAGGAGCTTCAAGTATTTTTTGGATTAAAGCCTGCGAATCGTCCGAGGATTTGAAGGTCTTGAATCCATTTGGAAAAAACTCTTGTGTCCAATGGTTTGCTTTCATTAATTTGAGGTACACATCCATACCCGCGATTGGGATCATCTGACATAATTCGTGTGCAGAATATAGATCATGCGTGGGCCAGGCCAGCGAGGATTCTGAGACAATTAAATTTGGGCAAAGCGTACAGCCAAATAGGCGGGCTAAACGGTTTAATAACAAGGCGAAACCGCGCGCCATCCACACACGCCCGGGGGCGGCGATAAGCATATAATCGAAATCGGCATTCTTAAACGAATTCATGACCGCCAATGACCCAGTCAACGCCACCATGCGGATAAAGGGCAGGGCGCCGAGTATCTGCCCAAATATTAAAGCATGTTGAAATAACTTTTGAGAATATGCATTATGCTGTTTGCGGATTTCTACGATTATTTCACGATCAGTTAAAAAATAATAACCATCTTTTATCCCTACTAGTCCATTCAATGACCCAAGCGCGAGCGACATCTGTTCGATCTCTGCACGGATGGGTAGGTAAGAATATAATTCATCCAGCCGCAATGGATAATCAAAAATATCAGAGTATGCCAAAGTTTTCAAAATTGCGTGTTCAAGCTCATCAGTAAACATTCTGAACAAAACTATACTTGCCGAGCAGGTTCCTGTCAAACGTAATTTACCAGCTGATGTAATCGTCTATAATGCATCTTCAATAGATAAATATATTATTCCATGCATCTTGTCATCATTAGCCCGTTTCCCCCGACAATTACCGGTATTGGTCAATATGGATACCACGTTACGCGTTCACTGGCAAAGTCAGGGATGTTTTCACGTATCACCGTGCTGGCCGGTTCAGAAATAAACAGGGCAATTCCCAATGACCTTGGTCTGACTGAATTGGATTATTGCTGGGTACCCGGCCAATTTAGCGCGCGCCAGGCGATATTGTCTCGTGTGAATAGTTTGAAACCTGATATTGTTTGGTTCAATGCGGGGGCGAGTGTCTTTGGAAGATCGCCATGGGTGAATGTGTCCGGTTTGTTTACGCCAATGTTCGTACAACGGCTGGGATATCCGACGGTTGTTACTTTGCATGAACTGATCGAGTTAACTGACTTGCGCACGCTTAACGCGCCAGGTGGCCCTTTTGCTAAGGCAGGAGCGCGATTGTTAACGAATATCGCGACACAGGCTGATGTGTTATGTCTGACGATGCGCCATTACTCAGACTGGCTCACAGCGCAAAAAGTGGATTGCGTGCACATTCCGATCGGTGCCTATCATGAACCCGAGCTGCTCGAAGAATCTGATTCACAGGAGCTTTTATTTTTCACAACGCTTGCCCCGTTCAAAGGACTGGAATTATTACTCGAAGCATTTCAATTATTACGAGTGGAAAACCGAAAACTAAAATTATCCATCGCAGGTTCTGAGCATGTGCGGTTCCCTGATTATTTCAGTGAATTGAAGTTACGGTTCGGCCATATGGATGGAGTGAATTGGTTGGGACAAACTTCGGAAGATGACGTGATCGAACTGTTTCGTCAGGCGCAAGTTATTGTGCTTCCATATCTCGCATCAACAGGCGCTTCAAGCGTCCTTTATCAAGCCGCAACCTGGGGGCGTGCAGTCGTTGCTTCAAACCTAAATGAAATAAAAAAATTAACCATTGAAAGTGACTTGCAGGTTGAGTTCTTTAATAATGGAGATGTACAGAGTCTGTGCGATTCAATCCGAAAATTAATTGATTCCAAGGAAAAAAGGCTTAGTCAGGCATCCCATAACTTCTGTTCCATTCAGCGCGCCCGTCCTCAAGAGACCTGTCGAAAGTATATTCAAGCTTTCAATCGCGCTCTTGAAAAAAGGCGAAGTCTCAAAAGAATTTCGTTTCCGATACCTGAGCAAAAATCCACATGATACCGCGGCGTGTTCGAACTGCAGTCTTAATTGCTTTTGTATGTCATGGTCTGTTTATACTGACTGCACGTTACCGCCTGAGTTATGATGCTTTTACCCATATGTTGTTCGCAAATCACTATGCAGAAAATTGGTTTTCCTTATGGGAAACGCGTTGGTATGCTGGCTTTCCGATCGTATCTTATCCTCCACTCACACACCAGCTGATCGCGATATTTATTCCAATATTTGGTTTTGATAAAGCATTCGCTCTTGTTCTGTGGGGGGTCACAAGTCTTTTTCCTTTAGGGATTTTTGTGTTCAGTAGAATATTTACTGGCAGATCATCAGCCTCCTACGCTGCGCTTGCTTCCGCTGTGCTCCTGCCGATTTACATCACGGCGTATATATTCGGTCAACTGCCATTCCTCATGAGTACGCTCACTGCGTTGTTTGCAGCGGCGAGTTTTAATCGATATTTGCGCGAAGGGGGAATCCATAATTTCGTTCTGTCTATTACTCTCGTCGCAACATCCATGGCGATGCATCATGCCACTCTCCTTGCGCAGCCTTTTTTTATATTCGCAGTTTTTGCCAATAATTTATTGCGACCTGAAAGGAGCAAAATAATATCGGATAGTGGATTCAATATTGTATTCAAAGATTCTGTTACGTCGATACTCTTCAAAAGACTTTTTGCTTTTATTGCTTTCGCTGTTTCCGCAAGTATTCTTGTTATCCTTCCCTTTTGGCAATGGGGAGCTGGTCAAATCATGCAAACCCCGATCGATCACCTCTCTCGCCACAACTTTATCGCCGATCCGCTCGCGCTGGCGATATTCTTTTTCCCGCTATATGGGCCGCTGATCGTGGTGATACCGTTTCTCTTTCGCAAATGGCATCCGCGTTTTGTCGGTCTCCTCATTTCATTCACGGTTTTATTTTTACTGGGTCTCGGAGGTACTACTCCACTACCACATATCTTTTTTGGTGATGCTTGGGAATGGCTGACATATGATCGTTTCGCATTCTGGGCAAGCCTGACTCTGACTCCGTTCTTCGGGATTCTATTTATTGGATTAAAGAAAAAATTCCGACTTGCACTTAATCTGTGGTTTGGTACCTATCGAATTAATATTATCTCAACTGTGACTTTTTTCGTCTTCACAGCTACCGCACTCGGAGGTTGGTTTACGCCGCTTATCGTTCCTCTCCAACCCAAAGTTATAAATATGCAACCCATTGTTGATTTCCTCAACGCAGGCGACAATTCCCAATGGCGTTACCTCACGTTTGGCTTTGGCGATCAATTTGCATTCCTGAATCTACTTACCAAAGCCACCACCATCGACGGCAGCTACCACACCGCAAGGACTCTTCCTGAACTTCGTGACAGCGGGATCGGCCAGATAGACACTTCCTACTGGGCACTGAATGGAATGACAGCGATCATTCCCATTCTGAAAAATTCCGGCAAGTACAGTGTGCGCTGGGGATTTGTAAACCCAAGCATAGTAGAAACAAAACAGTCGCCGCGCGGAAAGATCCAGCGCAGTCCGTTTATATCGGTTCTCAATGAATTGGGTTGGAAAAAAATAAAAACTCTTGACAATGGTGTTTTGGTTTATGAAAATTCAAATGCTGTACCTCTTATCCCTGGTAAAACACCTGATGCGCCACCCATTATCTCCTTTTTATGGGGCGTAATTCCCATACTGACGTTTGTGACAGGCTCGGCGTTGGGTCTGCTGCGGGTGTATCCGATTCAAGCAGAAGGAATCATACGGAAGATATATAGCTTAACGATCGGCTTGCTCCCACTTTCGTTTTGCTTTTGGGCATATCGTGTCATTGGAGAATTCTCTCACGCTCGTGTGTATTTCACGTATGATAATGCCTTATTCTTTGTCAGCGATGGCCTGGCAGTTATTGCTATCGTTCTTTGGGTAACTGTTAAAATCTCCCAACCATCATTCTCTCTTCGGCGCTCCTTTCACCAAATTGTTTTTTCTACTGCTAAATGTGGATTTATTCTTTTTCTTTTTGCCTTTTGTTCAATTACGACACTTAGTCTTCTTTGGTCTAACGATTGGCGTACCTCACTATATATCTCCCTGCATTTTTGGTTAGTTTATTTTCTTGTCCTCTCACTACGTGATTGGCATGAAGCATGGAAGGCGGCCATGCTTGGTCTTTGCGCTGCACTTGTTATTCAAATTTGTGCGGGGTTTACTGGTTTTGCATTGCAATCCACAGCTTTTCTTCAACCGTTGAATCTCAAATGGCCCGGCAACTTGGAACCTTCTATGCACGGAGCGAGCGTTGTTCAATTGGCAAACGGTCTTCGTATACTCCGCGCTTATGGAACTTTGCCCCATCCCAACATACTTGGTGGACTAGTATTTATCACCCTGCTTGGACCGGCGAGTTTATTTCTCACGTCCAGTAAACCAAATTATCCAGCGCTCATTCTTCTTTGCCTCGGAATATTTTTGATAGGATTAACATTTTCTCGTTCAGCATGGCTGGCGTTAATCGCGTTTGTTTTTATACTGACTTTAAAGTTAAAATATCTTGACAGTAAAAGATTTTTCTTGCTAATCCTATCCATTTCGCTTACGGCCATTCTTGCGTTATACCCTTTTAGAGATTTGGTTTTCGCGCGTATTGGCAATTCCGAAATCTCGACTGAGCAAAATTCGATACTTGGGCGGTTGTGGTTCACCCGCCAAGCGATGGATATGATCCAAAAACATCCTGTCGGCGGCGTTGGAATCGGTTCGTTCGTTCTTGAGCTTTCGAAAACCGCTGTGGATGGCGCGCCGATCGAACCTGTTCATAATATATTATTTCTTGAAACAGCCGAGCTTGGCCTGATTGGATTGACCGTTATTGTGAGCCTTTTTATTTCAATTGCGATTAGTATCATAAAGTTAAAATCTCCGAAAGCGACCTTGGCAGGCGCCACACTTATAGGATTTGGCGTCATTAGTCTATTCGATCACTACCTCTGGACGCTTGCGCCGGGCCGCTTGATGCTTGGGTTTGCGCTTGGTTTGTGGGCAGGGCAGGTTGAGCATGATGCGTGATATAGTAATCAATGGACGGTTTCTATCAAGGCGTGTTACTGGCGTTGAACGCTATGGTCGCGAGATCATTTCGTTAATGGGGAGCAGGTGTCGGATTGTAATGACCCAGGAAAATGGATTATTCGGTCATGCATGGGAACAGTTCGTACTCCCTGTAAAATTAAATCCAAAATCAATTATGTGGTCGCCCGCGAACACGGGTCCGCTTATGGTTGGAAATCAGGCATTGACAGTTCATGATCTGAGTCCACTTGAACATCCGGAATGGTTCAATAAAAACTTTGCAATGTGGTATCGTTTGTTTTTACCATTGTTGGCGAAGAGGGTGCGAGTTGTATTTACTCCATCGGAATTCGTTAAGAAAAAGATACTACATCGCTTAAAAGTAACTAACGTGATCGTCACGCCCAACGGAGTGGACACTACCAGATTTCACCCTCAAGCATGCCAGCTAACTTACAAACTCCCTCGGAAATATATTTTGTTCGTCGGTTCATTACAACCACGAAAAAACATACTTGAATTGCTGAAAACGTGGCAGACGATCAAAGATGATTTCAAGGACATCTGGCTTGTCATTGTGGGGCAATCTGGGCAGGTATTTCAGGGTATAAAGTTTGTTGAGGAAGAAAGAATCTTGTTTTTGAAATATGTCAACGATGATGATTTGCCGGGGATATACGCACAAGCTGATTTGCTTGTGCTGCCCTCTTATGATGAAGGTTTTGGTCTACCAGTCATAGAGGCCATGGCTTGTGGAACACCCGTCATCGTTTCTGATGGAGGCGCGCTACCCGAAATTGTCGGCGACGCTGGTTTGATTTTTGAATTATCAAATCCTGACGGGTTAAAAATAGCAATCCGTGAATGCCTGAGTAGAAATGATCTTCGCCAAAGATTGAAAGAAAAAGGACTCGCGCACATCCATTCATTTACATGGGAACAAACCGCTGAATTGATCTGGGACACATTGAATGAAATCTGAGCCTCGAATTGCTTTTGTGACCGATTCACTCCCGTCCCTTGGAGGCAGTGAAAAAGTGCTTTTCACTGCTTTGGAAATATTTCCAAAAGCAGATTTGTTCACGCTTGTTTACAACAAGGATGCGTTTTGCGGAACACCCATTGCAAATCGTAAAGTCAACACATCTTTTATTGACCGCATTCCTTTTGCACATACTCGTCATCGGATGTTCCTGCCATTTATGCCTAGTGCAGTCGAACAATTCAAGCTGAATGATTATGAAATCATCGTTTCATTCAGCTATGCAGTGGCTCACGGTGTGCAGAACTTCAATGGCGCGCGCCACATCTCTTATACCTATACCCCAATGCGCTATGCGTGGATGGCTCTAAATATTAATGGAATTCATGCGCACAAGAATCTGATCATTGAAAAATATATGCGCTCCTTTAGAGAATGGGATAAAAGAGCTGCTTCGCGCGTCCATCAATTTGCAGCAATTTCAAAAGCTGTTTCCCAGCGGATTCAGAGCGCATACCAGCGCGAAGCTTTGTGTATATATCCACCCGTTGAAACTGATCGATTTAAGCCAGCTCCAAACCGAGATAATTACTACATCACAGTGACAAGGTTGGTCGCGCACAAAAGGGTTGATATTCTTGTGCGAGCATTTTCGCAGTTGGGTCTTCCGTTACTTATCGTCGGTGAGGGCCCGGAACTACCGCGACTAAAGAACATGGCGAGTCCAAATATCATTTTCCTAGGGTGTCAATCAGACGAAAAAGTGGCAGAGCTACTTGGCCGCGCCCGAGGATTTGTCTGTGCAACCGAAGAGGATTTTGGTATTGCTATTGTCGAAGCCCAGGCAGCCGGATGTCCCGTAATCGCCTATGGACAAGGCGGCGCACTTGAAACCGTCGTCAATGAGATTACAGGAGTTTTTTTTGATGAACAGTCGGCTGAAAATTTAATCGATGCCCTGCAAAGATTCGAGAGGATTTATTCAGGCTTTCATGTGCCCGACCTTCTAAAAAATTCCAGAATATTCAAGAAGGATAATTTCATCAAGGAATTCAGAGAATTTGTTAATTCACGGAGGTAATTATTTTGAAGATGAAATTCTGGAGGTGATCTGTATTTATCATGCCTCAAAAAAACGTTTTCCCCATTAATAGGATAGAAACCGATTATGACGGAAATCGGTTTCTATCCTGAGTAGCGAAATATTTTTATGCTTTGATGTTTATTCCTGTTGATTGTCCGCTGCCCTGAGTCTGATCCATTAATTGCTGGGCGATCTGCTGTTGAGCTTCCATTTGATTTTTTAACGCCGCAGATACCATTGCCCGGTCTTGTCCGGAGGGCTGCGAGGGAGCTAATGCAGCCCTTACGACCTGCATCATTTTGCGAATTGTCGCTTCTGGGTTATCCTGTACCGGACTGGAGTCGATCGAAACTTCGCCGCTGACTGCGTACAGTTTTCCATCCGGTCCGGTGGCGTACCCAAAATGGGCGGCGCCTCTTACCAGATTGCCCCCGGCGATAACGTGAGCTTGTTCGTGCGCGCGGACTTCAATATCGGTCTGTTTAAGGTTTTCCAACTGACGGGTTTCTTCAGAATTCGTGTCAGGTTTATTATTTGCGTTCATCGCATTGTTTTCTTCGGGATTCTCGCTCTTGTTAGTTTTGGATTCATCTTTCAATAAACCCGCTTTTCGCAAGGCATCTTCCGAAATAGTGACACGGTAAGGTTGTAATTCCTGCGTTTCAAGCGGTGCACCAGGCTTACTTGTCGGAATGGACCCGTCTCGTTGGCTCTGGACGCCCTTATATGCCTCGCTCGAGTATGTACTCTCAAACGATGTCGAAATTTTTGCGAGGGAGGTATCAAGGTTTGTGTTCATAAATTGGACTTGGTTTCTCTGATTATGGATGGATAGAGATATTCAGTCTGAGTCTATTATCGGACGGATTCTCTCCAACTTGAGCAAGGGATTCGCAGAAGAATATTCCATTTTTAGCAGGAACAGCTGTCATAAACTTCCGTTGGTACTGCGTGTTGAAGCGAAAATGGATGAAGCATAGCAATAAATTGATTGATAAAACAGACCTTCGAGTTTTACATAACTCAGAGGTCTGTTCTTAAAAGACGGTAAAATTGCTTTCAACTAAAGGAGAGAGAATGACAGGTCTACCAGGATCAAAAGACAAACATAATAATGTGATTGGAGTTATCGGGAAAAATCCGCTTGGAATGCTGCAACTGGTTGGAATAGATCGGTTCATACAGCCTTATTTAAAAGGCGAATCAGCATGAAAATATCGAGAGTACGTTTGCTCCTCATTGGCGGATTCGTCGTTATTGCAGTGCTTTTCATTCTTTTTCGTAGAAATACACCAACTCCAAGCGTTGGTTCAAGGGGGATTTCTGAAAAAGACGGTATGGTTTTAGTCTACGTCCCTGCAGGTGAGTTTACAATGGGCAGTGAATATGGCAACTCAGATGAAACACCAGTTCACACCGTTTATATTGACTCTTTCTGGATAGACCAAATAGAGGTTACCAATGCCATGTATGCAAAGTGCGTAGCTGATAATGACGCATGTACGCCTCCCTCAGCGGTAAGGTCAGATAAGCGTGATAATTATTATGGTGTTTCGAAATATGATACATACCCGGTGACCTATGTGAATTGGGATCAGGCAGTTGCTTATTGTTCGTGGGCAGGGCGCAGATTGCCCACTGAAGCTGAATGGGAGAAAGCCGCGCGTGGAGTGGACGGAAGAACATATCCCTGGGGCAGTGGATCTCCCAATCCGAATTTACTTAATTCCAATGCGATCGTAGGTGATACAACAGAAGGAGGCAAGTATCCTGCTGGCGCAAGCATTTATGGCGCATATGATATGGCTGGCAATGTATTGGAATGGGTTTACGATTGGTACGGTGAAACTTATTATAAAAATTCACCCACTTCAAATCCTTTGGGGCAGGACTCTGATGTATTTCGAATGTATCGAGGCGGGTCTTGGAATAGTGATGATAACAGCACTCGCTCTGCCTTCCGCTACGGGAGCGGTCCTTCGGGGACGAGTGACGAACTCGGCTTTCGATGTTCCCGTAGAATATCCCAATAAGGTTCCTGCGAAACGGCAAGGCTGGATGATTAATAGTATAAGGAGACCGAATGATAGA
>CAIWRB010000201.1 GCA_903914955.1 uncultured Chloroflexota bacterium | reverse complement strand
TGCCTCCTTCGGTTCGGGTGCCATGTCCAACTCAATGGACGATGTAGCAAAAGAAGCAAAAGCTTTCTTTATTATCGGATCAAACACCACTGAACAACATCCCGTCTTCGGGACGATGCTTCGCCGTGCCGTGAAATTCCGCGGCGCAAAACTAGTCGTGGCTGATCCGCGCAAAATCGACATCACTGAATTTGCCACGCTTCATCTCCGTCATAGACCCGGTACAGACATTGCCCTGATCAACGGATTGATGTACATCATCCTCGAAAAAGGATGGGAGAACCAATCTTTCATAGATGAACGCGCTGAAAACTTTGACGAATTCAAAGCCACTGTCTTGAACTATCCGCCGCAAGTGGTTTCAAAAACAACCAACATCCCTGTTGAACAATTATACGAAGCCGCTGAGATCATCGCAAAAAACAGTCCGATGGCAGTACTGTGGGCAATGGGGATTACCCAGCATATCGTCGGCGTGCGGAATGTTATGGATCTCGCTAATCTTCAAATGCTGCTTGGCAACATGGGCAAGGCGGGCGGCGGCGTGAATCCATTGCGCGGACAAAACAATGTGCAGGGCGCATGTGACATGGGCGGTCTGCCGAATGTTTATACTGCCTATCAACCCGTCACAAGCGATGAAGTCCACGATAAATTTGAAAAAGCATGGGGTGCAACAAGCAACACAAAAGTTGGTCTGACGGTCACTGAAATGGTGCCAGGCATTCTTGATGGAAGAACTCACGCGTTATATATTCTCGGCGAAGACCCAGTCATGTCTGATCCGGATACGAAGCATATTCGGCATTGCTTCGAAGAAATTGATTTTCTCGTCCTGCAGGAAATCTTCCCTTCTGAAACATCAGCTTATGCAGATGTGCTTTTACCCGGTGTCACCTTCGCAGAAAAAGATGGTACATTCACAAACACTGAACGGCGAGTGCAGATGGTTCGCAAAGCAATTCCTACACAAGGCGGCGCGCGGGATGATTGGTGGATCACCTCACAGATTGCAAAACGAATCCTGGCCGGGAGCAGTGAGCGGGTGCGGCCCGAAGCACTTTATTCTGGCTGGGAGTATGCCAACCCATCCGAGATCATGTCCGAGATCAACGCAGTGACTCCATCCTATGGTGGAATCACTCATGCGAGGATCGAAGCAGGCGAACGTCTGCAATGGCCATGCCCGACTCTCGATCATCCAGGAACGCCGATTTTACACACCAAGCAATTCACGCGCGGCAAAGGTAAGTTCATGCCGATCGATCATGTGCCGCCCGCCGAAAGACCTGACGATGATTACCCGATGCTGCTAAGCACAGGCCGCGTGTTATATCACTGGCATGGCGGACAAATGACACGCCGCGCAAAAGGGTTGATGGAAATCTATGGCGAAGCTTTGATCGAAGTGAATCCAGATGACGCTGAAAAGTTGGGCATGAACGGAAAAAAGATTGTGCGCGTCACATCCCGTCGCGGATTTATAGAAGCGCAAGCCTGGGTTACAGACCGTGTGCCGCCCGGCATGGTATATGCCAACTTCCATTTCCCGAACGCCTCAGCCAATGAATTAACTCACGCGTCACTTGACCCTGTGGCAAAAATTCCTGAATATAAAATCGTGGCCGTAAAAGTTGAATTGGCGTAAAATATAGCCCAAGGAGAACTCATCCATGACCACAGTCCGCAAACTACTCGAAACAAAAGGCACCGAAACTAATTATTCCGTAGCATCAACAGATACCGTTTTGCAGGCAATAAAGGTAATGACAGAAGCTCACATTGGCGCGGTCTTGGTCACTGAAGGGGGAAGGATCGTTGGAATCTATACCGAGCGTGATTATCTTTACAAAGGTGAAATCGATGGGCACTCAGCAAAAGACACGGTCATTAAAGATGTAATGATATCCAAAATGGTCACAGTCACAAAAGAAACAACTGTCGAACAATGTATTGGCTTGATGAGACAATACAACATCCGCCATTTGCCTGTTGTGGAAAATGAACATCT
>CAIWRB010000200.1 GCA_903914955.1 uncultured Chloroflexota bacterium | reverse complement strand
GGTACTTACAGGAGTAGAAAATATGACGATTGCTTTTATAAGTTTGTGCGCTCATAACAGCTAGTATACAACCAGTCGATGTATACTACAAGCAAAACCGTTCTTACATCTCCACTGCTAAAGCAAGCAGGGAGCTTTACGGAACATTTGGTAATCCCAGTGCTAAAGCAATATAAGGTTGAACATCTCCGCGGCTTCCAACTGCAACGATGGCGATGTACATTATTCAACTCCTTTCAATTTTCTGAATGAGTTCCACCGCGTTTGCTATTCCATCTTCGGCTTGGATTTTCTCGCCGAGATTGGCTGCGCGATGACGCATATCTTTATCTGTTACCGCAACCTGAATGGCTTGCGTAAGTCGGTCAACGGTTAGTTTTCGACGTGGAATTGGCGCGGGACCAACGCCGAGGTCGTGAACACGCTTGCCCCAAAAGGGCTGGTCAATGAGGAACGGGATCACAATGGATGGCACTCCTGCTCTCAGTCCAGCAGCAGTTGTCCCGGCGCCGCCGTGATGCACCACTGCCGCGACGCGCGGCAAAAGCCAGTCATGCGGAGTTGAGTCGATCATCAACACTGAGTCGGGCAGGTTTTCTTTGTGTAACCCGCCCCAACCCGAATACAAAAGCGCACGTTGTTTCGTTTTCTTGATCGCTTCGATGACCAGATCCGCAGTCTCTTGCGGGTTGCGGCTGCTCATGCTTCCAAATCCAATGTATATCGGCGGGGGACCATCTTGCAGAAAATTCAGCAAGGCTGCGGGCGGAGTCCAATCATCAGTTGAATCCAGAAACCAATAGCCGGTAACATGATTCTCAGCGCTCCAATCGGCTGGGGCGGGGATCACGGATGGGCTGAATCCATACAGCCTTGGAAAATCTTTTGAGCGGTTTGAATGAATAGGTTCAGCGAATGAAGTGGGAGGCAGATCAAGCGCTTTTTTTCGCGCCTGATTGCAGACAGGTCTGACTCCCAACCATGCCATTTGTAGAAAAAGACGGGACGACATGAGATTGAACGTGCCCCCCAGGTTGGGCATATTTGGCGGTAGGAACGCACTGGGAAAAATTCTGGTAGGCGTAACCGGCATGACATGCCCTTGAATTAATCGTAGGTTTAATTTCTCCGCAATCGAGATTGCGATGTGGAAGCCCACACTGCCCGTGATCAACAAGTCCATTCCCTGACAGGCTGTCAGTCCATCCTCCATAAATTCAATGTATGCACGTTGAGCTTCTTTTAACAGGTACCTCGTAATTGCAATGAGATTCCCTTTCTCTGACAGTTCACGCCATTCCTTGCCCTCCATCCCCTCCTGCGAACTACCACGCACGAGCCAGAATTCCAGCCCGTGCGATTTTGTCAGTACTTCAAAATCGTGCTGGATCACCAGCCTTACAGTGTGACCTGCTTCTTTTAGTCCCTTGCCTAAAGCAATATAAGGTTGAACATCTCCGCGGCTTCCAAGTGCAATAATTGCGATGTGCATTATTCAACTCCTTTCAATATTCTGAATAAGTTCCACCGCGTTTGCGATTCCATCTTCGGTTTGGATTTTCGCTCCCAAGTCTGCAGCGCGTTGACGCATGGCTTTATTCGTGACCGCTTCTTGAATGGCTTGCGCGAGTCGGTCAACGGTTAGTTTTGAACGCGGGATCGGCGCGGGACCAACGCCGAGGTCGTGAACACGCTTGCCCCAAAATGGTTGGTCACCGAAGAATGGGATCACGATGGAGGGCATACCTGCCCTGAGACCAGCGGCTATTGTCCCAGCACCGCCGTGATGTACAACTGCCGCGACGTGTGGGAAAAGCCATGCGTGCGGAACTGAGTCGATCATGAATACTGAGTCGGGTAAATCTTCTCTATGTAACCCGCCCCAGCCTGAAAACAAGAGTGCGCGTTGGTTTGTTTTTTCCAGCGCTTTGACGACCAGTTCCGTAGTCTCTTCAGGCTTGCGACTGCTCATGCTTCCAAACCCAATATAAACAGGTGGAGGACCAGCTTCTAAAAAATCCATCAAGTTTGATGGCGGTGTCCAATTATCAGCAGAATCTAAGAACCAATAACCGGTGACATGATTATCAGCATCCCAATCTAATGGCTTGTGGATCACTGACGGGCTGAATCCATACATCGTGGGTAAACCTTTTGAGTGGTCGGAATGAAAAGGTCGGGAGAATGTAGCGGGTGGCAGTCCAAGTACTTTTTGTCGCGCGAGGCTGAATGCTGGTTGAAACCCCAGCCATGTTATCTGTTGAGTAATTTGCTGGGAAAGAAGGTTGAACGCGCCTCCCAAATTGGGTAGAGACTGCGGGATGAGCGCGCTGGGGAAAGTTTTTGTGGGCGTGAATGGAGCCAGGTGAGTCTGAACGAGTGGAATATCCAACTTCTCTGCAAGCGCGACGCAAATGAATATGCCGCCCAAGCTTGTAATCAGCAAATCCATTCCCTGACAGGCAACAAGGCCATCCTCTGCCCATTGAACTGCGGCGCGCCGAGTTTCCTTCGCCATGAGGTTTGTAATCGCAAGGAGATTCCCTTTCTCCAACAACTCGCGCATTTCCACGCCTTCGAGCACATCCTGCACATTGCCACGCATGCACCAGAAATCCAATCCGTATGAAACGACCAGCGGTTCATAGTTCTCCTGAGTCACCAACCGTAGAGTGTGACCTGCTTTTTGTAATCCCAGTGCTAAAGCAATATAAGGTTGAACATCTCCCCGGCTTCCAAGTGTGATGATGGCTATACGCATTACTTATATCCTTTTGGGTTGTCGGAAACCGTTAAGAAAGCGCTGGCATTTACCATTCAACTCAATGCACGACTTCCATTTTCAAACGCCAATTTCCATTCCTCGCACATGGACTCCTTCAGCCCACGCCTCATCAAACTCATATTCAGATAGTATTTCACGCGCTTAAAAGGTTTTTCCTAGAGCAAAGGCTATCGCCTCTTCAAGCGTCATTGCCTGACCTTTTGCAAAGGCTTCATCAAATGCAGCATCACCAATGACGGAACGCGCTTGTGCAATGACGGCTTCGTAATCGGGACGCTCAAATTCAGTGAGCAGATAAGTCTCTTTTTCGCGCCTTGTCCAGGAAGCGCCAAAGAGTTGCGCGGCCCGTTCCGCTCGTCCATCAATGAGTTCCAGGCGCGCCTTTCCTTCCAAAATAGCGCAAACATCAAGAAACTCAGGGATTTGATCTTGATCTATAAATTCTGCGGCTGATTCAAGAGATACAATCAACAACTTTTGCGCATCTTTGTAATTTCCAAACAGTACATGAATACACCCCAGCCATCCGCCCATAAATCCGCGCGCCAGAGGGTTGACTTGAAGCCAGCCAGCCTTTAAAAGGCTTTCAAAATACATTTGAGCTTGATTAAGGTCTCGCTGTCCTGTTGCGAGGGCTCCAAGCATTATATAAGAATAGGAAAGGTACATATCCGATCCAAAGCGTTTGCAAATTTCCTGCACTTGCAGGTAATAACCCCTGGACACCTGCCATTCGCCGCGAATTCTTGCCAGCCACCCCAAAAGTAATAAAGTTTTAGATTTGCTAACAGTGTCAGCCTGCTGCCCCGCCAGGCTTTGCTCAAGGAGATGACGCGCTTTATCAAAATTTCCAGCTCTCAATTCATCACTACCAATATTATGCAGGCAGGTATTAATGCCATCTTGGTCGCCTGCATCACGGTATAAATCCAACGCAGACTCGAGGTATCTTCGCGAAAGTTGATTATCACTCATGCCTATCAGGTTGGACAAGTTTTTCATGGCACTTGCTCGTTCGGTCAGCGAACCAACAGCATTGCTTGAAAGAGCGCGTTCCAGCCAGTCAATTGGATCGCGAGACTTCGAACGCTGCAACCAGTAAGTGTATCGAGTACCTGCCCTGATCGCTAAAAGAGGCTGGGTGTGCGTCAAAGCCCATTCCACTGCGGAACGCAGGTTGTCGAAATCATCATCCAGTTTTGCAAACCATTTC
>CAIWRB010000199.1 GCA_903914955.1 uncultured Chloroflexota bacterium | reverse complement strand
AATTGTTCCTGTGGCACTTGAACAGGGTTCCAAGTTCGCCATTCGTGAGGGCGGTCTGACCGTCGGTGCGGGTGTCGTTACCAAGATCATTGAATAGGTAGAAGGTAAGGTAATAAGATGGCTTCCAAAAAGAAAGATGTCCGCCCGGTAGTTACACTTCAATGCAATGATTGCAAAGAGCGCAATTACACCACCGAGAAGAATCGCCGAAACGATCCCAACCGGTTGGAATTTAACAAATACTGTTCCCGTTGCCGAAAGCATACACAGCATCGCGAGACCAAGTAATAATTTGATCGGGTAGTTATTTGTCAAATGGTATTATTTTTACTAAAAGACAAGTAGGCTATCCGATTAACTTAGGCCAGTAGCTCAATTGGCAGAGCACTCGTCTCCAACACGAGGGGTTGTGGGTTCAATTCCTGCCTGGCCTGCCTGTGGCAGACACTGTGTTTTGCAGAGTCTTTGCCGTAAAAAATAAGAAGGAGTATTGCCTTGGCTGAGAAAGAGAAAAAGAGAGTCAAGAAAAGCGAAAACGCCATTCAGCGTTATGTCCGTGAAACCACGGGCGAACTTCGCAAAGTAAGCTGGCCCACCTGGCCTGAAGCAAGACGCCTTACCTGGCTTGTGCTTTTGGTGATGGTATTTGTGGGCATGTTCCTCGCGCTTGTAGATTATCTTTCGCATGGATTGATGAACTTAGTGCTTGGTCTTTAGATTTGAATTGAGGATCTGATGGATTTACCGGAACCGCAAGAGCAGTTAGAACAGGAACCGATGGATGAACAATCCGAGGAGCAGGTTGCTCCTGCGGACGTGACGCCTGTTGCTTCTTCTTCGAAACCGAAACCTGCCCGTCGTTCAGAGCCGAAGATCCCCGCAGATCTTCCTTCTGTTGAGGTAACAGTCGAAGGACCCGCCTGGTATGTGATCCATTGTTATTCGGGATATGAGAATAAAGTACGCCATAATCTTGAGCAACGAATCGAAACCATGGGCATGAAGGATAAGATCTTTGATGTGGTCATTCCCACGCAGGAAGAGATCGAAGTCAAGGATGGTAAGCGCCGCACCGTGGAGCGCCATATTTTCCCTGGGTATGTACTTGTGAATCTGGCCCTCTCGGAAGAATCCTGGTATGTGGTTCGCAACACCCCCGGAGTAACTGGTTTCGTTGGAATGGGAAACAATCCCACGCCTTTGCGTCCTGAGGAAGTTTCTCAGATCGTGAAACGCATGGAAGCAGAAGCGCCCACTGTCAAGGTATCCTACAAAGCAGGTGAGCGCGTACGCATTGTGGATGGACCGTTCAACGATTTTCGCGGTATGGTTGCAGAAATTGATATGGCTCGCACGAAGGTTCGTGTGATGGTCAGTTTCTTCGGACGTGAAACCCCTGTCGAGTTGGATTTCTTGCAGGTGGAAAAAGCGTAAGATAGAAAAATTAATTAGACAGTAGCAGACCTCAGTCAGGTCTGATGCGGTGGGAGGGTCTCCCAAATGACCCGTTATAACCACAAAGGAGTTAAGTCAAAATGGCAAAGAAACTAAAAGCAATCGTACGTCTTCAGCTTGAAGCTGGAAAGGCAAATCCTGCGCCTCCCGTCGGCCCTGCGCTGGCAAGTCATGGCATCAACATCATGGCGTTCTGCAAGGAATATAATGCGCGCACATCTAACCGTCAGGGTGAAGTGCTTCCTGCGGAAATTACCATTTATACCGATGGTTCATTTACGTTCGTACTTCGTACCTCGCCTGCCGCAGTTTTGCTTCGTAAAGCAGCAAAGGTTGAAAAAGGTTCTGGTGTGCCGAACAAAGACAAGGTTGGCAAGGTGACCCGCGCTCAGGTAAAAGAAATCGCTGAGCTGAAGATGAAAGATCTGAACGCGATCGATATGGAAGGCGCGATGAAACAGATCGAAGGCACCGCCCGTTCGATGGGCATCACGATCACTGAATAATTTTGTGGGAGGATGGCTGCGGCTGTCCGCTAGAACCACGGAGGATAAAATGACCAAACACGGAAAGAAATACACGGCGGCTGCCGCCAAAGTTGATATTGACAAGATCTATTCGGCTCATGAAGCGATTGCGCTTGCGAAGGAAACTTCGATCACAAAATTTGATTCAACCGTTGAAATTCACATGCGAACCTCACTTGACTCGCGTCAGGCAGATCAACAACTGCGTGATGTAGTTGTGCTTCCGCATGGACTTGGCAAAACCGTGCGCGTGCTCGTATTCGCCACTGGTGAAGGCGCTGTTGCGGCGCGAGCCGCTGGCGCTGACCTCGTCGCAGATGATGACGAGACCATGAAGAAAATCGAAGGCGGCATGTTGGATTTTGACGTGGCGATCTCCACTCCCGATGCGATGGGTAAGGTCGGTCGTTTGGGTCGTGTCCTTGGCCCGCGCGGTCTCATGCCGAATCCGAAAGCTGGCACAGTTGTCAGCGCAGGTGATATGGAACGCGCCATCAGGGAAGCCAAAGCTGGACGTGTGGAATTCCGCCTTGACAAGACCAATAACATTCACGTCTCGATCGGCAAAGTTTCCTTTGAAGTGAATAAACTCGTGGATAATTACGCGGCTTTGATGGACGCAGTTAATAAGGCTCGTCCTTCAGGCGCGAAAGGCAATTTCGTCAAACGTATTACGGTAACGACAACCATGGGTCCCGGCATGAAGATGGATCCAAATGAACACATGGAAGGTGCCGAGTAGCAATACTCGTTAATCCCTAATAACCACTTCGCCGTTGAAGGCGGGTGTCCCACAATTTTGGGACTTAATTTCCTGCTCAGGTGGAGACTGATAGAAAATTTCAGCATATACATGCTGATTCCCTTTCGAGGGCTAAAAGTCTTTGCCTGTGTAAGTGGCAAAGACTTTTTAATTGAAAGGAGGTGAATACCCTTTGGCAATTTCTAAAAAACGCAAGGAAGAAGTACAGGCTCAGTATGCAGATTGGGTCAAGCGCAGTGAAGCAGTAATTCTTGTGGAGTATAGCGGTGCAAAGATGAAATCCATCGATGCGATCCGCGCGAAGATCCGTGAAACTGGCGGCGAATTCCACATCGTGAAGAATACGCTTGTCCGTCGTGTGTTTGCGCAAAATGGCCTGGACGTCCCTGCGGATTATCTCGCGAAATCCACGGCGATCTCGTTCGCATTCAAAGATCCTGCTTCCACCGCGAAAGCATTGACTGATGCAACAAAAGGCAATGAGTTCGTTAAGGTGAAAGGCGGCTTGATGGGCGGCAAGTCTTTGAGCGTCGCGCAAGTAAAAATGCTTTCTGAGATGCCCCCGCTGCCCGTTATGCGCGCAACATTGCTCGGCGTTTTGCAGGCTCCGGCCAGCAAGCTCGTCCGCACGCTCGCAGAACCCGCACGCGGACTGGCTGCTGTTATCAAGGCGCACGCTGAAAGCGCGCCCGAAAGCGCACAGGCTTCGGCCTAGTTTTATATAATTATTCAAATTTCTAATTACTTAGCAAGGAGTGCTAAAATGTCTGAAAAGCTCACAAAACTCGTGGATGAACTTTCCACACTTTCCGTCCTCGAGGCGGCTGATCTCGTAAAAATGCTCGAAGAGAAGTGGGGCGTTTCCGCCGCCGCGCCTGTGGCGATGATGGCTGGTGGCCCCTCCGCCGCTGCCGAACCTGTGGAAGAGAAGACCGAGTTCGACGTGGTCATAAAAGACCCGGGTGCCAAGAAGATCGACGTGATCAAAGTCATTCGTCAATTGACCAGCCTCGGACTCGGCGAAGCCAAGACCCTCGCTGAAACCGCTGGCGGAAAAGTTCTCACAGCTGTTGGCAAAGATGCCGCAGCGGACGCCAAAAAGAAACTCGACGAAGCTGGCGCTACCATCGTGATCGAGTAGTTTTTAGAATAATAGGTCTTACGCACTTGAGATATATAGACACCGTATATGGTGGTAAATTGAATTTTACCCCCTAAATGTGGCGATTTTCTCGTTATAAACGTGATTCCTAGAGGTAAATGAAACAAAAAGACGGCTCGTAAGAGCCGTCTTTGCATTTAAGTAAGGCAGTACTAATCTCCTATATTCGACGGTTGACTTTACTTCCAATGCTTCCTATAATGGTGTCAATTGGTCTGACCACTATACCAAAGGATATAAAATGAAAATTCAACCTATTGTACACAAAACTTTAGCCGAGGCAGTTGCTGGTAAGTTGACTGCTTCACTCATGGATGGAAGCCTCCAGCCCGGTACTCAACTCCCCCCGGAGCGAGAGCTGATTACTCGATTTGGCATTAGTCGCACTACTTTACGCGAAGCCCTCAAATCCCTGGAAAAAAACAGGTTGGTAGAGTCGCGGAAGAATGTGGGATGGTTTGCCCTGCAAATTGACGAGTCGAACATGACTCAGGCGCGGGAAATGGCTGGGCCGGCGCGCCAGGCTGAACGTCTGGCAAGAAACGAGCCTCCAACCAGCCCGATCCGTGTACCTATCGCCTCAGAGAAACCGATCCACATCCCTAATTTGAGCAAAGACCGTCTCGGTACTTTTGATTTCATATCGTGGTGGGATCGTGAGAAAGTCCAGAATGCTAAGGTGATGGTGATTGGTGCCGGTGCGCTGGGAAATGAAGTGATCAAAAATCTCGCGTTGATGGGAATTGGAAATATATTTATCGTTGACTTTGACAAAATCGAAGCGGCGAATCTGAGCCGCTCTGTATTGTTTCGCGAGGCAGATAATAACCGCAGCAAGGCTGAGATCGCGGCAGCGCGGGCAAAAGCGATCAATCCGGATATACACGTTCAATACCTCAATGGCGATGTGACTACAAAACTTGGCCTTGGTATTTTCCGCCGCATGGATGTGGTGATCGGATGTCTTGATAATCGCGAAGCGCGACTCGCTGTGAATCGTTTTTGCTATTGGGTGAATAAGCCATGGGTGGACGGCGCGATCCAGGAATTGCTTGGACTTGTACGTGTCTTTGTGCCAGGGAAAGGCGCCTGTTACGAATGCACTCTCACAGAACAAGCATTGAGAGATTTGTCCCTTCGGTATTCTTGTCCGTTGCTGGCGCGCCAGAATATTTTGCTCGGAAAGGTTCCTACAACACCAACGATTGCTTCGATCATTGGCGCAATGCAATCACAGGAAGCTTTAAAGTTGATCAATAACATGCCAATCGAACCCGGTAAAGTAACTCATTTTAATGGGATGGTTAACGAGATGCATACCACAGCCTATTCGGTCCGCGAAGACTGCGAATCACATTGGACCTATGGTGATGTGACTGAACTGCCGGCTCGCTCCGAACGGACGACCCTTGACGATATCCTGCGTATCGCCTGCGCAGATCTTGGCTTGGATGCTGTGATCGAATTGGATCAGGAATTGGTCACGAAGCTGGAATGCAAGAATTGCCACACGGTGGAAGAAACCTTGAAACCTTTAAGTGAAGTGACGTTTGAATCTGGTCACTGCCCAACCTGTGGTGAATTACGCGAAACCAGCATGACCCATTTGATCACTGGCGAGGAAACATTTTTACATCGAACATTAGCCAGCGTAGGCGTGCCATCCCTTCATATTATCCGAGCTCATAACGGCGTGGAATATCGCTTTTACGAATTGACCGGCGATTTGCCAGATGCCCTGCATTTCCGCCACTATGAATCGACAATCAAGGTTGAGAAAAAACCCGAGTTTCAGATTCGCATTAAGGAAAAAGTTCAGATCAAGAATGTAAGCGATAAGAACATCCTGCGATTGCGCGGTGGCCGGGTCCGATTGCACGACTAAAGATAAACCCGAAGGATTGTGAAATGTCCATGCGAACTGCCACGATGAGTGATTCTTATTCCACAACAACTCCCCGTACCTCTGGTTTTTTTCGAAAACTGGTGCTTCTGTTGCTGTTCATTTCGGCTAACGTGGCGGTGCTGGCTTACCTTGATGTTTATCAGAAAAATCTGGGATTGGGTCTCATGATTGTGTTTGCAGTCACGGTGCTGGGGCTTGTCATTGGGATTGGCTCGCGTATCATCTTTTACAATTTTTCCGGGTTTGTGCGATACGCTGTTGCCATGTTGGTTTTACCACCTTCGATCTTGGCCCTTGGATTCTTTACAGCCTGGAGAATAGGCGTTGGTCCACTGGATCCGTGGCTGGCTGGCAAAGTGAATTGGTTTGAACTTGCCCAATTGGTGTGGGCGCTCCTGATAGTTTTGTTTTCTCTGCGTGCGTGGTGGAAACCAGCCGTCAAAGTTAATGAAGTCGAGGTCGGTGGAAGCTATGTTGTCTATCCTCATGAAAGGGCACAGCCAAGGGCCTTCGTGCAATTGCCGCGATTCAAGACGCCTCGTTTCAACCTTCATCTGCCGGAAAACTGGATATCTCGCCCGAGCGCGACTCCACGCCCCAAGATCACAAGGGGCCATAAGTCGAAGGAACGAAGCAGCAACTTCCTCCATTCCGCGCCGCTCAAACCGGTCAGCGCGAAACGCCGAAAGGGCAGTAAGCGAAAGGCCGAAGTACAGTTTTCAGTCTATGAAGAACATCGCTGCCCGTATTGCCTCGACGAAGTTAAACGCAATGACTCGCGCGGCGTGAAGGAATGTGAGGTTTGTCACTCCTTACACCATGCTGATTGTTGGGATATCACTGGCATGTGCCAGGTACCACACTTAAATAACTAACGGAGAATTACGCCCATGACCGATCTAAATGTCACTATTGTTCTTCCCGGTGGAGGTGCGAGAGCTGCCGAAATACCGGATGATGTTTCTCTGCGCGAGCTAATGCCTGAGCTGACCTCAATGCTTGATCTTCCAACTGTCGGCCCGGATGGACGGCCGATGGGGTATCGCCTGGATAGCAAGGCGCTTGGAAGAGAATTAAAAGAAAATGACACACTGGCTTCAGCGGGTGTCCCCGAAAATGACCGGCTCATGCTCACTGCTGATATTACGGCTGGCGGCGTCATCTCCGTTTCAGGAAGCCCGCGGATGAGGCGATTAAAGGCTGATTATGAATTGATGAGAGAGTTGGATTCCCGCAGTGACTTGATTTCCTTCAAGGCTGTGGATGCCCGCCCTGGAGTACCGCCCGAACGATATATTGTGACTTTTACTTGTAAAAGTATTTCAAATGTAGACCGTTCTGGAAAACCACAATTCTCGAACCATCACCAGGTGGAGATCTATCTCCACAATCAGTATCCACAACGTTGGCCAGGCATGAAATGGCTTTCGCCTATCTGGCATCCGAATATCAACCACTTGAATGGCACTGTCTGTATTGATGCCGCATGGTGGACGGCCAGTCGTTCACTGGATCGTCTTATCGTCATGCTGGGCGAAATGCTGCAGTGGAAGAACTTCCATGATGATCCTACCAAGCCGCCATTTCCATGGGATGCGGAGGCCGCCCGTTGGTCTCGCGAGTATCGCAAAACGCATGCCCACGAATTCCCGGTAGACCATCGTGAATTATTAAGGCCTGAACGAGTGAAGGTTTTGAAGGAAGAACCAAAGAAAAGACCTCTCATTCGATTGAAATAGGCAATTGCCGCGCGCGCGCAAAAAAGTAGTTATCCGTAGATGTACCAACTAGATAAAAGGAGAAAATAATGTCTGACGTACCTGTTACCCTTGTGCTTCCCTCCGGAGGCAGCCGCACCGCAGAAGTCCCCGATGATGTGGTTGTAAAAGATTTAATCCCCGAATTGACCACTTCTCTCGAACTTCCCACAACTGGTCCTGATGGACGCCCCATGTCGTATCGGATCGATAGCAAAGCTTTGGGTCGTGAACTGAAAGAGGAAGAAACCCTCTCTCAGGCCGGCATTCCACAGAACGATCGTCTAATGATGACCGCGGACGTCACCGCGGGATAACCCAAATGGCTGGGCCGTCCTTTAAAAAGGGCGGCCCGGTTCCACCCATTTTACTGGATCCAATATGGCTAGCATCGGAATTCGCATTTCTTCCCCAACCAGCGTAAGGCCCAAGAGGGCCTGCATGCCTCTTGAGCGTTCGAAGCGCTGGGAGTCGCCTCATGAATTTAAAGGTGCCCGCCCACTGGTGAAGGTTTTTCTTTCCCAATCCGCTTTTGACCGAATCAGCGTGCACTCAACTGCTGAAATGGATGATGAAGTGGGCGGCGCATTGATAGGACTTTGGTGCCTAGACCGGGACACGAATGAACAATTTGTTGTAGTGCAGCATATGTTGCCAGCTCGACATACCCGGCAGGGCAGTGTGTACTTGACCTTTACTCAGGACACAATCGTGGATTTTCACGATGAAATCGAAAAGAACTACACCGGAAAACGAATCGTTGGCTGGTATCACACACATCCACGCATGGGAATTTTCCTCTCCCATTACGATACCTGGTTACATCATAACTTCTTTCCCGAACCCTGGCAGGTGGCTTTGGTAGTGGAGCCGCATAAATCGCTGGCTGGATTCTTTGTCCGCCGCGATGATGGCGCACTCGACCCAACACGCTACTTCGGTTTTTACGAACTTAATGGCAATATGGGAAGAAGCATGATTGAATGGAATAACCTTCAAAGTACTGATGAAGAGAGTGAAGGAGTTTAAATTATGAATAGACGAATGCGCACGTATTTTTATGCTGTATTTGGCGCGATCGGCGGATTGATCGGCTGGCAGATGAGCGATTACCTCGGCCTGTCCTTCATTACGAATCTCTATCTAAGTGAAGCAGTTGTCGGCGCCTTAATAGGTTTTGTTATCGGTTTATGTATTGGCGTTACCGAGGGACTGCTTACACAAAATTTTGTTCAGGCAATCAGGGCTGGTTTGTTCAGCGCCCTCCTCGGCTTGGCCGCGGGTGCGATTGGGCTCCCGCTTAGTGAGTTCCTGTTCCAGGCTGTCGGGGCAGGTTTTCTCGGGCGCGCTTTAGGTTGGAGCGTATTTGGTTTACTCCTTGGGTTCGCAGAAGGAGTGGTTGGAAAAAGTCAGGCATGGAAAGGCATGTTAGGCGGCTTGCTTGGCGGCGCGCTCGGAGGAGTTTTGCTTGAAAGTGCACCCAACTGGCTTAGCAACCCACTAAATGGAAAAGCCGTAGGACTTGTGTTGTTAGGCGCTTCGGTCAGCGCATTCATCTCCCTCATCGTTGTTTTGCTCTCACGCGCTTGGCTCGAAGTCGTTTCCGGCAAACTAAAAGGGACCGAGTTCATTCTCGATAAATTTATGAAGGCAGGCGGCCCATCAATAGCCATTGGAAGTTCTGCCCTGAAATCTGAGATCGTTTTACCAGACCCCGATATTGCTCCCCAGCATGCCATGCTCAGCGGTGATGGAACCCGCTTTTCCCTCAAGGATATGAGCATGGAAGGTACGTATATTAACGGCAGAAAGGTCGAGCGTACACAATTATCAAACGGACAAAAGATCCGCATGGGCAATACCGAGATGATTTACCATGAGAAGAGGTAGCCATGCAAATAAAATTGATTCGCATCTTACTAAACTTTAGCCTGCTTTTGGTTCTGGTGTTTTCGTCAGCTTCGACAGTTTTTGCGCAAAGCGACACCCAGGTACGCATTACTCAGGTCGATAATTCCAAATTTCCAAATATAACAGTCTACGTTTCTGCAACGAATTCAGCCGGTGAGCCTGTTGGCGTAGACCCCACCACAATACAAATAGCTGAGAATGGTGCCGCTGTGAAAATTGTGGACGCCCGCGGCGGCGGGCAGGCAGGTCAGGGTGTCGCTGAACCTCTGACTACCATGCTGGTGATCGATATCTCCGGGAGCATGGATAAAAATAACAAACTTACAGCCGCAAAGGATGCCGCCAAATCCTACGTGAATCAAATGCGCGCCGGTGATCAAGCTGGTTTGATGACCTTCGATACAAAAACTTATTATGTTCAACCGGTCACGACAGATATTGCGGCGTTGACCAAGGCCATTGATGGGCTCGTCACTGGCGGCGACACATCCATGTTCGACGCTTTGGTCGAGGCAGAAACAGCTCTGGATGGTGTTTCTGGCCGCAAGTCGATTATTGTCCTCGCTGATGGATTGGATAACCACAGTAAAAATACAGTTGATAGTGTGATCGAGAAAATAGGTCCCAGCGGCCTCACTATTTCAACTGTCGGTTTTGGCGACGCTAGCACCGCTTCACAATCTGGGCTTGATGAAGCCGCCTTAAAATCACTGGCTGAAAGATCTGGCGGCCTTTATAGTTTTGCCACAGACCCCCAAGCTTTGAGTGCGCTTTATCAGCAGTTAGGGCGAACCTTGCAAAGTGAATATGCAATTACCTATGTTTCGCCCTCTACATTGAGAGATGGCATTAATCGAACTCTGACCGTTTCAATAACAGATGTTGGCGCAATCACGCAATCCAACTACAACCCCGGCGGGGTTTTGCCCGAAGTCGCAGGTTCTTCATGGACTCTGTTTGGGATAACCCTGGGTGGATTGCTTGCCCTGCTGTTTATTCCGTTTGCGATCTCTCGCGGTTCAGAATTGTTCAGCGGTTTGATAAGGAAAAAAGGAAGTGCAAAAATGCCGAATGGCACAACGAGTGCGGCGGGGATCAGTGGTTCAATGGGAAGCGGGAAGAAACCACGCATAAAGATCAAGTAGACAAACCCAATAAAAAAAGACGGCTCGTGAGAGTCGTCTTTTTTTATTGGGTTTGTTATGAATTATATCGTTCCACTTTACGGATGACCATAACCACTTTGCCTTTGATCTCCAGTGATTCTTTTTTATCAATGTAGATCGGATTCATGGTTGGGTTGGCGGGTTGTAGACGATATTTATCTTTTTCCTTGAAGAAGAATTTCAAAGTGGTTTCATTGCGTTCTGATAGCCAGACTGCCACCATATCGCCGTTACTTGCTTCTTGTGTGGGTTTGAGAATGATAATATCGCCGTCATTAACCATGGCGTCGATCATTGAATCTCCCTGTACTTTGAGGGCGAACAACTCCTTGCCTTTTTCTTTGGAAGGCATAAGTGAAGCTGCGATTTCAACAGAGTCATCAGGAGTGAAGGAACTGAAGGAATCGTTTGTAGGAACAGGGATAGGTTCACCTGCTTGAATAACACCCATCATTTGAACGCGGAGCATATCACCAAGTGGAGTGTTGCCTGTCAGACGCATGCCGCGCGAAATTTTGCGGTCGCGTTCAAGGTGACCACTTTTTTCCAATTGATCGAGATAGTAATTCACGACCGAAGTGGATGAGATATCACAATGTAAACCGATCTCGCGGATTGAAGGCGGGTGCTTATGTTCGCGTTGATAACTCGCGATGAAATCAAGGATCTTTTGGTGGCGTTCGCCTAATCCTTTGCTTTTTCGAACCATCATCATCATTTTTAATCTCCTACCGGCATTGCCGGCGCCACGCGAGCATTCTTCGCTCATTTGTGCTACAAATAATACTCGAACGCCTGTTCTGTGTCAAGGATTTGATGATGTCAAAATTGGAGCGTTACACCCATGTTCTGCGTTTCATCCAGAAGAACATAAAGACCGGGGTGAGCAGGATCAGGCCCAGAGTTCCGTAAAAGGCGGCGGGCAGAGTCCAATTTTCAAAGGGAGGGTTGGCGGCGAAAAAATTCATCCCGAAGAATCCTGTAACAAAGGTCAGTGGCATGAAGAGGGTGGTGATGATAGTTAATGTTTTCATCACTTCGTTCATGCGGTTGTTGATGACGGACAGATAGGTGTCTAGTGCGCCACTTACCAGATCGCGCAGACTTTCGTTTAGATCATGCAGTCGTACAAGATGATCGTAAACGTCGCGATAGAAGATGCGGTCTTTTTGATCGATGACCTGGTAATCATCGCGCGCCATTTTGTTTAGAACTTCGCGTTGAGGAAGCAGGATGCGGCGCATGGCGAGCAGGGCACGTTTCAGAGTAAACAGCCTTGCCAGCGTTTGTGAGCTGGGATGGTCAAAGACCTGGTCTTCGATGATATCTATTTCTTCATCTATTTTTTCGATGATCGGCATGTAATTCATTACAGTTGCGTCGATGATCTTGTATAGTAAATGATCGGGGCCATCTTTGGCATAGCGTGGGTCGCGCTGACAAATATTCCATGTGTCGTCAATGGATGTCAGCGGGTTATCATGATGTGTGATGACATAGTTCCGCCCCAGAAAAATATCCAATTCATCAATTTCGGTATCCCAAGGATCTGTACTTTGTACAAGGTGCATGTAATTTAAAACGATATAAAGATAATCATCCCAATCGTCAATTTTAGGCGCGTGCGTTTCTTGCAAGGCGTCATCTATGGCCAGATGATGGAACTTAAAGCTTTGCAATACGGGCATGGCTGTTTCGGGCGGTTCAGCTACAAAGTCGACCCAGAGTAGGCCGCGCCTGTCACGGATTAGGCGCGGGAACTCTTCTGGAAGAATATCGGTGCGGGTGGGTTTGCCGGGCGAGAAGAAAATCGAGCGAATCATGGAATCAGCCTCCAAAACACGGGAATTATTGATTATTTCGAGAGAATATCAATTATATTGAAATATATATTGATATTATTAATTTTATACTTGACAAAATCAAAATTGTTAGTATAATTTTATTAGAAACAAGAAGCGAATATCAAGATTTCAGCTTTTTGTAGTGAGTTTCCTTCTTTTTATATATATGGAGAATTATCATGAACAATTTTCATCCGGAAAGCTTGTTAGTGGTGGCGAAACAGAAGATTCAAGAAGATGTGGCCAATAGTCTGGCTTGGAAGCACTTGCAGGGATTTTCTGTAAGGCGCGGGCTTGTTATCCTTGGTGCCTGGATGGTTGAAAACGGTGAAAAATTGCAGACGCGCAATTCCACGCAGCGCAGGCAAATCAGCTGGGTTTTTCACAAGACAAAGCCAGATAAGTCTGAAGCTAAAATCGTTTCATTTTTTGCTCTCAATGTTACCAGTAAATTCATTCGCGTTGCGCGAAAAATCTTATAAATAAATAATAAATTTTGGAGGGACCAAACCCATGCGACCTGCACCTACTCGTTGTCCGATCTGTCAATCTGAATTAACTGTTGCGCGATTACATTGTTCATCCTGCGACACAACCCTTGAAGGAAATTTTGCCTCGGGTCAGTTCTCTAATTTGACTCCAGAGCAATTGGAATTCACCTTCACTTTTGTGCGCTGTGAAGGCAAGATCAATCGTATGGAGCAGGAGGTCGGGTTGTCCTATCCGACCATTCGCAACCGTTTGCACGAGATCATCCGCGCTTTGGGGTACGAGCCCGGTAAGGATGAATCTCCTGAAATAGAAGCCGATGTTCGTAGCAGCGCAATTGCCGACCTTGAGGCTGGCAAGATCACTGCTGATCAAGCCATGCGCATTCTGCGCGGTGAGGAGCTATAAGCCATGTCCAAAACAATTTCTGCAGGGCGCATGCCCAAAATATATATAGAAAAAATCGGCGGCGATCTCAGTCTCGTCGGCTGGGAAGGGGATGATATTCTGCTCAAAGGTGATGACGAAGAATTGAAATTTAGTCAGGATGGCGAGCAAGTGAGAGTCTCTTGTTCTGATGATCTATCTCTGCGCGTTCCGAAAGCTGCTTCGGTTTTCATTGAGAGTATTGGGGGCGACGCATCCATCCGCGGTGTGATGGGCGGCATTGAATTGAAGACCATCGCAGGTGACCTTTCCATCCGTGATGTGGATATGGTTGTAATTGACACGATCGAATCCGACTTTAGCCTGCGGGGCGCGAAAGGCAATTTATTTGTGAAGAGCGCCCACAGTGACGTATCAATTCGCGACGTGGATGGAAATGTCACTCTCGAGTCTGTCGCTGATGATCTTGCCTTGCGTGATGTGCGAGGCAATATCACAGCCAATGTAGCGGAGGATGTCGTGCTTTATCTCAACCCGCAAGCGAGCAATACTTATTCTGTCACTGCGGGCGACGACATATTGCTGGTCATGCCCCCGAATGCGAACGCGACGCTTACACTCACGGGCGATGAAATTGATATTGAATGGAAGGGCGTTGATAAAGATGATGAAGCCGCATCGCGCACCGTTACCCTTGGTGATGGTTCGGCGGCGGTGAAATTAATTGCAGGCGGAGATATTCGCGTGACAAACCAATCCAATGCCGGTGAGTCCGCTGAAGACTTTGGTAATTTTGCAGGTATTGGTGTCGATTGGTCTGGGTTCGGCGACCGTATTTCGCGTCAGGTGGATCAAGCCGCACGTAAAGCTGAGAAAAAAATAGAAGAAGCTGCGCGTCGAATAGAGCTCAATGTTTCTGCGCATGCGGGCCGCAAAGCAAAAGGCGCAGTGAATGTTGGCCGATGGAATTGGGATCTGTCTCAGAAAGGTGTTCCAATGTCAACCAAACCTCAAGCCTCTGACGAAGAACGGATGATGATCTTGAAGATGCTGCAGAATAAAAAGATCACTGCGGAAGAAGCTGAAAAATTATTGGCATCCTTGGAAGGAGGTTCGTAATGTCTTCTGAAGAACGAAAGAAAATTTTGCAAATGGTTGCTGATGGAAAGATCAGCGCGGAGGAAGCGGCAACTCTAATGCGCGCGCTGGACGAATCCGCTGAAGAGGAAATTCAAGTTGTCGAAGCGGGACCAAGCTTCGGGTCCGAAAAGACCGATGCTCCAGAGTTTGAAGAAGTCCGCAGGCGCGCATTCCGATTTGCGATGATCCCGCTTTGGATCGGGATTGTCATCACTGTGTTAAGCGCGTGGGGTATGTTCTCGATCCAGCAGAATGCGGGCGTGAATTTTTGGTTCGTCTGCCTTGCGATGCCGCTCATGTTTGGTGTTTTACTGATCGCGCTCGGCGCGGGGAGCAAATCTGCGCGCTGGTTGTATGTGAATGTTGATCGGTCGAATCGGGAAGAGTGGCCGAAGAATATTACGATCGCGTTCCCACTCCCGCTTGGACTGGCGGGCTGGTTTCTGAAAAATTTTGGAAGCCATATCAGTGGACTCAAAAATACCAACGTTGATGCAATCGTGCAGGCCATCGCAATGGCGAAGAATATTTCCGAACCGTTGATCGTAAATGTGGATGATAGCGATGACGGTGAAAAAGTACAGGTGTTCATTGGATAAAAATGGAAACGATTAAAAAGAAACCTTTATTGAGTGGATTGCTGATCTTATTTTTAACGGCGATGATATTTGCGAACATCGGCGGAAGTATGTATGGTTCTT
>CAIWRB010000198.1 GCA_903914955.1 uncultured Chloroflexota bacterium | reverse complement strand
GCGGTCCCGACGGGATTCGAACCCGCGATCTCGGCCTTGACAGGGCCGCATGTTAGGCCGCTACACCACGGGACCAATTAACTGAGCGGGCGATAGTTTACCATGGGGGAATAGTAGTGTCAATGAAAGTAGCAACTCTGAATTTTGAATTCTACACGGACCGCCCTTCACAGGAAGTCTGATCCCACTTAATCGAGACCCAAACATTCCTAAGGCTGCTTTCTTTTTGTTGGCTTTGTAGAGACAGTTTTCTTTTCTATTGCTTTCTTCGCAATCGGCTTCGCTTTGGTTATCGGTTTCTTTTCAGTTTTAACTTTAGGAGAAACGATCTTTTTTACAATCGCTTTTTTCAGCGGCGATTTCTTTGTGGCTGACTTTACACCAGCCATTTCATTCTTTTTACTTTTTACTGTCTTCGCCTTAATAGCAACTTTGCGAACAGCGCGTTTCTTCACAGGGACTTTCTCTTCAACTATAACTTCTCCAACAACACTAAAGAGTCTCGTCCATTCATCCTGTATGGACTGTACACCCGCGCCATTCAATTGATCACAAATTGTCTTCCACTCAACATCACCCACGAAGCGCCAATCCATGAAAGCGTGGCTTTGATAAGCGCCCAGCTCGACGTACAAACCATTATCCCAGATTTCCTTGCAGGAGCGGATGTATTCTAGCTGGGTAACGTAATCCTTGAAGATGACATGACCAACACGAGGCAAGCTGAGTCCTTCGGCGAGGTTCTTGCGTAACGTTCTTCCTGAAGATTTATCAATATATGCGGCGGAAGTTTTGATCCAGCCGCGCGTGTCGGCGAATTTGTTGTGATAGATGACCAGTCCTCGCTCGTCGTTGAAGCGATTGGAGTACGCAAAGACTTCCTCGTCCACGCCGCCTTTAGGGGTGTAAAAGTCATAGAGCAGGAACTGCTCGACGTCGGCGAACAAGTAGCGGCGATGAAGGAGCGGGAAGATGCGCCACTCATGTCCACGGATGAGTCCGTCATTTGCAGTTTCATCCCATTTGGCGCGGCGAAATTCCATCCCATATTTTTCAGAATAGCCTTCCACTTGTCCATGACCGAACATGGGCAGACCAGGCAATGTAGATAAGACCGTGCAGATGCCAAAATATTTGTCGCCATTTCCAAATTGCTCAACGGCGGTTTTCTCATCGGGATTATTCATGAAGTTGACATAACGCTTAAGAATTTGCGGATCGAATTCAAGCGTGCTCTTAATGGCGAGGCGATATTTGGCGTTATCTTCGTCACGCAGCATGTGCATGAACGCGGAGTTATATACGCGGTGCATACCGAGTGTGCGGACAAAATATCCTTCCATCATCCAGAAGGCTTCAGCAAGCAAAAGTGTATCGGGAACTTCCTTGGCAACGCGGTCAACAACCTCGCGCCAAAATTCTTCGGGGACTTTCTCGTCGAACTCAGGTTTCGTCATGCCATGTTGCGAACGCGATGGAATCGCCCCGCCCGCACCAGGCTCAGGAAACCATAGTCGTTGAATGTGCTTCTTGGCGAGAGTCATGGCCGCGTCAAAACGAATGACGGGAAAATTACGCGCAACATGTAAAATGACTTGAATGACTGCCTCACGCATTGCGGGGTTGGTGTAATCTAATTGAGCCGTATCATTCCACGGGAAGGATGTGCCGTCATTGCCGTGGTAGATATAGCGAACGTCGCCAGTTTGAAAATCACGGCGCTGAAAAACCACCGCTGCATCAGTCTTATTATAGTAATGATCTTCGAGGTAAACCCCTACACGCGAGTTGTCTGAAAGATTTTCGGAGCCGAATGCGTAGGCTGGGTATGGAGAAAAAGAAGAAGACAAAAACCAATCGGGATGTTCATTGACCCAGGCAGAATCAATACCCATGTGATTTGGAACCATATCCGCAGAGAGGCGAATACCGCGCGACCAGGCACGGGAGCGCAGATTATTCAATGCGTTCCAATCGCCAAGATCATCGGCGATGTCATACGAATCAAGTGAATATGCAGAAGCGACCGCGTCATCCTGTCCCATGCGCTGTTTGATGCGTTGTGAGGCGCGGCTGCGCTCCCAGAGGCCGATCAGCCATAAGCCTGTAAATCCGCGCGAGGCGAGCAGATCTAATTCTTCGTCTGGAATTTGATCGAGCGTTGTTATATCACGTTGATATTTTTTGGATAGTTGTCCCAGCCAGACATAAGTGTTCTTGGCGAGTAAAACCAAACGCGGCATCCAGTCTTTGTCTGGGCTGTAGCGTTCGTACTCGGCATAATCATTGCCAGAAAAATTCGGGACATACGTTTCGGCTTTTTGCGAATCGATTGGGCCTTGTCCCTTGCGGATAACTTCCTCGCGAAGATAATCCAATCCACGCATTATGCGGACCGAGAATGTTTCGCCAAGCAAATAGCCCCATTTTTCCACGACGAAGCGCAACTGGCCTTCCAAAGAATCTGGCGAAGCTTTGATCGGAGCGGCGAGAATGTCAATCAGGGTCTCGCTCTGCGCAAATCCTCGATTGTCAAATCCAGGTTGACGAGCGAAGAAATCCAGCAAATGCTGCAATAATTCTTTATACGCTGATCCACTCATCACAGATTCGTCAATTAAATCTTTATAGCGATTCACGGCTGGATTGCTGTTTGAGTTATTGATCAACAACATTTCTTCAACGGCTGCGGCGCGTACGCCCCGTCCAAAATCAGCGAGACTTGAAATATGACTTGAGAGATATGCGTCAGCCGTCACTTCGCCTTGAAAGACCGACAAAGGCGGAAATTCTTCGGTAAATTTGCTGAGGGTCAGATCATATTTTGAGCCGAGGTTGGATTGCAGAATTCCCATGACGCGTCCCATCACGCCAGCGAATCTGCTATAAAAATGATTGAGGAGGATGTGGTACGCCTCATCAAGCAGCGAAAGCGCATATAAATCCGTGGCGGATGCGAGGTCGGCATGCACCATTGACATTTGAGAGGCGAAGGCACGGGCGGAGGCAAGATCGGTGAAAATCACATGGCCGTCCGGGCGGAAGAAATCCGCGGAAAAATTATATTTAATACGGGAGGCGCGGGATAGTAGCATAAAACAATGATAACCGATTATGTATAATTTTCGAGTAAAATCTTCCTCAGTTAATATGGATACTTCACTAACTCAAGTTGTAATTTTGCTTTTACTTGGGACCTTGTACCTTCCGGTAATATCTTTTGCGATACAACGGCGGGATGACGGTCATGGAACAGCCACATGGCTGGTAGCTATCTACGCATTCCTGGCATTGGTCATGAATGTTGTTGAAACAATCCGACTGAACAGGGAATCATCACAAAACAGCGAACTATTATTTCATAAAGTACAAATATACGCCGCATTCTCGCTTGCAGCTGTGTTCATGCTGGCACTTCAAGCATTCTTAAAACGAGAAGATTGGTGGCTATGGGCCGCTTTCTGGGTAATTTGGATGTTTGGCCTTGCGCTCATACTCACCAATACGTTTAATCTACCAGATGTGCTTTGGAAGAATGGAAACCTGGTTCTGCGGCGTGGCCGCCTCGACACTTCCTGGATAATTTTGGGCTGGCTCGTTTTTTCTGTCAGCCTGATCCTAACCATCGCAGATGCAAACAGACAGGCTCGCCAACAATTATTCCGAAATCGCCTGAACTATTGGTGGCCAACTATTTTTTTGATGTTCATAAATGATATTTTGCTTTTTTCAGGAACGCCCGTAATTGGGCAACCCATCCGATTGGTCGCTGCGATCATGATGGCATATGTGATCGGCACGCACCATGTTCCCGACTTGAAGCTAATTCTGCGGCGCGCACTGGTGTACATCATTATCGCAATCGTAATCGTCAGTTTATATGTTGGGGGATTCCTCTTATTACAGGGTATATTCGGAAAGGGAAAAAATTTCAGCCCGCTTATCGCGGGTGCATTCATCGCATTGCTGCTTGCCTTGATATTTGCGCCTGTGTTGGCATTGATCTCGCGGACAGTGAATCAATGGATGAAAGGCGATGAATACGACGCCAGCCGCACCATTCATCAATATAGCGAGAGCATCAGCAACATACTTGAGATGGATCGTCTTGCAAGTATAGCGGTTGGAATCATTCTTGAAGCCATGCAGATCGAGCGTGGATTCCTATTCCTCGTTGATGGAGAACGGGAGGCCAGTGGACGCAAAACATACAAATTACGCTCTGCACGAAGCCCGGAAGAAAGGCAAATCATAGCCGTCGAATTGGATGAGGACGGAGTTATCGCATCCTATTTTCTTCAGGAACAGCGGCCGCTTCTTCAATATGACCTTGATCTTCTTCCTTCGATGCGGCATGCGCCTCCCCGTGAGAGGGAATGGTTCAACCTGTTACGCGCGGAAGTTTATATTCCAATTTTTGCAAAGAAACAGTGGATCGGATTACTCGCACTTGGATCAAAACTGAACGGCAATCGGTACACAAAGGAAGATCTAAATACGTTGAGTTCTCACGCAAGTCAAACCGCGGTGGCTTTGGAGAATGCGCGGCTTGTGGATAATTTAATGCAATTAAATAATGATTTACGCATTGCGCGGCACGCTCTGGAAAAGAATAATCAGGATCTCGAAAGAATAGATCAAGCGAAATCTGACTTCATCAGCATCGCATCGCACGAATTGCGCACGCCGCTAACCGTCATCAAAGGCTACACAGAAATGCTGCTCGAAGAAAAAAGCCTAGATCCAAATTTCAAACAAATGATGGACGGAATTCATGCAGGCACATTGCGACTTCATGAAATTATGGACTCAATGTTCGATATTGCCGAGCTCGATGCCCGCTCTCTGAAACCGCACATCCAACATATTCAAATCGAGAAATTGATTGAAAATGTTTGCGTGGAGCTAGCACCTTCCCTGATGGAACGCCGTCAATCCATCAAAGTTGATTTCCCCTCACTGCCGGATGTCAATGCGGATCCGAATTTGTTGCGAAAATTATTCCATCACCTCATTCGCAATGCGATAAAATTTACACCGAATAATGGAGTAATCACGATCAGCGCCCATTACATCCCCGCGATCATCAACATGCCAAGCGGTGGAGTCAAGATCATTGTCAGCGATACTGGCGTCGGCGTAGACCCCAACTTCCGCGAGATCATCTTTTCAAAGTTTTATCAGCCGGGTGAAATAAACAACCACTCCACCGGAAAAACTCGATTCAAAGGCGGCGGCGCAGGATTGGGATTGGCACTTGCAAAGGGAATTGTCGAGGCGCACGGCGGACAAATTTACGTGGAAAGCTCCGGTTATGATGAGATCAACTTTCCCGGCAGTCACTTCCATGTGGTTTTGCCATTGAGTAGATCTGAAACCAGCCTTACCAGAGGAGACAATTCAGACGTACCGCTGAAAATTGAGGTGCCTGAAAAAAGAGTGGATGTTCGTTAACATCCACTCTTTTTTCAACTCTTTATTAGCCTGCCTGCCAAAGCAGTGATCAATCCCACTATCAGCAGAGTGAATTTCGTCACCGCACACACAGCGGCAATTTGAGGATAAGGCGATAGCGCACCGCCTGTCAGGACGCACCAGAGGGCATAATTTTCCACCGAGTCAAACAACGCAGCCACAAATACCCCCCAACCCATCCACCCCGCGAATGAATGATATTTTCCAGTTTTTGCACCCATAGCTAACAACAATCCAAGGGATAGCGCAAGCGCATAGACAGGCATAAAGAGAAAATCAAATCCAAGACCGAACGCAGCCACGAGTCGAGCATGAGGATTCCAGGAATCGAGAATGGCTTGGGATGTTTCAACCTCACGTGCCAACTCAAACGAGACGACCCCATTGGGGGCAGAAGACGTCTTTAGATATTGCTCAGATTGGTTAAAGATGCCAAAGATCAAAATGGTCATTGCAAGGAACGTAAAAAACAAAGGTCTTCGTAAATTTTCAGGGACAAACTCGAGTGGATGGCGCATAAGAGCTCCTCGTTGCTGGCGAAAGATTATTAGTATTCACCAGTATATACCCGAATATCGCAAAAAAATGACAGCGTAAAATCAGAAAAACCAACAGCGCAGAATCCAATTTGATGTGTTTGAGCAGACTCATAGTCAGAGCCGATGCTCAGAGTTTCATCAAGATGAAGAATTTAATCTCACGTGCTATACTTGGGAAATCCCAATTTTTCGAGGTTTTATGACAGCTAAAACACACCAGGTGATGTTACAGAAATATGCCGAAGCGATCGTCAAGGTCGGGTTGAATATCCGGGCTGGGCAACGGTTGATCATAAATCTGGGAGCGACGCGCGGCGTGCCTCATCAATTCGCACCTTTGGTGCGCGAAATCGCCAGGACCGCATACGGCGTCGGTGCAAGATATGTAGACGTGCTTTGGGGTGATGAAGAAATGCTGCGCCTGCGGGCTCAATACGCGCCGCGTGATTCCTTTGACGAATACTCCATCTGGCAAATTGACGCGATCATGAGAATGATCGAAAACGGGGATGCATTGCTCTCGATAGTAGGCTCAAACCCAGACTTGCTTGGCGGTCTTGACCCTGAAATAGTTGGAATGATGCAAAAAACTCATTTACAGCATTTCAGAAAAGTCAGTGAAAAAGTAACCATAAATGCGATCAACTGGTGTGTGGTTGCTGCGGCTGGTGAAAATTGGGCTAAGAAAGTTTTCCCCGACCTCACGCCAAAAAAAGCGCAGGAAAAATTATGGGACGCGATCTTTGAGACCACACGCATCAATCTACCTGACCCGATCGCAGCCTGGCAGGATCATATCGTGACATTACGCAGGCGTGCAAATTTTTTGCAAGCCAAACATTATAAAGCCTTGCATTACTCCGCGCCGGGCACAGACCTTACACTCGGCCTGCCAAATGGACATTTATGGATCAGTGCTCAATCAATGGCACAGAATGGCGTGGCTTTCACGGCCAACATGCCAACCGAAGAAGTCTTTACATTACCTGACAGAAATCGCGCCGACGGAATTATCACGTCCACTTTTCCTTTGAGTTACGCAGGCACATTGATCGAGGATATTCAAGTGACATTTGAAAACGGGCGTATCGTAAAAATCAGTGCAAAGAAAGGCGAAGCCGCTTTGCAAAAACTTTTGGATACCGATGAAGGTTCACACCGGCTCGGTGAAATTGCGCTCGTGCCTGCAAGTTCACCCATCGCCAGGCGTGGTCATCTTTTCTACAACACTTTATTTGACGAAAACGCCTCCTGCCACATTGCCATTGGACAGGCATACCGATTTACACTTACGGGCGGAGAGGAATTGAACGACGAGGAATTTATCTCTGCGGGGGGTAACGTCAGCCTCAATCATGTAGACTTTATGATCGGCTCTTCAAAAATGAACATAGATGGCGTAAAACAAGACGGCTCACGCGAACCCGTCATGTTGAAAGGTGAATGGGCATTTCAAGTGTAATTTACATTTGCAGAATAAATAACATACGGAGTCTCCATGGCAAATAAAAACAAATTAAACCACGATGAGATTTTGATCAGCGAATACAATTACATCGCCAACACCGCTTTTCAAGCAAATGAAGACCGCTCGAAGGTGACTTCCTTCTATTTTGTTTCGACAGGCTCACTTATCGCCGCAATTTTAGGTACTCAATTTGCAGAAACACAGATAAAGAATGTTTCACCCGCATTCTTTTTCCTTTTTCTGGTTCTCACCATCCTGGGCGCATTGACCATCGCCCAACTCGCGAGGTTGCGCGCCGCCTGGCATGAATCAGTCCAAGCCATGAATATCATCAAGGATCATTATATTAATGACAATCCTGATATTGCACCAGCCTTTAAGTGGCGGATGAGCTCCATTCCAGCCACAGATAAACCACACAGCATTGCAAATCTAATGGCTGTAGAAGTGGCGCTTCTCGGTGCCCTCACCACAGGCGCAGCAATATATTTTCTGATGAATTCGATCGCAAGCATGAAATTTCTAACTTTGATCCCCGTTTTTGTTAGTTTCCCAATTGGATACTTAAGTTTGTGGGCGTGGTACAAACACCTGCTTATAGATGATCAATAATCGGAAAAAAATATGCGTCGCAATTACAAAAATCAATCCCCCACCGCATTTCAACGCAGATCCCATCTTACAAAAGAGGATCCTTGGATTCGCGCCTTCCTAAAGCAAGCTCAGGTGGGGCACATCGCCACTTGTGTGGAAGAAGAGACCTATCTCAACCCGACAACATTTTGGTATGACGAGGAAAATCATCAGATTATTTTTCATTCCAATATCGCAGGGCGGGTCCGTTCGAATATTGAGAGCAACCCAAAGGTCAGCATGGAGGCGAGCGAGTTGGGAAAATTACTTCCATCCAATGTGGCGCTTGAGTTTTCACTTCAATATCGAAGCGTCATCCTGTTCGGTATTGCCAGAGTTGTCACGGATTCTGAAGAGGCAAAAAAACTATTGTATAGATTGATCTCAAAATACTTCCCTACCATGACCCCTGGCAGGGAATATCGCGAGATCACGGAAAAAGAATTACGCGCCACATCCGTGTATGCAATTAAGATTGAAGAGTGGAGTGGCAAGGAAAATTGGGAAAGCCGCGCCGACCAAAGTGACGAATGGCCCGCATTGGGCGAGAACTGGTTCGATTAATTTAGCGACACATACGTTCGCGGAAATTCCATATTAGTCCGGCGAAGAAATTGTGTTTCCATTAATTTATTACTGGGCGGAAGACTTTGTTTGCTTTTTTTTCTGGGCGAGAAGAGCGGCTTGTACCCGATTATTAACATGCAGTTTTTGTAATATATTGGTCACATAATGCTTGATCGTTTTCTCGGTTAAAAATAAATCCTGACCGATTTCCTTGTTGCTTGTTCCTGCCGCGATCAATTCAAGTATCTGGCGCTCCCGTTCTGTCAACTCATCGAAACCGTCAGCCTCCTCTTGTTTTCCGCGGGTTGAAGCCTTCATGACGGAAAGCAGGTTGGCGGCCAGTGAAGGAGTTACATATCCTTCTCCCGCATAAACTGTATGCAGGATGCCGTTCAATTCCCGAGCCGCCACCCCTTTAAGAACATAGGCATGTGCTCCAGCTTTAAGCGCAGCCACTACGTCATCTTCGTCGGCAGACCCGGTTAACATAATAATCTTAACCACGGGGAATGTATTTGCAATTGCCCCGGCCGCATTCAATCCCCCGCCCGGCATATTTACATCCAACAGGATCGCATCCGGCAAAAAATCCCGGGTCATAGCCATGGCATCGTCAGCTGAGATGCCCTGCCCTACGATTTCAATATCCGGTTCACTACCAAGAATGGCAGCCACTCCTTCACGAAATATTGGGTGGTCATCAATGATCACAAGTCGAATTTTATCCATCATAAAGTTCTCCGCTATGTTGAAGTGAAAGGCAGGCGATAACTTTTGTACCTTCATTGATCTTACTCTCGATCTTAAATAATCCACCGAGACTTTCCACTCGTTCACGCATTCCAGTCAGTCCAAGGTGTTCCCGCTTCTCTGATTCTACAGGCTCTGAGACATTAAAGCCAGACCCTTGGTCTGATATTTCAATATAAATATTATCCATTTCATACCTGACCCGCACCTGCTGACCCGCTCCGCCGGCGTGGTTGTGCGCATTATTCAGTGCTTCTTGAATTATGCGATATGCCGTGATCTTGAAGGCTAGCGGAATTCTTTCAGGAAGCTCATTGAAACTAAGCATAACCTTTGTTCCTGTATAATCTTCGTGAGCACGCACAACCTGCGCAAGGATTTCCGGTAGGGTTAATTCTTCCAGTTCTGCTGGAAGTCCGAGGCCGTCCGTAATTGAATAAATACCTTGCAATGCTGTCTTCAGGGCTTTCCTCGCTGAAGGCAGGTGATCGGAACATTCAATTTTAATATTTAGTTGGATCAGTTTGCAGGTCTCGTTCTGACTCTTGACGCGCTCGAGTCGTGACAATGCCAGGTTGATTTCCTGTATGGGACCATCCTGAAGTTCGGAAATGGTGCGACGCAGGATTCGCTCGTTGTACGTGGTAGTATCAGCCGCAGCATGACGCACCCGCTTGGTTAGCACAGCATTCTGAGCCAAAAGATCTTCCAACCACTCCACCTGGTCAATTAATTCACCTTCGATGCGCTCGAGTGTATTCCCAGCGTATCGAACAAAACCAAGCAGCAAAAGATAGATGAAAGTCATCGTTGAACCAACAACAAGCCAACTTCGTTGCTGAGTCGCTGCAATACCAGCTTCGAGAGCATCCACCTTCATGTAGAATTCCGCAACGGCAATAACTTCACCTGTACCGTTTAACCGCACCGGAGCATAAATCTCAAGTAATTGAGAATTCATGGCGAGTTCCTCAACATTTTCCTGATCTTTCAGGTTGCTGATATTTGCAGACACCTGGCCTTGCCACGCAGCGATCTGATCCTCAGTATTGGCAAATATCTTTCCAACCAGAGATGGCTTATTGCTATAAACTACACGGTGATCTTTATTCCATATCTTAATGGAGACCGTGTGACGGCCAAGTTCCGTCTCGCCAAACAACCGGTTTAGAACTGCATAATGCTCAGTGCTAATTGAATCTGAGTTGGAAAGCTCCTGGATATTAGGGGAAATAAAACTATCCATATAATCTGCGGTTGTAACCCCGGCTTCCTTGATCACACCGCCCCTAATTTGTTCTTCGATCCAACGGCCGATGCTGATCATCCCGAGGATCATAATAATTAAACTACCAATGGTGAATTGCTGTATCAAGGTCCCTTGTGCTAAAAACTTACGAATACGGCTCAACATATTTTTTATCCAACCGAATCTACTTCAGCGCTATGCAGGAAAAGTCGGGCCAAAACCTTCGTTCCTTCATTGAGTTTGCTTTCTATTTTGAACATCCCTCCAAGGCTTTCCACACGTTCGCGCATACCTTCCAAACCAAGATGGTTTTCCCAATCGACCGCTTGGGCCAGATCAAAGCCGGGGCCTTCGTCTGATATCTCAATTTGCATATGGTTTTCTTCGCGCGTCACTCTGACTCGCTGACCTGCTCCACCTGCATGGCGATAAGCGTTGCTCAATGCCTCCTGGATCAGCCGATAAACAGTGATCTTGTTTAATAGAGTAGTTTGTTCAGGAAGATCAGTAATACTTAGATTTACCTTTGTGAAGGTTCGTTTCTCATGAGCGCGCACCGCCCGGGCAAAGGTTTCTGAAAGTGTTAGATTTTCAAGGGCTGGAAGTCCGATATTGGCAGCAATGGAACGCATTTCAGTCAGGGCAACTTGCAACGCAGTTTGAACCGTGGGAAGATGATCGTTACATTCAAACTCATCTGTTGTCTCTCGGCAGGTTTCATTCTGGGCATTGACCCGGTCCAATCGCAGAAGGGCAAGGCTGACTTCCTGAACCGGGCCGTCATGAAGTTCTGCGCTCGTTCGTCGCAATAAACCCTCATTGTGCGCAGTAGCATTTGCTGCCGCCCGACGGACGCGTTCGTCAAGCTCATTATTCTGAGCCATCAATAAGGTTAACTTTACGACTTGATTTCTTAATTTAGATTCCTGACTTCCAATTAGGTTCGCAGCATATTGAGCGAAAACCACCAATATCAAATAAATTATCATCATAATCGCGCTGATCACGTACCAACCACGTCTCTGAGCAGCAGCAATAATTTTCTCAAGAGCATCAACTTGTACATAGAACTCAGCTACGGCAATGACCTGATTTGTGTCATTTAAACGGACGGGAGTATATATTTCCAACAATCTTGTATACAATTTTCGTTCTTCAAAATTTTCGGCATCCTGTAAATCAGAGATATTCGCTATGACGCTTCCCTGCCAGGCCGAAATTAGATCATCACCTGGCGGAAAATTCCTACCGACAAGCCTTGGCGTATTGCTGTATAACACACTCCCAGTTTGATCCCAAACTTTAATCGTCACGACCTGCCGGCCAAGGTCAGTTTCTTTCAGAACTTTATCCAATGTTGTAATGTTCTCGGGCGTTAATGAATTCGAATTTCCAAGGCCCTGCAGGTTGGGGTCGATAAAACTATCCATATAAAGTGCGGTTGTAGCTGCAGACTCATTGATGGTTTCTGTCTTAATTTTTTCCCCGACCCACCTGCCAATAACTATGGCCCCAAGTCCCATCACAAAAAAACCCGCAAGTCTAAACAGGTGGACCGAACTCAAGCGTGGAAATAAATTGAGGGCGCGTGTAAACATTAAAATTCTCTCAAATACCTCAAAAACATATAAACGAATATCATTCTAAAACCGGCCAGAACAAAGCCAAATCAAAGAATCTGAATATATGAAATATACCAGACTAATTATATCCTAATACGACAAAAACAATCGTCATATTCTTACTCGAGAGAAGCAGCTACACCTCCCACTCACTTCGCTTCGAGGACTATAATGACAGGTGCATGGGGGATTTTGTGAAAATCCGCGTTATCTATGGATAAGCAGGATTGTTTCGATAAAGTCTATTATTCCGAATGGTTAAATTCAATCTGGATTTCTCATTTTGAGTTTTAAATGCTGATCTGTTCTTCTTTGCTAATCCATCCAAACCTGGCAATCGTTAACTTTGCCAGATCATCCACGCGCAATTGAATATCCATCCCGCGCTGGCCGCCAGAGATGTAGATCTGCTCAAAGCCCTGTGCGGCGGTATCAATTACCACTTGAAATCCTTTATTGATCAAAGCCAGCGGAGAAATTCCACCAGCCTGTAGCCCGGTCAATTCTTCGGCTTCGCGCTCTGTTGGCAGATGTACTTTTTTTTCAGCCAAAAATAAAGCCAGTTGTTTTAAGTCCACAACTCGAGGGCCAGGAATGACCGCCAGAACCGGTTTCTTTTTTTCACGAGTGATCACGATCGTCTTAAAGACCTGATCAAGCGGGGCATGCATATAGAGTGCGGCTTGCACTGCGCCAAGTTTTTCGGCAGGCAATTCGTGCGCGATATACTTCACCTTACGCGCATCCAAAAATCTTGTGACATTATTTGTAATGGTCATCTGATATAAAATCCTGTACAATTATAAACATAAATAAAGGAGGCCGGCATGCCAGATCCAGAAGCTGAAAGGCTGAAGCGACTTCGCAGAAAACAGCTCAGCGAACGCGATCCATTAGTCAAGCAACGTCAATTTCAACACAGCAGTATTATCAAAGAAAAACGAATGCAAAAATCCTTTTCATTAATAAAAGCGTGGCGCGAAATCCCGCATAGCATCAGATCTCCATTTTACGGTCTCGTCATTGGCATCCTTATCGTTGTAATTCTACCCAACCTGTGGGAATCTCAATATGCAATTTATACGGGCGCGTTCGCAACAATATTATTTATGATCTTCGGATTTATTTTTGGCAATTCGCTCGACTTGCGCGACGAAATTAAAAAAAATCTTAAATAACTGGAACGGCAATGTCCTGCATCTTGAATTTACAGAACGGTCAGAATGCAAATGATCGAATTCTTCGCTAATGTGCGTAGTAAAATAAACCACCATGAAATCAACCAACACCGCCATCCCGCTTGAGAAACTTCTTGAGCAACTCCCCGATATCTACTCCGTAGCTGACCGCGAACTGGTTCAGCACGCTTATCGGGTGGCGGAGGAAGCCCATCGCGAACAAAAACGACTTTCGGGCGAACCTTATATTAATCACTGTGTCTCAGTTGCCAGCATATTAGCTGAGCTAAAAGTACCGCCAGAGGTGATCGCCGCCGGCCTCTTGCACGACACGGTTGAAGATACATCAGTTACTCTGACCGATATTCGCCGTGACTTTGGAGACGCCATCACCGCCCTCGTAGACGGCGTCACGAAATTGACACACCTGCCACACGTCTCACGCGGAGATCAACACGCTGATAGTGATGCTGTCAAACAAGAGGATGAAGAACCTCCGTCCGCTCCTGCTTTGCTTGGCCGCAAGGATGAGATCGTCGCAGAAACTTTACGAAAAACTTTCCTTGCCATGGGCAAAGATGTACGCGTCATGTTCATTAAACTTGCAGACCGTTTGCATAACATGCGCACACTTAGTCATATGCCTGAACATAAACGCAAGCGCATTGCGCAGGAAACCCTTGATATTTTTTCCCCGGTCGCAAATCGATTGGGCATCTGGCAGATCAAATGGGAACTCGAAGATCTTGCTTTTCGCAATGTCAATCCAGTTGAATATAAAAAGATCGCAGAATTGCTGACCGAGAAAAGACCCGACCGAGAATCTCAACTTGAAGTCATCAAGGAAAATCTTATAAAACTGCTTGAACAGAATAACATCAAGGCAGAGATCAGCGGACGCCCCAAGCACATTTATTCCATTTTCAAAAAAATGCAAAAAAAGGATAAACCCTTCGATATGGTGTGGGATGTGCGGGCAGTCCGTCTCATTGTGCCCGACGTGCCTTCCTGTTACGCTGCTCTCGGCCTTATTCATACTTCATGGCGTCCGATCAAGGATGAATTTGATGATTACATCGCAGCGCCAAAAGATAATTATTATCAATCTCTGCATACTGCGGTTATTTACAAGGATAAACGCCCGCTCGAAGTGCAGATCCGCACCCATGAGATGCACCTCAACGCGGAGTTTGGTATCGCCGCACACTGGCGCTACAAGGAAGGCTCAAAGCAAGCCGATAAAAATTATGAACAACAAATCAACTCCCTGCGCTCCATGATGGAATGGGGGCCTGATGTGCGTGACGCCACTGAGTTTGTTGAATCAATGCACACGGATGTCTTTCAGGATCACGTTTATATTTTCACTCCGCGCGGTGACGCAATAGACCTGCCGTCTGGCGCCACACCCATTGACTTCGCCTACCACGTCCACACGGATATTGGTCATCGTTGCCGCGGCGCGCGCATTAACGGGAAACTCGTCCCGTTGGATCAAGCGCTTAACACCGGCGACCAGGTTGAGATCCTGACAGCGAAGCGGGGCGGCCCGAGCCTCGATTGGCTGAATCCGAATCTGGGGCTGGTCAAAACTCAGCGTGCGCGTTCCAAGATTAAAGTCTGGTTCAAGAAACAGGAAGATGAGCAGAATCTGGCGCAAGGCCGGAGCGGTCTTGAAAAAGAACTTCAGCGGCTGGGACTCAAAGACATCAACTTTGAAAAATTAGCGCACGATCTTAATTACAAAACGCCAGATGAAATGTTCATTGAGCTGGGCAATGGAGATCTGTCCTTCAGTAAGATCATCAGGCAATTCTCGCAGCCTGAAGAATCTCCGGACATCTTCGAAGTAAACCCAAGCAGCACTCCCGCCACCTCGACAAACTCGATCGAAGTGGTTGGACTAAAAGGCATGCTTTCCGCCATGGCGCGTTGCTGTAACCCAACAGCCGGGGATCAAGTGGTAGGCTTTATCACACGTGGACGCGGCGTCACCATACACCGTCAGGATTGCCCGAATATTTTACAAACAAAAGAACGGGAGCGTTTACTGCAGGTTGGCTGGGGACATGTGGAACGCACCTACCCGGTACCAGTAAAAATAAAAGCATATGACCGTCAGGGTTTGGTGAGCGATATCTCGAATCTGCTTTCCGATGAAAATATCAATATTGCTGATGTAAAAGTAAATGTCAATCGCAGCATCGCTGACCTGCGCCTTATCATCGAAGTAAAAGATATCACTCAACTCAGCCGAATTCTTACTCGCATAGAAAACCTCCCCAACGTAATGGAAGCACATCGCTCAAGTCCGGGCTAAAGATCCCCCGTTTTATATTCATTCCGATACTCCAAATGAATGCGGTATAATCCCGCCGCTTCGAACCATGCTGTCTTTAACTCAAGCATGCGAAAGTGATCCGCGCGCAAAATTCCGCAAAAAAGAAAGCTACTTCGCATGGTAGACAGGTCATCAAGGCTCGGGAAATTTGCTTTCGCTTGTTGTCCAATCTGGCGCTTTACTAATTATCCCCGCTGGTGTAAAATGCGTGCCTGTTGGTCAGAAAGTAGAGACTATACTATTATGAGGAAACATGAATAAATGGTTGTACCGTAGTTCGGTCGTGCTCGTAGTTTTAGGTTTACTGGTTTCGATTTACATGACCATATATAAAATCACATCTAATAATTCGATGTGCCTCGGATCCGGCGATTGTTCAACTGTGAACTCCAGCCGCTATTCTGAAGTCAACGGGATTCCCGTCGCGGTCATTGGAATACTTGGCTATCTGGCAATTCTGGCCGTGCTTTATTTTGAAAAACGAAATTCATTTTTCAAACAAAACGGAACGTTGATGATCTTCGGCATGGCGTTGACTGGTTTTCTTTTCACGATCTGGCTGATCTACGTTGAAATTGCCTTACTCAATGCGATCTGTCCGTTCTGTCTCACATCCCAGGCTGCCATGACCCTGATTTTCATAATTGCAGTCATACGCCTGATCAAACAACCCCAATCTTAGGAGGAAGCTAAATGCCCCGTATTAAGTGTCACTACATAGATTGTGTATTTGTCGACGAAGGTTATTGTTCCGCCGCTGCAGTAGAATTGGATCCAGACAGTGGATGCAATACCTTCTCTGCCACCGAAGGTGTCGCCAAGAAAGCTGACGACTGGGATTCCGAAGAGGAAACTGAAGAGTGGGAAGAAGAAGAAGGCGATGAAGAAGACGACGACTGGCTCGATGAAGAAGATGAGTTCTAGCCTCGCTCACGCTTAAATGAAAATTGATTCTACAAAACAGCCTGTTCATTGCGAGCATGCTGTTTTTGATTTAACATGTGTGACCCTGTTGACCGCTCAATTATTATTTCGAAAATTGGTATAACAAAACACCTGCCGCGACTGCCAGATTTAATGAACTCACGCGCCCTTGCATGGGAAGCGATACAGTAATATCACACGCTGCGGTTTGCTCAGGTGATAATCCTTTTTGCTCATTGCCTAAAATTAATACCCAGGGCGTTTGTGGATTGAGTGCCAGATAATCCAACTCTGATTTTGCAGATGTGCCAATCACTTGATATTGTCCCTTATGCGACCAATCTATAAATTCATCGAACGAAGTTTGGATCATCGGCTTCCAAAAGATCGTTCCCATGCTCGCGCGGACAACGCTCGGATGATATTGCTCGACCCCGCCATCCAGCAAAAAGAGCGCATCCGCGCCGACCGCATCCAATGTTCGCAGAATTGTTCCAACATTGCCTGGGTCTTGCGGAGAGACCAGCCCAACAGCTCGTATGAATGGTTTGACATCCTTGAGCTGCGTCTTCCGTTGGTGGACTACGGCAATAATTCCCTGGGGATTTTCTTTATCAGCCAAAGATTCCATTACCTGCGCAGTAACCGGCTGAGGCTGAAAAGAGAGTCGGGAAATCAGATCATGCGCAAAGGGACTGGTCAACAAGCCCGATGAATACAAGACAGATTCGATCTCCCACCCGGCCTCGAAGGCTTCGCCCACATGATGAATTCCCTCAACGAGGAATAAACCACTTTCGACACGCGCTTTCTTTTGACGCAGCGCACGTGCCTGTTTAATAAGTGAATTGGACGGGCTGGTAATCAGGGGATTTTTCATAAGCTTATTTTAAACCAAAAAACAGCCGAAGCCGTACGACTTCAGAAATTATTTGGTCTCGCTCTCTCCAATTACTGACTATCGTTATCCACATGATCGTGGAGAAATAGACGCGCGCCCTTATTACGAGTTAGTTCTAAATAATCACCTCCCCCGGCAGAAAGTATGCCTGTATTGATATTAATGGATTAGTTTATAATCCAATTCATGAAAACATTTCGGTGGCTGGTTTTGGCATTAATATTTTTATTGATTTCATGTCAGCCAAAAGCGACTTCCTCCATCACAATCATTGACAACAGACAAATTTACAGAGTCTCTTCAGCAGAGCGTGTGCCGTTGATTCTGCTTACGCAAAACGGAATTGCCCCCCAACCCAACGACCGGGTTCTTTTTAATGGAAGCGTCGTCCCGATTGACCAGCCTCTACCTCCGGCAAATTTTTTCCAATTACAACTAAGGCGGGCTGTGACTATAAATATAATTACTCCCCAAGGGCAGCAATCAATCCAATCTTCCGCTTTCTCGGTGGGACAGGTTTTGAGTGAAGCAGGCTATATAATCAAGTTAGGAGATTTAGTAGACCCGCCTGCTGATACTCCCATAAAACAGTCAACAACAATTACCTACACGCAAGGCCGTGACTTCGTTATTTCTGTGGGGGATAACAAGGTCAATATCCGGTCTACTGGGGGGACAATTGGTGATGTTCTTGCCGAAGCTGGGATCCCGCTCATGGGCGCAGATACCAGCTCTCCGCTAGAAACGGAGCGTGATGCGCCCGATGGAATAATCCGTGTAGTGCGAGTCTACGAGACAACCACTGTCGAAGTAAAGTCGATCCCATTTACAACAAAAAGAATCCAATCCATCGATGTTCCTCTTGGGCAGGAGAATACGATCCAACCCGGCATTGACGGATTGGCAATGATCCGGACACGCATCCGCTATGAAGATGGAAAAGAAGTGACCCGCACACCTGAAAGTGAAACCGTGACTCGCGAGCCGCAGGAACGGATCATTGCCAGTGGTGAACAGATCGTGCTTTCGCCCGTGGGCGGAAGCATCCCTTATGATTACTGGAGAGCGGTGGATATGTACGCAACGGTTTATTCGCCTTGCGCCTCCGGCACAGGCGGATGTTCGTATGGAACCGCGAGCGGCGCGCGCGCGGGTCAGGGCATTGTAGCGGTAGATTATTCGATCTTCAGTTATCTGGCGGGTATGCGCGTGTACATCCCCGGTTACGGTGTTGCGACGATCGGCGACACAGGCGGCGGACCAATTATCGAAACCGCATTGGGTGTACCGCGCACAAAATGGATCGATCTGGGTTTCAACGAAGGCGAGATGCGAAACATGAACGGCTGGGTAACTGTTTATTTTCTCGCCCCCGCCCCCGCGGAGATTCCTTATTTTTTAAAATAGAATCAGTCCACAGACCCGGTAGAATTGGCTGATTTCTAAAAACAGCACGATCTGTGCAATCTGTGAATAAATTCCATTGAGCAAAATGTCGCGAGTACAAAAATACATTATCCTGTTTCTTTCGATCCTCACGCCTGCGCTTATTATCGGAGCTGGGGTTTACGCGCTTCAAAGCTACGAATCATTTGCCTCACAACCACTTGGACCTGTGCTTCCATTTACCCCAATAAGCCTGCAGTCCACGTGGACGCCGGACCCTAACAAGGTTACGCAAAATGGAGATGTCACGCTCGTACCGACGATCTCCTTTCCCACGAACACACCACAATCCTTCTGCGGCGGGCAGACAGTGATGAACATCGTCATAGTCGGATCAGACTCACGCTCAGACTCCTATCTATACGGATTGGGCGACGCCATCCGCCTCGTGCGCGTGGATTTTGTAACCCCAAAGGTGACCGTGCTTGAATTCCCGCGCGATCTATGGGTGGAGATCCCGAACATCTCAGACAATCTCGATGGACAGGACCATGAAAAATTAAATCAAGCTTATTTGTACGGCCAACCCGGCTTTAAATATTGGGATGACCCAAGCGGCGGCGCGGGGTTGCTGGCGCTAACGCTCAACTTAAATTTCGGTGTTCGCGCCGATCATTATGTCGCGGTCAATATGCGCACATTTGTCAATGTGGTCAATGCAGTGGATGGAGTTGATATCAAAGTCCCGGATCAGGATACTTCCAGGAACCTAAACCTTCCGATAGGTGAGAATCATCTGAACGGAGACGAGGCGCTCAAGGTTGCGCGCAATCGTCAGTTGGGCACATTCAGCCGCGCCGATAATCAGAATATAGTTTTATGCGCACTTCGCAAAAAACTCACCAATCCAAAAGTGATGACGCAGATCCCCGACCTGATCAACTCATTCCGTGACAATATCATCACCGATTTCACCCCCGCACAGCTCGGTCAACTGGCATGTCTTGGCACAAGACTGCCTCCTCAGAATATTCAATTTGCTAGCGTCCCACAGGAATTATTCAAACAAACCCGCGTGCTGGATCCTGTCTTTGAAAAAAGAGTTTTTATCTGGGACGTGGACTTCAATATTCTAAGTGATTACGTTAGCCGCTTTCAGGCAGGCACATGGCCGGTGCCAAGCCCCACAGTCGAAGCCAACGCGCAAAAAGCGGAGATCATCTGTCAATGAACAATTATTCCTCCATTCCCCCACTGGATGCCATCACAGTTCTCAAACGATTTCACCTGCGCGCTGAAAAAAGTCTCGGGCAGAATTTTTTACAAGATGCTTCTGCGCTGGAAAAGATCGCCCTTTCTGCAGAAATTCAAGCGGATGACTGCGTCTTGGAAATTGGTCCCGGCCTCGGAAGTTTAACCCGCTATCTGGCTGTCTCTGCCAAACAGGTAACAACGATCGAGCTGGACCCGGACCTACTTGCCCCACTACAGGCAGTTCTCAAGCCTTATCAGAACGTGCGCGTGATACATGGTGATATTCTAAAATTATCCATTCCGGATATCATCCAACAAACAGATTACCTGGTTGTCGCGAATATCCCATACAACATCACTTCTGCGATCATCCGCCACTTGCTGGAGAGCAGCAACAAACCGCGCCGAGTGGTTCTGACCATTCAAAAGGAAGTCGCCGAACGCATCTGTGCCAAAGCAGGCGACCTGAGTTTGCTAGCCCTGAGCGTGCAGGTCTACGGCAAACCCGGCATCACCGCCATCATCCCCGCCGCCTCATTTCACCCCGCCCCCAAAGTAGACTCGGCAATCCTGCGAATTGATATCTACGATGAACCCCTCATTCCAAAAGAATTACTAAAAACTTTCTTCAAACTTATCAAGGCCGGCTTCAGCCAAAAAAGGAAAACTTTACGCAATTCGCTTTCATCAGGTTTGTTCATCAAACCCCAGGAATCCGAAGCACTACTCACTTCCGCAGGCATTGATTTCATGCGCAGAGCAGAGACATTGAGCATAGAAGAATGGAAGGTGTTATGTGAAAAGAGATAAAATAAAGGAAATTTCATTTAACACTGTCTGATTTTCTTCCTTCATATTTTGTTTTAAATTGAAACCAATTTCAATTTTCAAGGAGTGCAAAATGGTCAGATCAAATAAATGCCTATTTTCAATACTCGCCTTGGTCACGATTCTTGCATGTAACGTGGCGGGCGGGCAGGCTCCCACCAGCGCGCCAGATTTTGTGGCAACCATCACCGCTCAGGCTTTGCTGATCCAGCCGACGGAGATCATCCAGCCGTCACCGGCTGTGATCGTAGTCACAGCGACTCCTGAATTGGCGACACAAATACCTTTCACGGATACGCCAATTCCCACTGCAACCATCACACTGACTCCATCTCCAAGCATTCCCATGCTCACCGTCAGCGCAGACACAAATTGCCGCAGCGGTCCATCCAAAGCGTACGATTATCTGGGCGCGTTGCTCATTGGAAAATCTGCTGAAGTCGTTGGCAAAAACACATCCACCGGCTATTGGATCATTAAGAATCCAGAACGTGACGGAAACTGCTGGTTGTGGGGAAATTACGCAACTGTTGCTGGTGATACTTCAAAGTTGCAGGAATTTCCCATTCCCGCAACACCCACTCCATCCGCGCCGGAATCACCAAAAGGGCTGACCGCCAACAAGATCTGCTTTTGGGATGGATTGTCATATCACCTTAGCGGATCCATATCGTGGAATGATGGAGCAAATGAAGAAGGTTATAACGTCTATGTTGGTAATGGGTTGGTTAACGTCATTCCCGCCAATGGAACCATTTCACCGATCCCCAATTTACTACTGGCACCAGGCGGTTCCATAAAAATGTCAGTCGAGTCATTTAACTCCACAGGAAAATCTGGCAAAAAGAATATCACAATCATCTGCCCGTAGAATTGTATATCTTGCTAATCGTTAAATATAGAAAAGCCTCGCGAGAGATTCCACGAGGCTTTTTATGATCAACAATCGATCTACGTTCCTTCTTCCCAGGAGCTCAAATATTTCAACTGCTCGTCGCTGAGCAAGTCGATCTTGATCCCCATGGCTGCAAGTTTTAAGCGGGCGATCTCGTTGTCAATATCAGCCGGGACGGAGTAAACTTTCTTCTCCAGTTTATCTGCGTTCTTGGCCATGTATTCAGCAGAGAGCGCCTGATTGGCAAATGACATATCCATCACGGAAGCTGGGTGCCCTTCAGCAGAAGCGAGATTGATCAAACGGCCTTCGCCGAGGATATTGATCTTGCGTCCATCTTTGGTGATGTACTGTTCAACAAATGGGCGAACAAGATTCGGTTCACCCACGCTCATTGCGGCGAGTGACGGGATATTAATTTCAACGTTGAAATGACCGGAATTTGCAACGATCGCGCCGTCTTTCATGACTTCGAAATGGTGCTTATCAATGACATTGATGTCACCGGTAACGGTGCAGAAAATGTCGCCGATCCTGGATGCGCTTTCCATTGGCATGACCTGAAAGCCGTCCATTACCGCTTCGAGCGCTTTCATCGGGTCAACTTCGGTCACGATCACCAAAGCGCCCATCCCGCGCGCGCGGGATGCGAGACCGCGTCCGCACCAGCCATAGCCAGCGACGACGAAGTTCTTGCCTGCTAGCAAAACGTTGGTCGCGCGGATGATCCCGTCAATAGTGGATTGACCGGTGCCGTAGCGATTATCAAATAAATGTTTGGTTAGCGCGTCATTCACCGCGATGACAGGGAACTTCAAAATATTATCAGCTTCCATCGCCTTCAAACGGATCACGCCCGTGGTGGTTTCTTCGGTGCCGCCAATGACGTTCGCCAGCATTTGCTTGCGTTGCTCGGCACTCAAACTCTGCGCCCATGCGGCAAGAGACGGTTCAAGTTTTTCGAAGCGTCCCATTTCGATGAAGAACAGCGATGAAACAAGGTCAGCACCATCATCCTGCGTCATGTGGGGCATGTGCTCCAACGCGGCGCGGATATGTTTGAAGTATGTGACTTTATCTTCGCCTTTGATCGCGAAAACGGGAATTTCGTATTGATTCACCAACGCGGCGGCAACATCATCCTGCGTGGAAAGTGGATTCGATGCGGTCAAAACGATATCCGCGCCACCTTCCTGCAGTGTGATCATCAGGTTTGCGGTTTCGGTAGTCACATGCAAACAACAGGAGAGGCGCAATCCCTTGAGCGGCTTCTCTTTTTTAAAACGTTCGCGGATCGAACGAAGAACGGGCATTTCGCGTTCCGCCCAATCAATGCGACGGCGGCCGCCTTCGGCTTGCGCCAGATCTTTTACATCATAGTTATTCATTTATATTTCTCCTTTATTACACATCGGTTCACGGACATCTGTCCGCACCATTTTTTTATCTTAAGGCTTGCGGATTGAAAGCCGCACTCCAAGAATTTCTACTTTACGAACGCATCCAATTTGCCTGCATCGTCAAAATGCTTGCGGAAGCGCTTCACAAACTCTTCACGTGTGTAGGTGTGACTTTGCGGGCCGCGCTGTTCGAGACAGTATACCGCAGCCAGCGAGCCGATCTCACCGCATAACTTCCAATCAAAGCCATGAGAATAGCCTGCCAGGAATCCGCCGCGGAAGGCATCGCCTACGCCGGTTGGGTCAACGATCTCATCTTCCGGGACAGTTGGGATGTGAACAGATTCACCGCCCATGTACAAATCGGCGCCATCTTTGCCGCGCGTGATCACCAAGACCTGGACGTGATCAAGGATCTGATCCAAGCTCCAGCCTGTTTTCTTGGAGATCAAACCGAATTCATAATCATTGCAAAACAGGAAATATGCGCCTTCCATATCACGCGCCAATTCACTTCCTTCAAGGCGCAATACCTGTTGACTGGGGTCGTATAAATATTTGATTCCCAATTCACGACATTCGGCAGGGAATTTCATCATCGCATCTGGCGCATTCGGCGACACGATCACAAGATCTGGTTTGCTTTTCAAATCTTTCAATGATTGAGTGGAGGCCACGCCCATCGCTCCAGGGTAGAAAGACGCAATTTGAGCAGAAGCCTGATCGGTCGTGGCAAAGAACGAAGCGGTGAAGAGTCCAGATACAACTTTCATCAAAGTTGTATCCACGCCTTTTGATTCCAGCCACAGGCGATAATCGCCAAAGTCTTCGCCGACAGTAGCCATTACTTTTGGTCTCTCCCCCAATAAAGCCATGCTATACGCGATGTTCGGAGCAACCCCGCCGCGCTGTTTAGACATGGAGTCCACTAAAAACGAGAGGCTGATGGAAGCCAGTCGTTCGGGCAGAATTTGTTCCTTAAAGAGACCGGGAAAGGTCATCAAATAATCATAAGCGACAGAACCAGTGAGCAATATATCCAACAAGTACCTCCAGAAATTACGCAGGAAAAAGCGCACTCGCAGGAGTGCGCCCTGAATTATCGAACGGCCAAAAGTTTATCACGCGATGATTATATTGTAAAGTTTTAGCCTTACAAATTTAGCGGATTACTTTTGCAAAATTTACATCAAACGGCGGATAGACAACTCCATTCTCTGTGACGATGCCGCTCAGTAATCGGTTTGGTGTGACGTCGAAAGCTGGGTTGCGCGCCCGGGCATTTTTCGGCGCGATCGGTTCACCGTGAAATTGAATGCCAAGCACTTCATCGGTATTACGCTCTTCTATGGGAATCAAACCGCCGTGCGCGAGAGATAGGTCAATGGTGGAGGTTGGTACGACCGAATAGGCGGGGATGCCATTATCGAAAGCTGCGAGCGCAAGCATATAGGTACCAATTTTATTTGCTACATCCCCATTCGCGGCGACGCGATCTGCGCCGAAGAAAACTTTTTGCGCCTGACCTGCCTTTAGAAAATAACCCGACATGTTATCGCTGATAATTTCATAGGGAATTCCATATTGTTCCAATTCCCACGCGGTGAGGCGCGCGCCCTGCAATCGCGGACGTGTCTCATCGACCAGTACATGAATACGCTTCCCTTGCTCATGAGCCGTGCGAATGACGCCCAACGCGGTGCCCCAATCCACGGTGGCAAGCGCGCCGGTGTTGCAATGATGGATGATGGTATCGCCGTCATTTATCAGCGCCGCGCCATGTTCTGCCATGCGTTTGTTGATCTCAACATCTTCGTCTGCAAGTTTTTGCGCTTCGTCTAAAACAAATTGACGAATTAAATCAATGTCACCCTCACCCCCAGCCCTCTCCCGTTGGGAAAGAGCTAATAAGATTCGATCCACAGCCCACGCGAGATTGACCGCTGTCGGGCGCGAAGATTTCAAAAGGGTGGCAGCTGTCTTTAGATCAGCAAGCAAACCGTCCGATGAAGTTGAAGCAGATTCATGTCCCGCCAACGCAAGACCAAACGCGGCGGCAGCTCCGATGGCGGGCGCACCTCGTACCACCATATCTGTGATGGCAAAAGCAACGTCCTTATGCGCGTGATACGAGACAACTTCAAAACGCGCGGGCAGGATGCGCTGGTCTATCATTTTAAGTTCGTTATTTTCCCAGAATACAGTTCTCATAATTTAACCTTTGAAATATTTTTCGCGCAGCGCAATGAGTTGAGCCTGCGCTTCGAGTGGGGCACGTTTGAATGTATCGAGCATTTTCGCACGCCAATAAATTTCAGAAACATGCTCAATGCGCACCAAATGATCTTGGGATTATTTTTTTATCTCGGTCCAGATCTGATCGTAAACTACAAGCGCGTCGCCAAGATCTTCCACTTTATGGCCGCTGCTGAAAATGTCCGCAGGCGTATTGGTGATCGGGGAAGCCATATAAGAGTCGTAGACTTTAGGATGATTGGTTTTTGCAAATTCCAACGCCGCGCTGTTCGGGTTTGTGTACGGATAATCCACCAGCGTCAACCAAAACACATCACCTTGAATTAAATAATTTAACCAGGCATAACTCGCATCGGCATGCGGCGCATTGGTGGGGATGCCCATTCCATCAAAAAAAATGATGGTGCCTTCTTTCGGGAATACATATTCAAAATCAGGGTTTTCCTGTTGAGTTAAAAACGCTTCACCGTTCCACACAATCCCAAGATCCACATCCCCTGCCACAAGCGGAGTCTTCGGACTGTCGCTATCGAACACGCGGATATTTGGCATTAACTCAAACAACTTTTGTTTTGCTTCAGCCAATTGGGTCTTATCCGTTGAGTTCACATCATAACCGAGAGCCAGTAAAGCCACGCCAATGATCACCCGGCTGTCATCCACAGCCACCATGCGGTTTTTATATTCAGTACGCCAAAGATCGGCCCAGGAGGTCGGCGGAGTTGTCACTGTTTTTTTATTATAGATAATGCCTTGTGTACCCATCTGGTAGGGCACAAGATAATCAACAGAATTCCCATAGGCACTCACCAGACTCGCATCCAGATTTTTACTGTTAGGTAATTTACTTTGATCAAGTTTTTGCAAATGTCCTTCGCGGATCAACACATCGATCATGTAATCACTGGGATGGATCACATCATAGCGATTCAAATTTTCGCCGAGCGACATCTTTGTATGCAATTCTTCGTTTGAAGAAAAATAATCTACATTCACTTTGATCCCATACACTAGCTCAAAGCAATCGAGAATATCAGCGGACACATACTCAGTCCATGTAAAGATGTTGATCTCTTTACTTTCAAACTGTACACGCGGATTTGGTTCAGGGCAAACGAATCCAGTGGATGTGACATGCGCCGCTGAATTTTCAGGTTTTGCCGAACATGCCACGACGGGCAGCACAACAAATAGAACCAAACATAATATTTTCTGTTGCAGCTTCACTCTACCTCTTTTTTTTTGAATATTTACAAGCGCGATTATAGTCCACAGATAACTCGAATACAACCTCGCTTGACGACTTAATCTTTTGCCAGTATAAAATCAGGATGAAATACATTCGCACCTATCTTGCACTTTGGCTTGCCATTGCGATAGCCGCCTGTTCCCTGCCCTCAGGGCTTCCCGCCCTCATCCCAGGCCAAACAGCGACCCCAAGTGTATCGCCAACTCCCGAAGCGACATTTACACCCACCATCACGTCGACACCCCTCCCAGTGGCGCAGGTGAGTGTTGGCGACCAGGCCTTCTTTAATGGTGAATATGATACGGCACTGGTCCACTATCAAACTGCGTTTAACGACTCGCCAGATCCGCAGTTACGCGCATCCGCAAAATGGGGCGAAGCGCGCATTTATTTTACGCAAGAACGTTACCAAGATACCATCAACACGCTTCAAACATTAATGACGGAATACCCCCAATCAACCCATGTTGGACAGGCACATTTTCTGCAAGGCCTCGCGTATTATCGTTTGGGAAATTATCAAGCCGCCGCAGATTCCTGGCAAAGCTACCTCACGATCCGCCCGGGTTATTTGGATGCGTATGCACAGGAATTACGCGGTGACGCGCTCTTCGATGCTGGCAATTACACAAAAGCCTTATCTGCTTATACGGCAGCCATTCAAGCACCCTCGATTGGTGATGACATAAACCTTGACCTCAAAGTTGCATCCACACAAACTGATCTTGGGGATTACGAATCAGCGCTGGCACTCTACGACGGAATCGCTGCGCGCGCGCCAAATGATTACATCAAAGCCCAGGCTGCGTATGAGGCCGGACTGGTTTATCAAACCCTCGGTCGGAACGATGAAGCGCAGGGAAAATTCCGACTGACCGTGGAAAATTATCCATTATCCAATTACGCCTACCTTTCCCTTGTTGCTCTTTTGGATGCCAATGCAGAAGTGGATGATCTCAACCGCGGTCTGGTGGATTATTACTACGGGGAATACGATGTAGCCATCAAACGATTGGATATATATATTTCGAAATATCCAATAAATGACGGGACTGCATATTACTATCGCGCGCTCGCCAAAAAGGAATTGGACTTTTACGATGAAGCACTCCTGGATCTATCAACTTTCATCATAGGCTACCCAACGAACCCAAACTGGGGAACGGCCTGGGGCAAAAAAGCAGACATCCAATTGTTTTCCCTGGGGTTGGATGAGGAAGCTGCAAAGACCTTAATGGATTTCGCATCTGCATCTCCAAGCAATCCATTGGCGGTGGATTATCTAATGAGAGCCGCGCGCATTTACGAAAGTAACGCCCAATATTCTGAAGCCTTGCAAACATGGGCGCGTGTTGCAAATGATTTTCCCGGAACAGAACAGGCCTCCACTGCGGTCTTCTTTATGGGAATCATAACTTACCGCAATGGAGATACCACTACAGCTTTGGAATCCTTCAATCGTAGCCTTAGCTTGGCAACCAACCCATCAGACAAGGCGCGCGCTTATTTATGGATGGGGAAGGCATACCAAAAACTAGGGGATGTTGACAACGCCATGAACACCTGGCGCGGGAGTCAATCTACTGACCCAGGCGGGTATTACAGCGAGCGGGCCCGCGACCTGCTCTTAGACCGCGCTCCGTTTACAGCGCCCGTTTCATTGAGCACCGCCCCAAACCTCGAAACAGAACGCAAGGATGCTGAAACATGGTTAAGGTTGACTCTAAACCTTCCCATAGATGCTGACCTAAGTGGACTTGGCCCGCTTGCCGGAGATGAACGCGTGGTGCGTGGGAATGAGCTATGGGATATGGGCTTGTACGAAAAAGCGCGCCTGGAATTTGAAAGTTTACGCTCCGAATTGGAACTAAATCAAGACGCCGTGGGAAGTTACCGGCTGGCAAATCATCTGCTTAGCCTTGGTTTATACCGTACAGCCATCTTTGCAGCGCGCCAAACTCTTACTCTGGCTGGACTGGACGATCACGTCGAATCGATGACGGCGGCTCCCTATTTCGCTCATGTCCGCTATGGTTTATATTATTCCGATCTGATTTTCCCGGATGCACAGACAAATAATTTTGATCCATTATTTATTTTAAGCGTGATCAGGCAAGAGAGTCTCTTTGAGGGATTTGTCAGCTCAAGCGCCGGCGCACGAGGATTAATGCAGATCGTCCCTGCCACAGGCGAGCAGATCACTTTTCAACTTGGCTGGCCGCTTAATTACACCGATCAAGATCTCTACCGCCCTGATGTAAGCATAGCATTTGGAACGCATTACCTCGCAATCAATCGAGATTTATTGAACGGTGACATCTATGCTGCCTTGGCGGCATATAATGGCGGGCCGGGAAATGCCCAAACCTGGAAGGAACTTTCAGGCGATGACCCTGATCTATTTCTCGAAAGTGTCCGTTTTGAAGAAACACGAAATTACATTCGCAACATCTATGAGATATACGTCATCTACAG